>DASWOJ010000191.1:0-11530 GCA_036398775.1 Acetobacteraceae bacterium
CAACCCCAAAAGGGTGGCTATAAGTAATCTAGATGAACTAAGTAGGAAGAAGAGTTGTCCCTGTGTTTGTACCTTGCTAGTTAATTGAACTGCTCCCCATACAAAGGCCTCATGCTCTCTCACCAACTAAAGTGATCTAGACATGATAAGTCGACCACAGACCAAAGACGTTGTGCTGCACCACATCTGTGTATGCACCAAATTTTGGTTTTCAGCTTGACACAGCAACAAGGTGCTATTGCTACAACCACTCTCACTTGCTGCTCCTCCAGTCTCAGCATCTCTACTGCTCAAAGACAGAATTCCTACGCTGGTGCCGGCCCACCATCGGCCCGCGCCGCGCTGCGCGGACGCACGCCGGCCTGCCCAGGCCCGTCCGGCAGCCTGGCGCCCTGCAGTTCTGCGATGGCCGCCGCCGACCGGGCCGGCGCTGCAGGCCGCGGCACTGCCCCGGAAACGGCAGCAGAGACTGCCTCCGGAATGGCCGCGGATGCCGCTTCCGGGACCGCCGCAATCCCAATTGCAGCCCCCCGCGGCGCAGCGGGGTCAACCTGGCCGCCGGGTGGCAGCGCATTTGCCGGTGAGACCGGCCGTGCGGCAGGCGCGGGTATGGGGGACGGGACCGTATCTGGAAAGGGCGGCGGTGCCACCGGCGGCAGCAAGGCGACGCTCACCGACGCAGCCCCGTTCATGTCGTGCACGCCCCTGGCGTCCCCCGGAAGCAGTCCGGGCACGTTGCGCGCCGCCACGGCAAGGGCCACAATGGCCACCGCGGCAGCGACTGAGGCCTGACGCCCGGTTCGCCGCCTGCGTCTCCCGGCCCGCGCTGCCTCTGCTGGAGCCAGGGCAAAGAGCGTCTCATCACGGACAGGGCCGGCCTTGCGCGCCACGGTCAGGAGCGGAGCCGCCTGCCCGGCCAGCTTCGGCGCTGCGGCCTGCTTGCCTGGGGGCCGCGCCGATGGACCGCCGGCCCGCCGCATGTCCCGCCGCGCGGCCGCGCCACCTGGCCAGAAGCCGGGCGCGTCCGCACGCTGCCGCCAAGGCTGACTGGATTTTCCGGTGCCGCCCGTCAGGCGCAAGGCCGCTTCCCGGTCCAGGAGCCTAGTGTCTTCCCCGGTGCCCGCCATCCCGATCTGCAGTGCCGCCCGCTCCACGAAAGCCGGCGACACCCGTGCCGCGGCCGCAGATGCGGCCAGCCGCAAGGACCGGAACAGCAGGTCGTCCAGCCGCCGGGGATTGCCGGTGCACAACTCGTCCAGGCACGCAAGCGCCTTGGACGTGAAGTAGCCGACCGGGAGACCTAGCTGCGGCCGGCGCACCTCGACCATCATGTGGACGTCGCGCGGCTGCATCGGCCGCATCGCCACGATCCGGGCCTCCGGGAAGACGTGCAGGAGGTGCTCGGCCAGTGCCGGTTCGACGGCCAGGGCGCGCGTGCCGTCGAACGGCGTCAGCCTCGCCAGCGACCCGGCATGGACGTTGTCCACGAGGTCAATCTCCGTATCCGGCTCCATAGGGTCGTCAAGGCTGCGCAGGCCCACTTTCTTGGTCGTACCCCCGGCATAGGCAAGCAAGGTGAAGGTCTTGCCCGATCCTGGGCCGCCCACAAGCAGGACCAGCCCGGGACCGGCGGCAACGGCCGCGCCGAAGGCGTTGCAGGTCATCTGCCACGACGTGAACAACGACGGCGACAGCGTGCGCCGGAACTCCGCCTCCGTGTCCCACTGGCTTTGCGGGCTAGTTGCCGGCATGGCGGCACCTCGCGGCACGGCACTGCACGTCGCCAGGCCATTTGCGAAGCCTTGCAGCGGGCTTGCGGCAAATGCGGACGGCCATGGTTGCGGTCACGGCCGGAACAGCAGCCGGTCGGTCACGGCGATCTGCTCCGGGCGGTAGTGGCCGGTTCCCCAGGCGCGCTGCAGGCCGTTCGGGTTGCCGCCCTCGCCGGCGTTGCCGATGGTCCACCATGATCCCGACAGTGGCGGGTCGAAGCCGTTCATGTAGGCCAGCAGCGTGTCCGCCCAGCCCTGCGCGCTGCCCCCCGCCCCCGGGTCGCTCGCGCCCATCTCGCCAATCCACAGCGGCGCGATTCCCCGGCGCGCGACGAACCCCCACCTTGATTCGTAGCGCGAGACCGCCGCGGCGCCAGCGTCGGGCCAGGCGCCGCTGATCTCGTGGGGATAGGCGTGGACAGAATAGACGACCTTGCCCGGGATGCGGAGCCGCACCGGCCGTGCCAGCACCGGGCGCAGGTCGCCCTCCGGGGCGCCGGCGCCGGGGTCCTGCGGACCTTCGCAGATGATCAGCACCTCCGGGTTCACGGCGCCGACCGCATCGCCCACGTCCACGTACATCGCCAGCAGGTCGGACGAGCCCTGGTCGCCCCAGTCCACGTGGTGCGGCTCGTTGTGCAGGTCGAAGCCGATCACCGTCGGGTTGTCCGCGTACTCGCGCGCGAAGCGGAGCCAGTTGGCCTTGAACGCAGCGGCCGTCACTGTGCCGCGGTGGCCGGCGCCGTCCCAGCCGTCTGACCCCGGACCGGCGTCGAACCATCGCCCGTTCGGCTGCTGCCCGCCCCCGCCGTCGTTCGTGTGGTGGTCGAAGATGACCTTGAGGCCGATCTGCCCGGCATAGGCCACCACCTGCCGGAAGATGTCCCAGGTGGACAGACCGGACAGGTCCGGGTTCAGGTCATAGTTGACAGTGCCTGCCGCAGGCAGGTTGAGCGGGCGGGCATCAAGGTTCACGTCCGACCACGGGATGCGTATGGCATTCAAGCCGGCAGCCACGACGCTATCGCACACCGCACGGTAGCTGGCAGCCCACAACCCCTGCAGGGCGTGGCCTGCCGCCCCGCCCGAACCGTCCCATCCGATGGCGGCGATGCGGACGGGGCGGCCCGCGTCGTCCACGATAGCCGCGCCGTCCGTGTGCAGCCAACCGGCTGGCAGCAGGCTCCCGCCGCGGCCCGCCGGGCGCAGCGCCGGCCCGGCGCCCCCAATGGCCAATGCGGCGACGGCCAGCCCCGTTGCGCGCCGGCGGGTGAGCGCCTGCTGGCTCATCCCAGCGCCAGCCTGCCGCGCCCGGCCGCGACGCGGACCGGTTGCGCAGCCTGGGCCTGGAACACCTTTGCAACCAGGAACGTGAACAGGAGCGCAAGAAAGTTGGTGGATCGGGACAGGTAGGTCTCGGTCAGGTTGATCGTGAAGAACATGATGAGGAACACGACCGTCATCTCAAGGCTCAGCCGGTTTCCCCGGCCCGCCGCCCGCAGCAGCCGGTGCAGCTTCGTCCCGAGGCTGAAGCCGAGCGCCAGGAGCAGCGCGAACCCGGCCAGGCCCATTTCGATCAGCACCGACACGTAGCCGCTGTGGAAGTTGTCGAGCACCCACCCGTGCACCTGGAGATACCCGTTGTAGATGTCCGGGTTTGTCCAGAAGCCGTTCAGGCCAAATCCCAAATAGGGCCGCCCGGACCAGAGGCTGAGGCCGTACTGCCAGATGAAGCTGCGTTCGGTGAAGCTGATGTTGTGGTCCAGCACCTGGAGGGACGGGTTCCCCGTCGCTGCGAAGTAGGTGATGCTCGCCACCGCCAGCAGCAGCACGGCCCACAGCGCGCCGGTGACGAGAACGGTCAACCGCGGATGCACCCGTGCAGCCAGCAGGCAGGACACCGCGACCGTGGCCATCACTCCGGCGCCCCGCGACCCCGATCCGACCAGGCACGCCGCGGCGACCACACCCATGACGCAATCCAACCAGTTCCGCCGGTCGGCAATCCGGAGCAGGACGATGCCGATGAACACGGCCGACACCATCCCAAGACCCTGCTTGGAGACGAACATGCCCTGCCAGTTGCCGACGTGCTGCCACTCGTGCTGGACGAGGCCGATGCCCGGCACGAACAGCACCAGGGCGACGGACGCCAGGAGCAGGGGCGCAAGGGTCCAGTAGATGCACGCGAACATGTCCCGGACCGAAACGAGCGCCGTCACGCGCCAGGCCGCATAGTTGGTCAGCAGCAGCGCCGCCGCCTTGGGCATGGTGGCCGCCGGGTTGTCGCTCCAGAAGGCCGACAGCACGGCCCAGGACAAAAGCAGTGCGGGAAGCGTCAGGTGGCGTGCATCGGGTGGGCGGCGGAGCGCGCCCGGCAGGTGCGACAGCAGCGCCAGCGTAAGCCAAAGAAGGATGGACGCGATCTGCGGCCGGAGGTCGCCGGTCTGCCGCACGGCTTCGGCGTCCGACAGGCCGGAAAAGGCCGTGTTGTACATCTCCATCGAGACCGCCACCTGCATGGTGAGCAGGCAGAGTGCGATCCGCCTCGCCTTGGCTGCCGTCAGCATGCTTCGGACGCCGTGCCATCGCCGGCGCCCTGGGCCGCCCGGGCAGGTCCGGCTGTGCAGCTCATCTCGGGGGTGATGATCGCCGGCATCCTTCCAAGCTTCATGCCGCTGCCTGCCGACACCCCGAAGAACAGATTTGGGATCAAAAGCTTACTTGGCCCCGCCTGCTGCCTAGACGGTCGAACGACGCACCATACGATACAAGAATGAGCGGTTTTGGATACCAGACCAAAAGGTTCATCAAGACCCGTAGCAAAGGCCCAGGCCAATCTGTCCATCTCTCAATGAATGACACGGCCCATGCGAACTGACGGATCGGAAGATAGGCTCAATACACTTCCGACATAGTGTCAGACTAGAATAGAGGCGGCTTCGGACATGCAAACCAGCCGCATCGGTGCAAGCAGCGCCGTGCCGAACGCCAAGCACATATCTGACCAGGCTATGCTGCCGCTAGAGTCAGGTTGTGCAGGCGTAGGCTGCAAGGACATCGTAGCAGCCCACACGGTCGGCATCCCGGTCCACGCCGTTGCCGCGCGGCCGGGCAAGGCCGCGGTCGCAGTGCTTGAGGCGCTGCTGAGCGCGCCCCGGCGTCCGGTTCTGGTAACTTTCGCCAATCCTTCGACAGCCCTGCTGGCGCAGCATGCCCCGCGGTTTGCCCGCGACCTTCTGGCGTTCGATCTCGTCCTTCCGGACGGGATTGGGATGTGCATGGCGGTCCGCTTTCTGCATGGCCTTCCTGCCGGGCGCGTCAGCTTCGACATGACGTCGCTCGCCCCTCACGTGTTCGGACATGCACAGGCCGGAGATCTCTCCATAGTCCTGGTCGGAGGCGCCCCGGGAATTGCGGAGCGTGCGGGCGGGCGGCTTGCGGCGACCTATCCCGGACTGCGAATCAGCGGTGCACTCAGCGGCTACGGCGACGTGCAGGACACGATGCGGCAGGCCGCCGCACTTGAGCCGGACATCCTGGTCTGCGGCATGGGCAGCATCCGGCAGGAAGCGTTCCTGCTCGGCATGCGGACACGCGGCTGGAGCGGCTGGGGCTTCACCTGCGGCGGCTTCCTCGACCAGCTGCAGGGCGGGCTGCACTACTACCCCGCCTGGGTCAACCGCGCGCAACTCCGCTGGGCTTACCGCCTGCTCCGGGAGCCGGGCCGGCTGTGGCGCCGGTACTTGATCCGCTACAGCCAGTTCGCCTGGCGAGTCTGTGCCGCCAGGGTGCGTCGCTAGCACATGGACCAGTTGTTTCACACGGACGGGCACGGCGGCGGCGGGCCGGAGCGCGCGCCCCTGGATCATCCCTCTCCAGATCAGCCCGCGCCCGCGCCCGCAAGCCTCGGCACCGGCCAGCCCGGCCCCGGCGGGCCGGATGCGGGCGGGCACGGCGCGAGGCAGCACGGCGACGCCCTGCACGGCGGCGGGGAACCTGGCGGCCACGCCATCCTGGACCCGCTCGACGCGGCGCCCTCTGGCGCAGACGACCCCGGCCCAAGGCGCCGCCGGGCGGATGAACCCGGTCCGGAGCAGGCGCGTGGTTGGAGGTTCGACCGTCCTGCAGGTCGCGGGGCGCGGGACGAGGAGGCGGCCCGTGTTGCCGGGCCCGCCAGCCCCGGCACCGCGGTCGTGCCGGCCAGCCACGAGTGGGACGAGCGGCCCGCAGAGCCGCCAGGCTGGAACCTGCTGGGCTTCCTTTGGCGCCGCAAGCTGCGCATCGCCTTGGTGGCAACGGCGGCCATGGCCTGCTTGACGGCCGCCATCTTCCTGTTTCCCCAGAGCTACCGGGCCTCGAGCGCCGTCATATTCCAGGGCGATCTGGCCGGGGCGGCCCGCGACGACGGGCAGCGCGAACCCGCCTTCGCGGCCGATACGCTTTCGAACGAGATCGAATTGCTGAATTCGGAGGAGCTGCTGGACAAAGTGGCGCTCACGCTTGACCTAACCAGCTACCCCGAGTTCGCGGCCTCCAGCCGGATCATGCCAGAACGGTTCTCCGGAGCGTTCGACCGCGCCAAGGCCTGGGCATCGCGGCTTGCTGGCAACCTTGGCCTTGGCAAGCTGTCCGCCCCCTTGTCCGCAAGTTCAAGTGGCCGCCTGCCCGAGGAGCGTCTGCCCGATGAGCGCTTGATGGAGACGGTGGACGCCTTGCGGAGCCACCTGTCCGTCGTGCCCGTCGGCCTGTCACGGGTCATCCGGATCACGGCCCAGGCGCACGACCCTGAATTGGCCGCAACGGTCGCCAACGCAGTCGCAGCCGCCTATGGCGACACGAGGGCGGAGGCCAAGGCGTCCGTGACACGCGATGCGCATGACTGGATCGAGAAGAGGCTGAACACGCTGCACGAACGCACGCTGCGCTCTGCGCGCGCCTACGACGCATTCCGCCACGACAGCGGCGCCGTGCGCGGCAAGGACGGCACGATCAGTCAAGAGCAGGTGTCCCAGACCAGCAGCGAGCTGACCCAGGCGCGCGCGCTCCGGGCTACCCTCCAGCTCACGCTGGCGCAGGTGTCTGGCCGGGGCGAGGCCGACCTTGACGCGCTGGCCTCCGCCTCCGGCTCCTCGCTGCTCCCTCGGCTGCGGGAGCAGCTTGCCGTAGCGGCCGCTCGGCACGCCGAGCTTGCGGCGTCCGGCGGCCTGGCGATGCCCAGCGTCGCCGCCAACCGTGCCCAGATCGCCGACATCACCCGCTCGATCGCCCGCGAGCGGAGCCGCATCCGCGCGACCTTGCTCGGACAGCTTGCGGTGGCGCAGTCGAACGAACAGCGGCTCGCCGTCACGCTCGAGGCGCTGGTGGCAAAGGTGGAAGCAGCCGATGCGACCGGGGCGCAGATGCAGGCGCTGAAGCGGGACGCCGCTGCCGACGCGGAGGTTTACCGCAGCTTCGTCGCACGAGCCGAGCAGACTGACCCCGAGTTGGCCTACCAGCCCCCGAGCGTACGCATCCTGTCCCGCGCGGTCGCGCCGCTGCGGCCCGCGTCGCCCAACAAGCGGATGCTCCTGCCCGCAGCCTTGCTGCTCTCGTTGGGCATCGGCACCGCGGCGGCGTTCGTCAAGGAGCGGGCGCGCCGAGGAGTGCTCACCCTGCGCGACCTGCCCCGTCCAGACGGCAACGCGCCGCTTGGCCTGCTGCCGTTCGTACGCCGCCGTAACCGTGGGATGATGCGGGTCTGGGACGAGGCAGTCGCACAGGTCCTCGCCCGCATGTTGCTGCCGTACCGCGGCGTTCCCCCGGCGAGCATCCTGGTGACGTCGGCGCTGCCCCGCGAAGGCAAGACGAGGGTCGCGATCGCCCTTGCGGCAGCCGCCAGGAACCGGGGGCTGCACGTGCTGCTCGTTGACGCGGACCTGCGCTGCCGCACCTTGTCGAACGTCGCGGGCATGGCGCGCACCGAACGCAACCTGGTCCGGCTGCTTGAAGGCGAGATGGACGCCGCTGACGCGCCCACCTATCACGGCGGCTGGGGCTTCGCAGTCCTCCCCGCTGGGAAAGTGGCGGGCAGCCCGGTGGACCTGCTGGCAACCCACGCTTGGGAGAACACCCTGCGCGACCTCGAGGAGCTGTTCGACCTGATCGTCATTGACACGCCGCCGGTGCTAGCGGCCGGCGATACCTGGATGATGGCGCGCCACGCGGACGCGACGGTGGTCGTGGCAGAGTGGGCCGCGACGCAGGCGGCGACGATCGAGCTTGCGGTCGAGCAACTTTCCAGTGCCCATGCCCGCGTGCTCGGCCTGGTGTTGACGAAGGTGTCCCCCCGCGAGCACGCAAGCCACGGCTTCGACGAGTCCGTGATGTTCTCGCCCAAGCTGCTCCGCTACTGCCGCAGCCGCAGGCTGGTGTGAAGGCCGCGGCCCCGTTGCGGAAGGACGGGCAGGCCCGCCTGGCTTTCCACGCGCCCGATTGCCCGCCTGTACCGTCAGATGGCGTGGCCAATGCCCCGGCCGAAGCCCCAGCGGGGCGCAACGTGTCCAAGGCGGCCTTCTGGGCCGCGGTCGAAACGGCCGGGGCGCAGGGATCAGCCTTCCTGTTCTTCGTCGTGTTCGCACGCCTCCTGTCGCCGCACGAGTTCGGCGTCTATGCGCTGGCGATGGCCATCGTCGGCGCGGTCAACATGATCCTGTTCCAAGGGTTCGGCGACGGGCTGATCCAGGCCCAGCGCGTTGACGACGAGGCCACCTCCACCGCGTTCTGGACCAACATGATGCTGGCCACGGCCATGGTCGCCGGCCTGCAGGTCGCCGCACGCTGCGCCCAGAGCTGGTTCGGGGAACCGATGCTCGGTCCGGTCGTCGCCTGGCTGTCGCTGCTGTGCTTCCCGCGTGCCCTGGTGAGCGTCCATTCCGCCCTGTACCGTCAGTCGCTGGACCTGCGCATCTTCGCCGTCCGCACGGTGACGGGCAGCCTGGTGGGCGGACTGGTGGGCGTCGCCCTGGCGCTGGCCGGATTTGGCATCTGGGCGCTCGTCGTCTCGCAGTTCATCCAGTCGGCGCTGATCGCAGCCATCATGTGGCGCGCGACTGCCTGGCGGCCGCGGTTCCTGTTCTCCCGCCCGGCATTCCACTCGCTGTTCGCCTTCAGCCGGCACTTTATGGCGGCAAGCGTGATCAGCTCCTGCATTGACGACCTCGCCAGCGTCGTGGTCGGCCTCAGCATGGACTTTACGGCGGTCGGCTACTTCTCGGTCGCGCTGCGGGTGCTGCGGGCTGCGATCATCGTCGTGATGACGCCGCTGCAGCTTGTGATGATGCCGGCCCTGAGCCGGATCGCACATCTCAAGAGTCAGTTCGGTGCGGCTTACACCGACATGGTGGTTGTGACCGCCATGGTCTGGCTGCCGCTGGCCGCCGGGCTTGGCCTGGCCGCGCCGGCGCTGATCCCGCTGGTGTTCGGCGCGCAGTGGGCCGGGGCCGTGCCCGTCATCCAGGCCATGTCCTTCGTCGGGCTGACGATGCCGCTGTGGACCTTCTCGGGCCAGGCGCTATCGGCGCTCGGGCGGCCAGATGCCTTTGCCGGGATGGCATTCTGGCAGCTTGGCTTATACTGCGCTGCATTCCCTTTGGCCGTGCACGGAGGCGTCGTTGCCGTGGGATGGACTTGGGCGGCGCTGTCGGCCGTGATGGTCCCCGTTTCGCTGACCCGCCTGCGCCGGCTATCGGGGCTGGACGTTGGCCGCCTGCTTGCGGACGCCGCCCGCATTGCCCTGAGCGGGTGCGCCATGGTGGCTGCCGCCCTGGCGGTGGAAGGCGTGCTCCCGGCCGGTGCCTGGGCTGTCGCCGGGGGTGAGGCGGCTGGGCTTGCCGCCTACGCGGGGTCGCTCGCGGTGCTGCTTCCCCGCCGCCTCACGCGGCTTTATGCCATGGCGCGCTCGATCATTCCGGTGCTTGCTTTCAGAAGGAGGCAGGTGCAGTGATCCCGCGGACGATCCACCACGTCTGGGTCGGCAGCAAGCTGCCCGATGCACAGCGGCGCCACGTTGACACCTGGCGTCAGACCAACCCGGACTTCGAGCTGGTGCTTTGGAACGAAGACAACGTTGACCTTTCGTTGCCGGTGCTGCGGGACGCCTACGACCGCCGGCTCTGGGCCAAGGTCGCCGACATCGTCCGCCTCAAGGTTCTTGCGGAGCACGGCGGCTTCTACCTCGATGTTGACTTCACCCTCTACCGCCCGCTCGTGCCCTTGCTCCATCATACGTGCGTCCTGGGCTTCCAGGACAAGGATGCCTCGGCCGATTGGGTGGCGAACGGGATGATGGCCGCCGAACCTGGTCACTGGTTCATCCGCCTTGCGCTGGAGCGGCTGTTGGCAATGCGGCAAATGCCGTTCGGCCTCGACAGGCCGACCAAGTATGGCCCTAAGCTGATCACCAGGCTGCTGGTCGAGGTGGGCCTGGACCGCTATTCCGACGACGGCGTCCATCTCGGGGACATCTACGTATGCCCAGCTCGCTTCTTCTTCCCGTGGACGTTCGGGGAGGAGTTCAGGCCGGATTGCGTGACGGCGGACACATACGGGATGCACCTGTGGGAGAAGTCGTGGGAGAAGGACGTGCCAGCCTGGGTGCGCCGTGCCAAGCTGCTCCGCCATCTCGCGATCTCGACGCTCAGGCCCAGCGCGCGCTGACTCCGGCCGCCTTGGGCGGGCGCGCGTCCACCTCCCGCCCGGCGCACGTTCTCTTTCCCGGCCTGTCCGGACATTCGCCGCTTGGGTGCCAAACGGCTGCGGCGCTTGCTGGGCATTGCACCATGGCCTTTGCAGGGGGCGTTGCGCCAGCGGCTGGGCGCTGGCGCCGCATGGCGGCCGGGACAGTGCTGCAATGGTGGCCGGATACCAAGCCGGTGGCGAACCCTGAAACCCTCATTGCCGCCGGCGATGCGGCGGAGGCCACCGTGACCGTGGACCTGCACGGAGCGGCGCCGGCCGGGCCGGGCCGATGGTGGCGGCTGGTGGACGGCTCAGGGGTGCCCCTGCTGGCCGCGTTCCACGCGCTCCAGTGCTGCCACCGTGCGCCGTTCACGGCGTCATTGTTCCTGGTTGCAGGTGACGGGGTTGCGGACGACAGGTCCGACGGCGGCTGGCGGGTGTTGGCGGAGGCGCACTTATCGAGTGCGGTGAGCTACCCCACGCTGCTTGACGCCCTCGGCCGTGCGGCCGGCCACCTGCTTAGGGCCGCGTTGCGCGCCGGTCCCGGCCGCCCCTGGAGCAGCGTGCCTCCCCCGCGGCCCCGGGCGATGCCGCTCGTCCGGTCCGGTGCGGCTGCTGCGGCTGCTTGGCTGCGCGCCCGGGCCGGCGGCGACCTGTATGGGATCGCAGTGATGGCGGCGACCGTGGACAGCCTGCTGCGGGACGCCGTCGTTGCGCCGCAGAGCTGGACGGAGATCCCTGCGCGGCAAGGCTTCATCGCCGACCCGTTTTTCTGGCCCGGCAGGCCCGGCATCGCCCTCTGCGAGCATTATACCCACGCCAGCGGCCGCGGCCACCTTGCGGCGGTGCCGGTCGGCCCTGCCGCACCAGGGCCAGGCCCGACGCTGCCTATACTGGTGACAGGCCACCATCTGTCCTACCCGTTCACGCTGGCGGATGGCGGGCGGACGGTTTGCCTGCCCGAGATGGCGGCCTCCCGGCGGCAGGTCCTGTACGAGCTGCGGGCCGGCCAGCCGATGTCGCCCCTTTGCGTCGTTGCC
>DASWOJ010000192.1:0-13455 GCA_036398775.1 Acetobacteraceae bacterium
TGCAGCCCTTCTCCGGCCCGCCGCAGGCCAGCCTGTTCGGCCGCAACGAGCGCCTGGACGCCCCCCACGCTGCGCTGGTCAACGGCATCAGCTCCCACGTCCTGGACTACGACGACACCCACCTGAAGACCATCATTCACCCTGCCGGCCCCGTGGCCTCCGCCGTGCTGGCCTGGGCGGAATACCGCCCCGTATCCGGCGCCGAACTGATGAACGCCCTCGCTTTGGGCTGCGAGATCGAGTGCCGCATGGGCAACGCCGTATATCCCGAGCACTACCAGGCCGGTTGGCACATCACCGGCACGACTGGCGTATTCGGCTCGGCCGCGGCGATGGGCCGCCTGCTGCACCTGAACGAGCAGCAGATGGCCTGGGCCCTCGGCCTCGCGGCAACCCAGCCGGTGGGCCTGAAGGTGCAGTTCGGCTCGGACACCAAAAGCTTCCACCCCGGCCGCGCCGCGCAGAACGGCATGGTGTCGGCGCTGCTGGCGCAGGCCGGCTTCACCGCGTCCGAGGTCGCCATCGAGGGCTTCGACGGCTGGGGCCAAGCCATCAGCACCAAGCGCGACTGGAGCCAGGTGGTGGACGGCCTGGGCGACCGGTGGGAGCTGGCGCTCAACACCTACAAGCCCTTCGCCTGCGGCATCGTGGCGCACCCGGCGATTGACGCCGCTATCCAGCTCCGCAACGCGAACAACCTGCAGCCCGATGCCATCCAGTCCGTTGACCTGCGTGTGCATCCGCTGGTGCTGAACCTGATGGGCAAGACCACCCCGGCGTCGGGGCTGGAGGGCAAGTTCAGCATCTTCCACGCCGTCGCGGTCGCGCTGGTGACGGGACGCGGAGGGGAGGCGGCCTTCACCGACCGCGCCGTGGCCGACCCGACAGTGGTGGCGGTGCGCAACCGCGTCCACGTCGTGACCGACCCAGCGATCAAGGCGGACCAGGTGGACCTGACCGTGACGACGACGGACGGCCGCACCCTGCACAAGTTCATCGAGCACGCCGTGGGCAGCCAGGACCAGCCGATGTCGGACACGCAGTTGGAGGACAAGTTCTCCGGGCTGGCGGAGGAGGTGCTGCCGCGCGACCGGATCAGGCGCCTGATGGATGTGTGCTGGGGCGCTTGGGACCTGCCGGACGCGGGGGAGATCGGGCGGGCAGGGGCGGGGATATGACGTGCGTCAAGCTTCAAGCAGATGGCTTCTTTGCCTTGGCGAGGACCGTGGCGGCACCGCTGCCGAAACCGTAACCCAACGAGCGAGTGACCGCCGGCACATTCCCGTCGTTCCGGTGCGGACGCGGCCATAGTGCGCCCCTCATCGGGCTGGGCAGCCCAAGGATGTTCCTGCCCCGAGCGCCTGGCGGTTACCCCGCCCTCAGCCCTTCAAGCAGCCCGCCACCCCGGCTTCGACGGGTCCGTAAGCGCATAGTTCACCGGCCCGATCCCGCAGATCGCAATCACCGCCGGCTCGTTGTGCCCCCGGATCACCCCGTCATAGTGCGGCGTCCCCGCCACCCGGCGGACAAAGCTTCCCGCCGGAACCGGCACGCACGCCGCCGGGTCGAAGTCCGCACCGCTGTTGCACCACCAAGTGCCCGACACCACCACGCAAAGCCGGTCGGTCGTATAGGTGTGCGGTGCGCTCATGTAGCCGGGCCACCAGCGCACCAGGGTATAATAAAGCCCGGGCTGCGTCGTGTCCCCGGTCAAGGGGCACATGTCCACACTGCGCTCGGGATAGCCCTTGTTGGGAATCCAGGCGTGATCCGCAGGCAGCCGGATCATGGTCTGCGCCGGATCGAGCGGGCTGGCCGAGGCGGTGCCCGTCAACGCCGCCGGCAACGCAGCCAGCAGTGGCGCCAGCAAAAGGCTGCGGCGGCTCTCTTGAATGGGGTCCATGCCTGACCTCCGTGATCCCTGGGACGCTTCATCCAGACATGATCCTGGGCGCCGCACCGAACCAGCGCAAGGTGCCAACAGGACGCAGTGCCCCCGGCAGCCCGCAAGCGGAACCCGGGATATACTATGCCAGGTATGGCCAAGGAGGATGACGGCCTGGCACGTCCACCCGCATCAGGCCGTCTGCACGGCGGTCCATTGAGCGCCGCAGTCCATCAGAACCGAACGCTCTCCGTCCCGCACCTAAGATCCCCTAACCCCAACGCTGGCCCGACGCGGGAGCGGGAAGCAGGCCTCCTACCGGCCAGCGGTCATCAGCGGAACCGCCGGACGCAGCTGCACATACGCCAGGTTGCCCCGCTCAGCCCCGCGAGGCAGCGAGTTCGCGGTCTGAACCGGCGTCTCGTTGCCGGTCGCCGGAACGATGTCGCTCGCAAACACGCCAAGGAACGAGCCGGGACGGTTGGCAACGACGGGATACTGGGACGATCCGGTATCCGGCGCCTCGGCGACGACCGTGGTCGTCACGCCCGGGGTGCGCAGCGCGAAAATGTCTCCGGTGCCTTCGCCAGCCAATGCGGGCATCGCGCTCAGGGTGAGCAACGCGGCGGCAGCGATCAAGATGGTCTTCATGGTGTCTCTCCTTGAGCAGGAGGTCCGTCGGGATGGGCGGGCCAAAATCCTGTGTGTGAGCGGCAACATCGCCAGCTTGGCAGCCAGGGATGCGTCACCGTCGCTGCAACAGTTGGCCCTACCCCCAGCCATGCAAAATGCTGCACCTGCGAACAACATCTATGCGTGAAAGTATGAGCAAAACGCGCTCAGGCCGCCCCATACGAGGAGATTGCCGGATCAAGCCGGAACTCGTCGGCGAAGAAATCAATCACCGCCCGGGTGCGCGGCGCCAGGTGCCGCCGGGTGGGATACACGGCATGGATCGGCACTTGCCCGGCGCGGTATCCGCCCAGCACCGCCTCCACCCGCCCGGTCGCCAAGTCATCGCCGAACATCCAGGACGGCGACAGCGACAGGCCCAAACCCCCTAGGACCGCCTCCCGCACGGCCTCGCTGCTGTCGGTGCGGAACCGGCCCTCGACATGCACCGACACCTCCCCGTCCGGCCCGTCGAAGCTCCAGTCGTGCGGCGTGGCGAGCTGCAGGAAGATGATGCAGGCGTGGGCGCCCAGGTCGGCGGGACGCTGCGGCATGCCGCTCCGCGCAAGATACTCGCGCGACGCGAACACCTGGCGCGGCGAGGAGCCGATCCGCCGGGCCACCAGGCCAGCATCGGCAACCTGTCCCGCGCGGATCGCCAGGTCTATGCCGCCTGCGATCAGGTCGGCCGTGGTGTCCGACATCTGCAGCTCGACCAGCAGCTCGGGATGCCGGTCCAGCAGGCGTCCGATCAGCGGAGCGACATGCAGCCGGCCAAAGCTCGCCGGGGTGGCGATGCGGACCAGGCCGGATACCGAGGGATGGCCGCGGCCGACTGCAGCCTCCGCCTCCTCCACGCAATCCAGCACGCGGCGCGCATGGTCCAGCAGCACCCGCCCTTCTTCCGTCAGCGTCAGGCTGCGCGTGGTCCGCTGGATCAGCCGTGCGCCCAGGTGCTCTTCCAGCGCGGAAATCTGGCGCGACACCGCCGGCTGCGTCGCGCCCATCTCCCGCGCAACGGCGGAGAACGAGCCGCTTTCAGCGACGCGGACATAGGTGCGGAAGGCGGCGAAAAGGTCCATTCAACCTGCGTGCTGGATACCATGCCCGGAGGTATGGATGTTATCGTACGGAACGGCTTATCATCCCTGGGCGGCCGGGCCACCTGCCGATAAACGCATCCCAGGGTCGAGGTGCCCATGAACCAGCAGTTGCAGGATGGCCTTTCTCTCCCGTCGAAGGTCCGGCGCAAACCGTCCTTGGCCGAGCAGCTTGCAACGTTCAAGGCGACGATGCTGGCCCGCATGACGCCGGACGACGCCGACGTGATACGCCGGTCCGAGGCGGCATGGGCCACCGCCGCCGCCGGGATGCTGCGGGCCGGCGACACGGCGCCCGATTTCACCTTGCCGGACCAGCATGGGCGGGCAATACGCCTGCACGACCGTCTGGCGCTTGGGCCTGTGGCAGTGCTGTTCATCCGTGGCGGCTGGTGCCCATTCTGCACGATCCACATGCGGGCCTGGGCGGAAGCCCTCCCGGCTTTGCAGGAGGCCGGCGGCGACCTGCTTGCGGTCTCGCCGCAGCCGGTGCCGGCCTGCGGCAATGTGGCGGAGCGTGACCTGCTGGCCTACCCCGTCCTGTCCGACCGTCACGGCGCGGTCGCCGCGGCATTCGGCGTGGACTGGGAGGTGCCGGAATTCGCCCGGCCCTTGTATCTCCGGCTCGGCCACGACCTGCCGATCCTGAACGGTGACGGAAGCTGGCGGGCGCCCTTGCCAGGGGTCTTCGTCCTTGACCGCGACGGACGGATCACCCTTGCTCATACCGACCGGGCCATGGCCCGGCGGGTGGACCCCGCCACCGTGATTGCCGCGGTGCAGGCTACCGGGGCAGGCATCGCCACCTAAGCAGCGCAACGCTTCTCTCGGCCCGTGTGCCGGTCGCCCAGGCCTTTCACGCCGGCCATGTGAATAGTCGAGCAGCTTACCCCCTTGCCCAGGCGGTGACGCCCAGGATGGCCGCCACCGCAGCGGCGCCGGACAGGTTACGCGGCTGCGGGGCACGACGGGCATGTCGGGACATGGACGGGCAAACCGTCGGACCACGCGGGACGGGCCGGGGTTCCCAGGAGACGGCCAACCGCGGTAACAGCCGCGTTTCCATATGGGATCAATTGCGATGCCGGGGCAAGTGCAGGCAGGCGGGCCGTCCGTGGGGGCGTTCCTTGCCGCCGCGGGGCTGGCGGGAACCGCCGGCTGGGTGGACGCGGTGGCCTACCTGGGGCTGCACGCCTTCGTCGCCAACATGACAGGCGCGGTTGTCGTCCTGGGTCTGTCGGCCGCCGAGCTGGACGGGGCCGGCATGGCCCGGCAAGGGCTGACGGTTCTCGCGTTCCTTGTCGGCGTCGTCGTGTCCCGGCTGCTGCGGCGGCTGCGCCAGGGGCCGGCGCCGTGCTATGCGGTCGCTGCCCTGGCAGTGCTGGCATGCATCGGGATCGAAGGGGCCGGGCAGCCCGAGGTATGGCTCCTGGCGGCGGCGATGGGTTTGCAGAATGCAGCCGCCACGGTGTTCGGCGGGGTCGGGTTGAACACCGTGTTCCTGACCGGCAACGTGCAGCGCCTGGGCGAGACCCTGGCCGACCCCGCCAAGCCCGGCGTGTCCCGCCGCTTTGCCGCCGGCCTGGTGCCAGCGGTGCTGCTCACCTACGCCGCGGGCGCCGCCGGCGGCGGGCTGGCGATGAGGCACCTGATCCAGCCGCTGCTGCCGGCCGTCCTGGCCCTGGCGGCGGCCTCCGTCATCGCCCTGCTGCGCGCCCGGACCAGCCGGGCGGTGGCGACCTCCACCCCCGGCGAGGCCTCGCCGACGCTCGCCCCCGTCACAGCAGACGCGCCAGCCGGTCGAATTCCGCAACGCTGAGCGTCTCCGCCCGCCGCTCCCCCGCGATGCCGGCCCGCTCCAGCAGCGCCTCGCCGCCGAGCGGCCGCAAGGCGCCCCGCAGCATCTTGCGCCGCTGGCCGAAGGCGGCAGCCGTCAGCCGCTCCATGGTGGCGAACAACTCCGGCGGCGGCTGCTCCGGATGCGGCTGCAGACCGACCACGGCCGACCACACCTTGGGCGGCGGCGTGAAGGCGGCCGGCGGCAGGCGCATCAGCAGCGAAGTGCGGCAGGTCCAGCCCGCGAGTACGGACAGGCGGCCATAGGCGTCGGTGTCCGGCGCCGCAGCGATGCGTTCCGCCACCTCCAACTGGAACATCAGCGTCATCCGCTCCCACTGCCCGGCCTGGCGCAGCCAGCCGATCAGCAGCGGGGTCGCCACGTTGTACGGCAGGTTGGCCGTGATCACCCGCGGCGCCGGCACCAGGGCAGCCAGGTCCAGCCGCGTCGCGTCCGCATCCAACACCCGCAGCCGGCCGGGATAGGACCGGGCCAGCTCCTCGATGGCCTCGATGGCGCGCGCATCCACCTCCACCGCCAGCACCCCGGCGGCGGCAGTTTCCAGCAAGGCGCGTGTCAGCCCGCCAGGGCCGGGGCCGACCTCCACGACGTTGCGCCCGGCCATGTCCCCAGCCTCGCGCGCAATGCGGGTGGTCAGGTTGGCATCGAGCAGGAAATGCTGCCCCAGCTTGCGCCGGGCATCCAGCCCATGCCGGGCGATGACCTCACGAAGCGGCGGAAGGGTCACAGACAGCTTGGCGTCCTTCTCCCTCTTCCTCCGGGAGAGGGGTGGGGTGAGGGGGCGGGCAAGCACCGCCCTGTCCAAAGCGAGAACCCTGCCTCCCCGGTTTCCCCTGCGCCCCGCTCCGCCGCCAAGACTTCCTCACCCCCGCCCTTTCCCGTAGGGAAAGGAAGAAGCACCAGCGTCAGCTCCGCTCTTCCATCACCGCCCGGCGGCGCAGGTCGCGCTGCAGTTGGCGCGATGCCAGCTCGATCCGCTCGCCCAGCAGGCGGTTGGTGATCTCCTGCTTCGACGGCTCCGCGGCGGTCTTGGTTTCGCGCGAGCAGATCATCAGCACCGCCACGCCCTCGCTCGCGACCACCGGCTTGCTCGGCGCGTTCGGCGCCATGCCGCCCAGCAGCGCGCGCAGCGGCGGCGACCCGACGGCCTCCAGGCGGAGTTCGCCGGGGTCGGAGGGACGAGTGGCGCCGGCCTTGGTGTTGGCGGCTTCCATGTCGGCGCAGGTCTTCACGCTCTTGGACACCGCAGTTGCCTGCTCCACGGCGGCCCGCTGCTGCGGAGTGGGGGCGCCGGGGTTCAACGGCGTGGGAAAGGGGATGAACACTTGGCGGATGCGCATCACCGTGGTCTCGTCCCGCCCGACGTCGCGCTTGGCCCCCAGCGACACGATGGTGATGCCGCCAGGCACGGCGATCGGGTTGCTGACGGCGCCGGGCGGCATCTGCGTCACGACCGCCGCCACCTCCGGGTCCAGCTGGTTCGCACGCACCCATCCGAGGTCGCCGCCCTGCAGCGCCGTTTGGCTTTGGCTGAACTGCGCCGCGACCACCGGGAACGGCGCGCCGGCGCGGAGTTGCGTGATGACGGTGTCGGCGAAGCGCTGGGCGTCAGGGCGGCGGGACGGGTCCTCGATGGGGATGAAGATCTCGCGCACCTGGTACTCGGGCTTGCCGATCTGATCCTTGAACAGCCGGACCTGCTCGGCCACGTCGGCGTCGCTGATCTCGGCCCGGGCGCCCAGCTCCTGGCGCAGCACGCGGGTCCAGCCAATCTGCACCCGCACCTGGTCAATCAGGGTCCGCAGCGCCACGCCGCGTCCGTTCAGGCTGGCGCTGAGCGCGCCTTTGGGCATCCCGTTCCGTTGCTCGATGTCGCCGATGGCCTCGGCGATCTCGCGGTCGCTGACGGCGATCTTGCGGCGCTGAACCTCCTGCAAGCGCAGCCGCTCGTCCACCAACTGCCGGGCCACCTGGGGGCGTAGGCGCTCCAGCACCTCAGGGGTGACGGGCAGCCCGGTGCTGAGCGCGAACAGGCGGCCACGGTTGATGACGTCGCCGGTCGTGATGATGTCGCCGTTGACGACGGCGATGATGCGCTCCTGGCCGGCCGTGCTGGCTGGAACGGAGGTGGCTGCTCCCTGGGCGGCAATCGCTTGCGGGAGCGGCGCTGCGCCCGGCCTGGCCCGATGCGGCTGGGCCGCAGCCGGCAGGCTTGCCAGGAGCGCAGTCAGGAGGAGGAAGGGGCGGGTCGGAGCCATGCGGCGTGTCCTACTTGGGGCGGGGCTGATGTGCCGGTTGTCGGATATGCCTTCCGCCCGGGGGTTCATATACGCCGGCGTCCCGCGAACAAAGGATTACGTGACCCCTGTCCACCACGGCCCGCCTAACTCGGATGAAAGCCGAACTGGCCCACGGTCTTCAAGGTGATCTGCAGCAGGAACGTGCTGGCGCCGTTGTCGCCGTTGAGGCTGGTATAGCGCCGGATAAAGTTGGCGTCGAAGATGAAGCACTCGTCCTCATAGGTCGCGCGCAGCCCGGCGCTGACCATCTTGTTGGTGTTCACGTCCCGCCGTGCCGTAGCGCCCAGCCGGTAGCGGCCAAGCTGCGAGTTGACCCCCGCCGTCACCTCGTTGCGATGCTGGAGGTAGCTGGCCGGCACCGCCTGCGTGTCATAATAGAAATACGGGTTCACCGCCGAGTAGATGTAGCCGGCATTCAGCCGCAGCAGCGGCGTCCCCGTGCTGCCGATGGCGTCGGCGAAGCGTATGTTGCCGTTGCGGTTGTCCACCCGCGTGCGCCCGGTCAGGTCCAGCCAGGGGGCCGGCGTCACGGTGGTGCGGGTCACGATGTCGGACGCCCGCCGCTCCAGCCCCGATCCCACCGGAAAGGTGTCGTCCCGGTGGGCGCGGTAGCTTTGCCCGACCAGCGCATCCACCGCGGCAGTGCCCACGGACCAGTTCAGGTGCAGGCCGACGTTGGCGCGCAGGCCGCCCTCCAGCCGGTCAATGCCGGGATACTTGTTGAGCGAGAACAGGTTCTGGTCGGTGAACTCGAAATCCAGGCTGTCCTCGTTCGGGACCCGCAGGGTCCGCTGCCCGCCGCCAGTGTTCGGGCCGGCGACGAACTGCGCGATCGGCTCGATGGTCTGGGTGCCTAGCTCCCCGCCGTCCCGCACCAGGGGCCAGCGCACCTCGATGGCGGCCTGGGGATGATCCCGCGCCGTCTCGGCGCTGCCGACGCGGGCGTAGTTGGGATTCTGGTTCAGGCTGGTCGCGGTGTAGCCGGCGGCGACGTTCTGCAGCGTCAGCCCATACGCCTCGCCGAACACCCCGGCGAAGGGCCGCTGCCAGTTCAGCACGGCGCCGGCCCGCTGCGTGTTGGTGCCGATCTGCCGCACGACGTTGAAGTCCACCGTCTCGAAGCTCAGCCGGCCGCCGAGCGCATCCGGCTCGCCAAAGAAGCTGTACTGGTAGCGCGGCAGCACGTAGGGCAGGCGGGCCTGGCTGATGCTGTTCACCAGCCCCTGGTAGGCGATGCTGTCCAGCCGGGTATAGGCGCCGGTGCCGAAGCCCTCCAGGAAGATGCTGCTGGTCAGCACGTCGCCGCGTCCGGTGAACGAGTAGTCGTTGAGATACTTCGAGCTGGACGCCCGGTCTATGTTGAAGCCGTAGCGCCAGGTGTCGTCATAGGCGAAGGCGCCGCGCGCGAAGATGGCGGCCTGAGGCTTGCGCCGGTCTATGCCCAAGGCGCCGTCCACCCGCAGCGTCCCGTCGTTGAAGCGGCGCCGGTAGTCGGTGTTCACGTTGAGGTAGTTCTGCGTGTTGAGGGTCGGCGTGATCGTCGCGTCCGACTGCTCGTCAATCGCCCAGAAATACGGGGCGCGCAGGAAGCCGCCCAGGTGCTTGCTGCTGCCGAAATCCGGCACCAAAAAGCCGCTGGCCCGCCGCACCGACGGGTCGGTGTGCCAGATATAGGGCAAATAGGCGACCGGTACGCCGTAGATGTCCACGACGGCGTCCCGATACTCGATCCGCTTGTTCTCCCCGTCCTGCACGATCGAACGGGCGCGTATCTGCCACAACGGCGGCTTCGTCGGGTCCGCGGCGCACAGGTTGCAGGTGGTGTAGATCGCGCGCGACAGCTCGTTGATCTTGCCGTCCGTCCGGCGGGCCCCGTTGGCGACCAGACGGCCGTTCTCGGCCAGGATCGCCCGCATGCCGCGCAGCACGCCGTCGCGCAAGCCCTCCGTCAGCTCGGCATAGTCGCTGAACAGCACCTGGCCGTCCGGCTGCACGATGACCACGTGGCCGGACGCGGCGGCGACATTGGTGTTGCGGTCGAACGTGATCTTGTCGGCGCGCAGGATGTTGTCGTTCTGCCAGGCTTCCACGTTGCCGGTGGCGGACACCACGGCGTTGTCACGGTCGTACTGCACCTCGTCGGCGGTGAAGGCCACGGGGTCCGTGCGGGTCAGCGGCTGCGGCGCCGCGGCGCCCGGGATACGCCGCGGCGCCGCGAACTGCGCTTGGGCAGCGGGGGCAAGCGTCAGCGCCGCAAGTGCGGCCCCGCCCGCGAGACAACGGCGCAGCCGGGCCGCAGGAGCGGCGAGGGGGGGAATCGTGCCGGCCATGCCATACCTTAGCCGGGCTTATTGCAGGAAAAAAGGACCGGCGCGCGCTGATCCGGCACAGCCAGGCACTATGGGCCGCGACTGTGGCAAATGGCATGTTGCAGTGCAGCATACGCGCGCCTATCTTCAGACCTGAGGAAGCGTCCTTCTGCCCGATGATGGGCTCGTTTCACAGAAGGATGTAGCTATGTATCTCGATGAGTTGTCGCGTGAAGCCAAGCTGATCGTGCAAGGCCGGCAGGAGTTCGTGGCCGAGTTCGAGCGCTTCCTCGCACGTTGCAAGGCTTGGCTGTTCGGCTGATCCGCCGCCCGCGTCGGCCCAAGGCGCCCACGGGTGCCGTGGGCCGGCCCGCCAGCGGAAGCTTCTCCTCACAGGCGACGGCTACCCGTCCTCCAGGTGCAGCAGCAGGCTGACCGCGAGCATCAGACCCGCTGCCGCCGGCGCCCAGGCAGCAAGTTCCGCCGGCAGCGTCCCGGATTGGCCGAACTCCGCGGCCACCTTGCTGATCACGAACAGCGCGAACCCGGCCGTCACGCCCGACCCGATCATCCGCCCTACGCCGCCGCGCCGTGTCGGCCGCATGGAGAACCCTGCCGCCACCAGCGCCATCGTGCCGCACAGCAGCGGCAGCGCCAGCAGCTCCTGGAAGTGCAGGCGGTGCCGGATGGCGGAAAAGCCGGATCGCTCCAACAGCCCGATCATGTCCGGCAACGTCCACACAGACAGCGTGTCCGGGCTGGCGAAGCTATCCTGCACCCGGCTCACCGTCAGGTCGGTCGCAAGGCTTGCCGTGCCCACAGGTTCCGGCAGGTGATCGGCGGTTATCCTTCGCGCATCCTCCAGCTCCCAGCGGCCCTGGCCCAGCGTCGCCCGCGCGCTCTCGATCCGCGACAGCAGACGGTCGGCGCCGTCCAGGCGGAACACGCTTACGTCCCGTGCCGCCAGCGACCTGCCGCGCAGGGTGACGCCGCGGGCATGAATGATCGCAACGCCAAGCGGGTCCAGCTCCCGGTCGGACTGGCGCAGCCACAACTGCCCGCCGGTCAGCGCCAGCGGACCGCCCGACGTGCGCAAGTAGGCGTTGTCCAGCGCCTCCGCCCGCCCGAGCATCGCCGACGACAACGGGCTGACCACCGCGGTCGCCACCGCGCCGAGCAGGATCGCGCAGCCCACCGGCGCCGCCAGGAACCCCCAGGCCGAAACGCCGGACGCCCGGGCGACGATCAGCTCGCTGCTGCGGGTCAGGCGCCAAAAGGCCAGGATGCCGCCCAGCAGCACGGCAAACGGCAGTATCTGCATGGACACATACGGCAGGCGCAGCCCGGCGATCTGCGCGACGATGCCGAACGTCGCATCCGGCTTGGTGGCGGACCGGCGCAGCAGCTCGATGAAGTCGAACAAAGACACCAGCAGCGACAGCGCCGCCAGCATCGCCAGCACCGACAGGCTGAACACCCGCGCGACGTAGGCCGAAAGCGTGAACGCCATGCTAGGCCGCCCGGCCCGGCTGCGCCCGCCTCGGCGGCCCGCCCGCCGGACGGATGCGCCCGTCCCGCAGCTGCGGCCCCAGCAGCAGCCAGCCGCACACGAGGCCCGGCAGGGTCGCATGGAGCCAGATCAGCGGGATCAAGACGGGCTGCCGGGCCGCGAGGTTCGTCGCCGCCAGTCCCAGCGCCAGCAGCGCCACCACGGCGCCGACCGCCACGACCGGACGCAGCACGCCGCCATGCCGCTGGAACGCCCCGGTCAGCACCGACAGCAGCGCCACCAGCGCGAAGCTCGCCGCCGTCAGCGGCGCCGTCAGCCGCCGGTGCGCCTCCACCAGGAACTTGCCGGCGTCGCGGGCCATCAGCGCGCCGTTGCCCGGCGCCAGCAGCTCGGCCAGCGACATCTCGGCCGCATCACGATAGCGCACGTCGCCCTTGGCGGCGTTGCTCGCTAGGTCGAGGGTCGTCTCAGCAAAAGTCAGCACGTTCAGCCGTCCGCTGGTGCGGTCAATCTCCTGCCGGCTGCCGGATTGCAGCAGCAGCCTGGGATTGTTGCCGCCCTCCAGCAGGCGGCCGCGCTGCGCCAGGATGGTGGCGCGGCTGTTCCGCTGCCGGGCATCCTCGACCAGGATGCCGCGCAGCGTGCCGTCCGGGTCGCGGCTGCGGACATACACCGTCAAGTCGTCGCTGACCGGCGTGAACACGCCTTCCTGCAGCAGGAACGCGGCGAGGCGGTTGCGTATCTCGAACTGATACTCGCGGAAGGCGGTGTAGCTGACCGGCACGAGCCACAGCGTCAGCACATACATCGTGCCCACCACCAGCGCCGCCAGCCCCAGCGCCGGACGCGCCAGCGCCCAGGGCGACAGCCCGGCGGATCGCATCACCGTCAGCTCCCGGTCCCCCGCCAGCCGCTGATAGACGAACTGCACGCAAACGAAGGTGGTGATCGGCAGGATCACGGCGACGAAGTTGGGCACCAGCAGCCCGGTCAGCTTCAGGAACACCGCCAGCGACAGCCCGCGGTTCACCACCAGCTCGACGAAGCGCAGGCTCTGCGTCAGCCAGATCAGCGCGACCAGCCCGCCCGTCGTCGCAAGCAGGGCGGCCAGGAGCTGGCGGAACACGTAGCGGTCGAGCTGGGAGCGGCGCATGGCCGCAGTTCTACGTCATGAACGGCCGGGTTGGTATCCGCCCCTCGCCCGCCCGCAGCAGCCAGGCGTCACTTCTGCCCGATCAGCAGGACGCCGAACATGTTCCTGACCGGCCCGAGGCTCGTCAGCCGGGCCTGCACGCCCCGCGGCAGCCCGGCCAGCAACCGCTCGGCGAGGCTGACCAGGCCGACCGGCAGCATCATTCGCCGTCCCTTGACGCTGACCACCGCGTGGATGGACCGGAACCCGGCATCCCGGAACATCGCTGCCAGGGAGCCGTGGTCGTACTCGCGCATATGAAAGCCCCCCGGCTCGTGGCCGAAGTAACCGGAGATGTCATGTGGGCCGGTCAAGCGATTTGGGGTCGAGCACACGTAGCGTCCGCCGGGCCGCAGCACCCGGACGACTTCCTGCAGCTGCTGCCGGGCGTCATCGGGATGCAGGTGCTCCATCAACTGATTCGAGTAAACCATGTCGGCGCCGCCGTCGGCCAGCGCCAGGCTGGTCCCGTCGGTCTGCACGAAACGGAAGTCGGCTGGGGCGGCAGCATGGTCAATCAGCGCAGCAGTCACGTCTATGCCGACCGCCTCCCGCACATGACGCGCGACCGCCTGCGTCACCACGGCGTCGCCGCACCCAACCTCCACGAATACCGCTTCCGGCGGCAG
>DASWOJ010000193.1:0-20611 GCA_036398775.1 Acetobacteraceae bacterium
GGTGATCGAGGCGGCGCAGCGCCCGGCCCTCGTGCTGGCGCCCAACAAGACCCTCGCGGCGCAGCTTTACGGCGAGATGAAGGGGTTCTTCCCCGACAACGCCGTCGAGTACTTCGTCTCCTACTACGACTACTACCAGCCCGAGGCCTACGTCCCCCGCACCGACACCTACATAGAAAAAGACAGCCAGATCAATGAGGCGATAGACCGGATGCGCCACAGCGCCACCCAGGCGCTGCTGGAGCGCAACGACGTCATCATCGTCGCGTCGGTTTCCTGCATCTACGGTATCGGTTCGGTCGAGACCTATGGCCGCATGGTGGTCAAGCTGGAGTCCGGCGGGCGCATAGACCGTGACACCCTGGCTCGGGCATTGGTCGAGCTGCAATACCGCCGCAACGACGCCGCCTTCCAGCGCGGCACCTTTCGCCTGCGCGGCGAGACGGTGGACGTGTGGCCCTCCCACCTGGAGGACCGCGCCTGGCGCGTCACCCTGTTCGGCGATGAGATCGAGTCGCTGCGCGAGTTCGACCCGCTGACCGGCGACGTGACCGCGACGCCGGAGGAGTTCCACATCTACGCCAACAGCCACTATGTGACGCCGCGGCCGACGCTGCAGCAGGCGGTCAAGGACATCAAGGTCGAGCTGCAGCACCGCATCGCCGAGTTCACCGCCAACGGACGGCTGCTGGAGGCCGAGCGCATCCAGCAGCGCTGCACCTTCGACATCGAGATGATGGAAACCACCGGCTCCTGCAAAAGCATCGAGAACTATTCGCGCTACCTGTCCGGGCGCAACCCCGGCGAACCGCCGCCGACCCTGTTCGAGTACCTGCCGGACAACGCCCTACTGATCGTGGACGAGAGCCACGTCACCGTGCCGCAGATTGGCGGCATGGCCCGCGGCGATGCGGCGCGCAAGGGCACCCTGTCGGAGTTCGGCTTTCGCCTGCCCTCATGTCTCGACAACCGTCCACTGCGCTTCGAGGAATGGGACAGCTTCCGTCCGCAGACGGTGTTCGTCAGCGCGACGCCGGGCGCCTGGGAGATGGAGCGCACGGGAGGCGTGTTTGCCGAGCAGGTCATCCGCCCCACCGGGCTGATTGACCCGGTGACGGAAATCCGTCCGGTCGAGCGCCAAGTGGACGACTTGCTGGCCGAGGCCCGCATCGTCATCGGTCGTGGCGGCCGCATCCTGGTCACGACGCTGACCAAGCGCATGGCGGAGGACCTGACCGAGTATATGACCGAGAACGGCATCAAGGTCCGCTATCTCCACTCCGACGTGGACACCCTGGAGCGGATCGAGATCATCCGCGACCTGCGGCTGGGCGTGTTCGACGTGCTGGTGGGCATCAACCTGCTGCGCGAGGGCCTGGACATCCCGGAATGCGCGCTGGTGGCGATCCTGGATGCGGACAAGGAGGGGTTCCTGCGCAGCCAGACCTCGCTGATCCAGACCATCGGCCGCGCCGCGCGCAACGTGGACGGCCGGGTGATCCTTTATGCCGACGTGATGACCCGCAGCCTGCGCGCCGCCATCGAGGAAACCGATCGCCGCCGGACCAAGCAGAGCGCCTGGAACGAGGCCAACGGCATCACCCCGACCAGCGTGCGCAGCCATATCGGCGAGGCGCTGCAATCGGTGTTCGAGCAGGACTACGTGACGGTGGCGCCGGTCAAGGACACGGGCGTCACCGACTTCGTCGGCAAGGACCTCAAGACGGCGATCGCCGACATGGAGAAGCGGATGCGGGCGGCGGCCGCCGACCTGGAGTTCGAGACGGCGGCACGGCTGCGCGACGAGATACGCCGGCTGGAGGCGCTGGACCTTGGCCTGCCGCCGCCGCCGGCCAGCAGCGCCGCCTTCGGCACGCGGAAGAAGGACACGACGCCCGAGCCGCTGGGTCCCGGCGGCGGCGGCTGGGACCCGGAAAAGCTCAAGAAGGGCCGCCGTCGCGGGAGGTAGCCACCTGCTCCCTCTCCCTCCGGAAGAGGATTGGGATGAGGGAAAGGCAGCAAGGACCGCACCTGGCCTTTGACACCCGGACCGCAACATGCCTGGTCAAGAGGTTTGGGCCTGGTCGAGGCTTGGCGCTTGCTGCTTCCTTTGTCCGGAGCGAAAAGGAGCAGGGGCACTCTCCAGCACCGCCCTGATCTTCCCTTCGAGCACAGCGACGGTGAATGGCTTGGCGATCAGGTCCAGGCCCGGGCAATTCCCACCGGGAAAGGTGTGCTGCCGCCGGAAACATCCAGCCGGACACCTGGCGCCCTACCCGGCGCTTTACGCCCTGGCCGCCGGCTTGTAGGCAGCCGCATGGACCTGCTCCCGCCCTCCCTGCCCCGCGTCGCGCTCGTCACCGGGGGAGGCGTGCGCCTGGGCCGCGCGGCGGTGCTGGCGCTGGCGGGCGCCGGGTTGGCCGTCGCCGTCCACTGCAACCGTAGCCGGGCCGCGGCCGATGCCCTGGCCGCGGAGGTGCAGGGCGCTGGCGGCCGGGCGGCCGTGCTGCAAGCGGACCTGGCGGACGAGGCCGCGGTGCAGGCCCTGCTGCCGGCAGCCGCGGCGCTCCTCGGACCCGTCGGCGTCCTGGTCAACAACGCCAGCATCTTCGAGCGCGACGAGTGGGACGACGCCAGCCGCGAAAGCTGGGACCGGCACATGGAGCCGAACCTGCGGGCGCCGTTCGTCCTGATGCAGGCATTCGCCCGCGCGCTGCCGGATGAGGTAACCGGCGCCGTGGTCAACCTGCTCGACCAGCGGGTGTGGTCGCTGACGCCGCACTTCGTATCCTACACCGTGTCCAAGGCAGCCCTATGGGCGCTGACCCGGCAGATGGCGCTCGCCCTTGCCCCACGCATCCGCGTCAACGCCATCGGCCCCGGCCCGGCGCTGCCCAGCAGGCGGCAATCGCCGGAGTCGTTCGCTCGGCAGTGCGCCTCGGTTCCGCTGCGCCACGGCACCAGCCCGGAGGAAGTCGGCCGCGCCCTGCTTGCGATCCTGTCCTTGCCGGCGATGACCGGGCAAATGATCGCACTGGATGGCGGGCAACACCTGCAATGGGGCGCCGCCGGGCCGGGAGCCGAGGAATGAGCGGCTCGCTCGCCGACTCCGCGCGGCGCATCCGGCATGTGTTCCTGCACGACATGCTGCTGCAGGCCAGCATCGGCTGGTATGCGCACGAGCACGGGGCGACGCAGCGCATCCGGGTCAACGTGGACCTGGCGGTGGACGAGGGACCGGATGACGGCGCCGACACGCTGGACCGCGTCGTCAGCTATGAGACAGTGGCGGACACGGTACGCCGGCTGGTCGGCGCCGGTCACGTCAAGCTGGTGGAAACCCTGGCCGAGCGCATCGCAGCGGCCTGCCTGGCCGACACGCGGGTGAGGCTGGCGCGGGTGCGAGTGGAGAAGCTGGACGTGTTTCCGGACGCTGGCTCGGCTGGCGTGACGGTCGAGCGGGCGCGGCTTTGAAGCCACAGCGCCCCAGCGCGATCCGACTTGTCCACGGGTATTGGTTGACTTCCAATGATTGCAGAGGCATGGGCGTCTCGGTTTACAGAGTGGACTCGGTGCCAAGGTCTTGTGAGCAAAAACAATGACTTGCTGTCATTGCTTAAAAGCTGGGCAGGTCAATGGGAACGGCGGAAATCCGCCAAACCGCCGCTTCCGCCCACTGTGTGTCCACAGAGTTATCCACAGATTCGGTGGATGGAATCGGTTGGCCGGGACAATACACCCTTGAGGCGCCAGGTCACCTGCCCCCATCTTGCTCAGACATGTTATCCTGCTCAGACATGAACGACGGCACGGACCATCAGGGCGGGCAGCCCGGCGGCATCACGCTTCCCCCCGCCGTGCCCACCGCCGTTAAAGGCGTCGCAGCCATCGAGCAGGCGCTGCAAACCATGCCGCTCAGCCCCGGCGTTTACCGGATGCTGGATGCGCGCGGCGAGGCACTCTACGTCGGCAAGGCCAAGAGCCTGCGCAAGCGGGTTTATTCCTACACCCAGACCGGCCGCCTGAACGAGCGCCTGCGCCGCATGGTGTCGGAGACCGTCATGATGGAGATCGTGACGACCCATACCGAGGCCGAGGCGCTGCTGCTGGAGGCCAACCTCATCAAGCGGCTGAAGCCGCGGTTCAACATCGTCCTGCGCGACGACAAGACTTATCCCTGGCTGGTGCTGACGGAGGACCATCTGTATCCGCAGATCGCCAAGCACCGCGGCGCACGGACCCGCAAGGGCAGCTACTACGGGCCGTTCGCCTCGGTCTGGTCGGTGAACCAGACGGTGAACGCCATGCAGCGGGTGTTCCTGCTGCGGTCGTGCCAGGACACGGTGTTCGCCAACCGCAGCCGGCCCTGCCTGCTGCACCAGATCAAACGCTGCTCGGCGCCGTGCACCGAGCGGATCAGCCGGGAGGATTATGCCGGGCTGGTGTCGCAGGCCCGCGCCTTCCTGGGGGGCAAAGCCGGGGCGGTGCAGAAGCAGTTGGCTGGCGAGATGGAGGCTGCGGCGGAGTCGCTGGAGTTCGAGCGGGCCGCAGCCATACGCGACCGCATCCGCGGCCTGACCGCCGTGCAGGGGACCGCCGTCATCAACCCGGCCAGCCTGAACGACGCCGACGTGATCGCGGTGCACGGGATCGGCGGACAGACCTGCGTGCAGGTGTTCTTCATCCGCGGCGGGCGCAACAACGGCAACCGGGCGTTCTTCCCGACCCATGCGCGGGAGATGGAGGTGGACGAGGTGCTGGCCGCCTTCGTGCTGCAATTCTATGACGACAAGCCGCCGCCGGCCGTGGTGCTGCTGAACATGGCGATCCCGGAAACCGAACTGGTTGGCGAGGCGCTGGCGATCAAGGCCGGGCGCAAGGTCGAGCTTTCGGTGCCGGCGCGCGGGGAGAAGCGCGCAGTCGTGCTGCATGCCGAAACCAATGCGCGCGAGGCGCTGGAGCGCAAGCTGGCCGAGACCGCCGGGCAGGCCAAGCTGCTGGAGGGGGTTGCCGCCCTGTTCAACCTTCCTGCGACGCCGGACCGCATCGAGTGCTACGATAACAGCCATATCATGGGGACTGCGGCCTATGGCGTGATGGTGGTGGCAGGGCCGGAGGGGTTCCGCAAGAACGCCTATCGCAAGTACTCCATCCGCGGCGCCATCGCACCCGGCGACGACTTCGCCATGATGCGGGAGGTGCTGGAACGCCGGTTCGGCCGCGCGCTGAAGGAGCAGGCGGCGAGCGACGAGGGCGGGCCGGAGGCGCCGGCGCTGCCGGACCTGCTGCTGATTGACGGCGGCGCCGGGCAGTTGTCGGCGGTGCGCGGGGTGATGCAGGACTTGGGGATGCATGGGATCCCCGTGGTGGCTATCGCCAAGGGACCGGACCGGGATGCCGGGCGCGAGTGGTTCCACATGGACGGCCGCCCGCCGTTCCAACTGCCGCCGCGCGACCCCGTGCTGTATTACTTGCAGCGCGTGCGGGACGAAACGCACCGCTTTGCCATCACTACCCACCGGGCGGGGCGCAGCAAGGCGCTGGTGACGAGCGAGCTGGACGAGGTGGAAGGCGTCGGCGCCGCCCGCAAGCGGGCGTTGCTGAACCACTTCGGCAGTGCGCGCGGGGTGAAGGCGGCGGGGCTTTCGGACCTGGAGGCGGCGCCGGGGATCAACCGGGAAACGGCTCGGCGGATTTACGAGCACTTCCATCCGGGGGCGAGCCTGCGGGCGGGGTAGGGCCGGGCAGGCGCAGGCAGCGGTTTTGACAAGGGTGACGCCCGCCCTAGTCTCCCGGCAGGGAGGACCACCATGAACCAACTGGACCTGCACGGCCGCACCGCGGTCGTCACCGGCGGCGCCCGCGGCATCGGCCGCGCCATCGCCGAGCGCATGCTCGCATCCGGCGCCGCGGTCGCGTTATGGGACCTGGATGCCGCCGCCCTGGACGCCACGGCCGCCGAGCTTTCCCCGCACGGCACCGTCAGCACCCACCAGGTCGAGCTGACCGACGAAGGCGCCGTGCGCGCCGCCGCCGACGCCACCCTGGCCCGGCACGGCGCGCTGGACATCCTGGTCAACAACGCCGGCATCACCGGCGGCAATGCCCCCACCTGGGACTTGCCCACCGCCGAGTGGCGCCGCGTGCTGGAGGTGAACCTGGTCGGCCCCTACCTAGCCTGCGCCGCGGTGCTGCCGGGCATGGTGGCGCGCGGCTATGGCCGGGTGGTCAACATCGCCTCCGTCGCGGGCAAGGAGGGCAACCCCAACGCCTCCCACTACAGCGCCAGCAAGGCCGGGCTGATCGCGCTGACGAAGTCGCTGGGCAAGGAGCTGGCCGGCAAGGGCGTGCTGGTGAACTGCGTGACCCCGGCCGCGGCCAAGACCGACCTGTTCAAGCAGATGGCGCCGGCGCAGATCGAGTATATGCTGTCGAAGATACCGATGGCCCGGTTCGTCGAAGTGTCGGAGATCGCGGCGCTGGCCTGCTGGCTGGCGACGGAGGACTGCTCGTTCAGCACGGGCGCGGTGTTCGACATAACCGGGGGGCGGGCGACCTACTGACGCCGGGCGGGGCCGAAGCGGCGTCGGATGCATGCAGCGGTGACGCGGACGACCTAATGGCAGATGCGTCCTGCCAGTGGCGAGGTTCCGGCCGCCCCGCTCCCCACGATGGGTATTGGATGCCGTCGGCAGGCCGGGTCCGGCGCCTCGATCCCGCTGCCGTTGGTCTCGATAAGACGCCACAGCGAGTCTGTTTTCCCAAACCATACCGCAGGTGCATGGCTGACCAAGAGCGCAAAGTGGGTTAGGTTGCCATCGTGCTCACCGATCTTCCCAACGTCCTGACCCTGTCACGCATCGCGGCGATCCCGCTGCTGGTGGCCCTGGCGGCACTGCGCACGCCGGTGGGGGACATGGCGGCCTGCATCGTGTTCTCGCTCGCAGGAATCACCGACTACTTCGATGGCAAGATCGCCCGGGGGCGTGCGCAGACCAGCGACATCGGGCGCATGCTGGACCCGATCGCCGACAAGCTGCTGGTCGGCGCAACGCTCATGGCGCTGGCCGGACTGGGCCGGTTATCCAACTGGGGCCTGTATCCTGCCATCGTCATCCTGCTGCGCGAGATCCTGGTCAGCGGCCTGCGCGAATACCTGGCGGGCCTGCGGATCGGCTTGCCTGTGACGGAGCTGGCGAAGTGGAAGACCGGCTTCCAGATGGGCGCGCTCGGCACCCTGCTGGCCGGAGACGAAACCGGCGCCATCCTGCACCTGAGCTTCCTGCCGGTTCAGGACATCGGGGAGGCCATGCTTTGGGTCGCGGCGGGTTTGACGCTCTGGACCGGCTGGGACTACCTGCACGCCGGGCTGCGCCATGCCTCCGCCCCGGCAGGTGTGGGACGCCAGCCCTGACATTCGGCCCGGCTTGAGCATTCCGTGCTGCACATGCACATTCGCTGAGACGGCCGCATGAACGGCCTTGGAGTCCCACCCATGCGGCGCATTGCCCTGCTAGGCCTGCTGCTCGCCCTACCCGGCTGCACCGGGACCGGCGAGTTCCTGGCCCATACCTTTGCCCCGCCTCCCTTGAACCCCAACCTGCCGATGGCGGACAGCATGAACCTGCGCCGTTCCCTCGGCCAGACCACGGAGTTCGCGCCCCTCACGCCCGAGCCCGGCAATGTTTGGCCCGGCACCGAGGCGCCCACGCCCACGCTGTCCGACGTCGCAAAGGACGAGGGCAACAGCGGCTCCCGCGGCTTTGCGCCGACGACGGTGCCGGGCGCGACGCCGGGCTTGCCGGCCGGTCGCCAGCCGCGGCCGGCCACGCGCGGCAGCTCCACGCCGCCCGGATCCATCCAGCCGGGGCCGGAGTCGCCGCCGAACGCCGGGGTGGCGCCTCCGCCGCCCAGCAGCGTTCCCAGCCCGGGTCCGCAGGGCCAGGTCGTGCAAACCCCGCAGGGGCCGGCCGTGGATGCCGGCGGCACCAGGAACTACCGCCAGCTCACGACGCCGCAGGGACCCGGCGCCATCATGGTGCCGAACGGCAACGGCACCAGCACGATCATCAACCCGAATGGCACCGTGCAAACGGTGCCGACGCCCCGCTGATGCGCGTCCTGTACTTCGCCTGGATGCGCGAACGGATGGGCCGGTCGGAGGAGGACCTGTCCCCGCCGCCCGGCGTCGCCACCGTGGGCGCGCTGGTGGACTGGCTGCGGGCACGCGATGCTGCGGGTGGGGCCGCCTTCGCGGAGACGGCCATCGTGCGCGCCGCCGTCAACCAGGAGTTCGCGCAGCCGGACACGCCGGTGCGGGACGGCGACGAGGTTGCGTTCTTCCCGCCAGTGACGGGCGGCTGATGGCCAGCGTCCGGGTCCAGGCCGCGCCCTTCGACGCCGGGGCGGAGATGGCGGCGCTGCTGCAAGGCCGCACGGACGTGGGCGGCCTTGGCTGCTTCGTCGGCGTCGTGCGCGGCGAGGGCATACGCGCCATGACGCTGGAGCATTATCCCGGCATGACGGAGCGTGCCCTGCAGGCCATCGCCGCCGAGGCGGAAGCGCGATGGGCGCTGCTGGGCTGCACCGTCATACACCGGCACGGGCGGCTGCTGCCGGGCGACCCCATCGTGCTGGTGCTGGCCGCCAGCCGGCACAGGCAGGCGGCGCTGGATGCAACCGCGTTCCTGATAGACTGGCTCAAGACACGGGCGCCGTTCTGGAAACAGGAAGAGCGGGCGGACGGCACCGCTGGCTGGGTGGAGGCGCGGAAGGCCGACGACGCCGCTGCAACGCGTTGGCAAGAGGGAACCGGCGCCTGACACTGCTGTTATGCCGGGACAACAATCCGGATGACAACGCCATGACAACACGTTTCCTGCCACTGGCCTTGCTGCTGCTCGGCACCGCGGGGTGCCAGGCTTTCGACCGTGCTGCCGGCACCGACACCAGCGGCGCTTACCCGTCGCAGCGGAATGGCACGCCGGTCAACCCGCCCGGCACTGCCGCCACCCGCGCGCTTGACCGTGCAGCAGGCACCGACACCAGCGGCGCCTACCCGTCGCAACGCGACGGCACGCCGAGCAACCCGCCCGGCACCGCGGCCAGCCGCACCTATGACCGTGCGACCGGCAACAACACCAGCGGCGCGTATCCCGCAAACACCCGTTCCTACTAAGCCGTCCGCAATCCCGCCGCAAAGGGCTGCCATCATACTGGGATGACAGCCCTTCTTGCCGTTCTGACCGGCGCTGTCCTGCTCGTTTGGCCGGCACTCCTCAACGGCTACCCCATCCTGTTCAGCGACACTGGCGGCCTGCTCGACATGGGGCTGGCTGGGGACATGGGTTGGGACAAACCCTGGGTGTATGGACCGTTCCTGGCCTTGACCAGCCTGGGCCTGTCCCTTTGGGGGTCTGCGGCGGTTCAGGGACTGTTGCTGTCGCATTTGCTGTGGTTGTCGCAGGCGGTCGTGGCGCCGCCCCGGCCAGGACGGCACATGGCGTTGTGCGCCGTGCTGGCATTGGGCACGGCGGCCCCCTGGTTCGCCTCGCTGCTGTTGCCGGACAGCTTCACGCCATTGGTGGTGCTGTGCCTGTTCGTGCTGGCGTTTGGGCCGGGCCGGGTGAGCCGGGGAGTGCTGGCCTGGGCCGGGGTGGCCGGGACGGTCGCCATCGCCTCGCATCTGTCCCATCTGATCGTTGCGGCGGCGGTGGTCGCCGTGTCCGGGCTGCTGCGTTGGAGGCTGCCGTGGCGGCCGGCGCTGCCCTTGGCCGCGGCGCTGCTGTTCTTGCTGGGCAGCAACCTCGTCGGCAACGGCGTCCTGGCTGTCTCGCCTTATGGATCGGTGTTCATGCTGGCGCGCTTGATCGGGGATGGGCCGGGGCGGGCCTACGTGGACGCGGCGTGCCCGGCCGCGGGATGGCGCATCTGCGCCTGGAGCGGCCGGCTGCCGTCTGACAGCGATGAGTTCCTGTGGCAGCCAAACGGCCCCGTATGGGCCGACGGCTTCGGACCTATCCGCTACGCCCCTGAAGCGGCGAAGCTGGTTCCAGCCATCATCGCCGCCTATCCCGGTGGAGTGCTGCTGGCCGCGGCTGCGAATGCCTGGCGTCAAGCCGGGCTGGTCCGGGTCGGCGATGCGTTGGTGGCGCTTCATCTGGATGTGGCGCTGCTGCCCCGGCTGGAGCTTTACTTCCCTGTGCGGGAGGCAGCCGCCTACCGTGCTTCTTTGCAGGCGGCGGACCAGCTAGGCGTCATCGCCGCGCCGTTTGCGCCGCTGCACATTGCCGTACTGCTGGCCGGGTTAGCTGGAAGCCTTTGGATCGTGGGGCGCTGCTCCCTCTCCCTTCGGGAGAGGGTTGGGGTGAGGGGGCCTTGGCTGCGGAGCGGAGAAACGACGTCGCCATCAGCACGTGGTTCCGCGTCGGACCAGATGGCGCTGGCCCGCCCCCTCACCCCAGCCCTCTCCCGCAGGGAGAGGGAGGGGCAACCTGCGGCCTGTTTGCAGGGTCTGGCGGTGCTGGCGTTGACCGGGCTGCTGGCCAACGCCGCGGCGACCGGCGCGCTGTCCGGGCCGCACGACCGATACCAGGCGCGCATCGCCTGGCTCGTCGTGCTGCCGCCCTTGCTGGGCTATGCCGCGCGCCGGGACGTTTCCTGCCGGGCCACGTCGGCCGGCGACATGTTGACCAGCGCCTCGTAGTCGCGCAGCAGCGTTTCCGTGATCTTGCCCGGCGTATAGCCTTGCCCGGCGATCTCCCGCACCGGCGTCACCTCCGCCGCGGTGCCAGCCAGGAACACCTCGCTTGCATGCTTCATCTCGTCGGGCATGATGACCCGCTCGACTACCTTCATCTGGTGGCGCCGTGCGATGCCCATGACCGTGCGGCGGGTGATGCCGTCCAGGAAGCAGTCGGGGATCGGGGTATGGACCTCGCCGTCCATGACGAAGAAGATGTTTGCGCCCGTCGCCTCCGCCACCTGGCCGCGCCAGTCCAGCATCAGCGCGTCGTTGTAGCCCTCCGCCTCCGCATCGTGCTTGGATAGGGTGCCGATCATATACAGCCCAGCGGCCTTGCTGGCGGTCGGCGCGGTTTCCGGGTGCGGGCGCTTCCACTTGGCCATGCCCAGCCGCACCCCCTTCATCCGGTCATCGCCGAACAGGTTGGGCCAGGCCCAGGTGGCGATGGCCAGGTGGATGCGGGTCTGTTGCGCCGACACCGACAACTGCTCCGTGCCGCGCCAGGCGATGGGACGGACATAGGCATCGGTCAGGTTGTTGGCGGCCAGGACCTGCGTGCAGGCGGCGTCAATCTCGTCGGCGGTATAGGGTATCTCGAAGCCCAGGATGCGGCCGGAGGCGATCAGGCGGTCGGTGTGCTCGCGCAGCTTGAAAATGTTGCCGGCATAGGACCGCTCGCCTTCGAACACGCCGCTGGCATAGTGCAGCCCATGCGAGAGAACATGCAGCTTGGCATCCCGCCAGGGGACCATTACCCCATCCATCCAGATCGTGCCGTCGCGATCATCGAAGGGAACCAGCGCCATAACCCGCCTCCACGCAATATTGTTGCTTCAACAGGCCTGACGTTATAATGGATAGTATAATAAGTCAACAAACCTGCCGTAACCATGAGGGATGGCTGCCATGCCTGAACGCGCGGACCTGAACGGCACCGACGCCCGGCACGGCCCGGCGCCGGCCGGTTCCAGCCTGCTATTCCTGCGGGAGGAGCAGCTTCGGCTGGCGCAGGAATTGATGTTCTTCGCCTACCGCGACTTCACCGGCGCTGCCGACGTGATCCTGGAGGAGCTGGGCCTGGGCCGCGCCCACCACCGCGCCCTGCACTACATCGGACGCAACCCCGGCATGACGGTCGGCGACCTGCTGGCGATCCTGCGCATCACCAAGCAAAGCCTCGCCCGCGTGCTGACGGCGCTGATGGAGCAGGGCTACGTATTGCAGTCGCCGGGCCGCAACGACCGGCGGCAGCGGCTGCTGACGCTCACGGAGGCCGGGCAGGCGCTGGAGCGGCGGCTGTTCGAGCGGCAACGGGAACGCCTGGTCCATGCCTTCCGCGAGGCGGGCGGCCCGGCGGTCGAGGGCTTCCGCCGGGTGATGCGCGGCATCATGGACAGCGCCGGACGCGCCTACCTGGACAAGGCGGAAGCGCCGCTGCATCCCGGCGCCCGCCCCACGGTCCGGGCTGGGGGAATACGGTGAGTGACAACGTCAGGGATGGGGCCCACGTCCTCGTGGTGGATGATGACGCCAGGCTGCGCGCCCTACTGTCCCGCTACTTGGCCGAGCAGGGCTTCCGCGTCACCACCGCCAGCCATGCGGCCGAGGCGCGGGACCAGATGCGGTCCATGCAGCCGGACCTGCTGGTGCTGGACGTGATGATGCCCGGCGAAACCGGCCTGGCCCTGACCCAGACCCTGCGGGCCGGGCGGTCGGACCTGCCGGTGCTGCTGCTGACGGCGCGGGGTGCGCCAGAGGACCGGATCGCCGGGTTCGAGGCCGGGGCGGACGACTACCTGGGCAAGCCGTTCGAGCCGTATGAGCTGGTGCTGCGCCTGCGGGCCATGCTGCGCCGGGTGGCCCCGCCGGCGCCTGCGGTCCCGGCCGGTCCGGTCCGCTTAGGTCCCTTGGGGTTCGACGTGGAGCGGGCCGAGCTGAGCGGGAACGAGGGCGTGATCCACCTGACCGGCGGCGAATCTGCGCTACTGCAAGCCCTGGCCCGTCGCCCCGGCGAGGTGCTGTCCCGCGAATGGATCGCCGAAACCCTGGGCATGGACGAAACCGGCGAGCGCGCCATAGACGTGCAGGTGACCCGCCTGCGCCGCAAGATCGAGGCCGACCCACGAGAGCCTCGGTTCCTGCACACCGTACGCGGGCGCGGCTACGTGCTGAAGCCGGGGGTATGATGGACGTTTTCTGCTCCCTCTCCCTCCGGGAGAGGGTTGGGGTGAGGAAACAGCCCGGCAGCGCATGTTCTGCCCGGGGCAGGTATCTGGGCTTGCGGCCTCCCTCACCCCAACACTCTCCCGGAGGGAAAGGGAGCAGGACAGCGCGCATCCCATGAGGCTAACCGCCCCTATCAAGACCCTGCTGCCGCGTGGCCTGCTTGGCCGCAGCCTGCTGATCGTTCTCGTGCCGCTCGTCGTCCTGCAGGCTGTCGCCTTCACCTTCTTCTATGGCAGCCATCTCGACATCATCTCCCGCCGCCTGTCAGGCAGCATTGCCGGCGAGGTCGCGCAGACCATCGAGCTGCTGGACCGCTTCCCGGATCAGCAGGACTGGGTGCTCCGCACCGCCTGGCTGCAATTCGAGGTGCCGATGCGCCTGGTGCCCGGCGCATCCCTGCCCCCGGACACCCATGTGAACCAGTTCGGACCGATGGACGACGATCTGGCCAGCGCGCTCACCGGCAAGCTGCACCGGCCGTTCCGCATGGACTGGACCTCCGACCCGCGCAACGTCCTGGTCAGCGTCGCGCTGGACAACGGGGTGCTGGAGGTCGAGGCGCCGCGCAAGCGCCTGTATGCCACCACCATCTACCTGTTCGTGCTGTGGATCGCCGGCACGGCCGTGCTGCTGTTCGGCGTCGCCGCGCTGTTCCTGCGCATCCAGGTCCGCGCCATCAGCCGCCTGGCCGCCGCCGCCGAGGCATTCGGCATGGGCCGCGACCACGGCCCGATCAAGCCGGAGGGCGCGGTCGAGGTCCGCCAGGCCGCCACCGCCTTCAACCGGATGCAGGAGCGGATCGTCCGCTTCCTGGTGCAGCGGACGGAGATGCTGGCCGGCGTGTCGCATGACCTGCGCACCCCGCTGACCCGGCTGCGCCTGGCGCTCGCCGTGCTGCCGCCGCATCCCGAGCTGAAGCAGGACGTCGCCGACATGACGGCCGACGTGGAGGAAATGGAGCGGATGGTCGGCGGCTACCTGTCCTTCGCCCGCGGCGAGGGGGCGGAGCAGGCGCGGGCCGTGGACCTGTCGGCGCTGCTGGGCGACGTGGCCAGCGCCGCCCGCCGCGCCGGCGCCGACGTGGAGGTGCAAAGCCCTGCAGGCCTGACCCTGAACTTGCGCCCCGACGCCGCCCGCCGGGCATTGACCAATTTGGTGGACAACGCCCGCCGCCATGCCAGGCGCGTGCTGCTGTCGGTGGAGCCGCATGAGCGCGCGGTTCTGGTGCTGGTGGACGACGATGGCCCGGGCATCTCGCCGGACCGGCGGGAGAGCGTGTTCCGCGCCTTTGAAAGCGGCGCCGGCGGCGGCACCGGGCTGGGCCTGACGATCGCGCGGGACATCGTGCGTGCGCATGGCGGGGACATCGTGCTGGAAGGCAGCCCGATGGGAGGGTTGCGGGCGCGGATGCGGCTGCCGGTTTAGTCCGGCCCAGCGGGTCTGCAGGACCATCCAGCACACGCGGTTACACTGGCAGGCCCTCGATTGCCAGCACAGCCGCTGCCAAGTCCTCCAGCGCAGTGCCGACCGACTTGAACGCCGTCACCTCATTCCCGAGGCGCCCTGCCCCGTCCTGACACAGCGTCGCCAGCGTGCCGCATAGGTCCGCCTCTCCCAGTCCCGCCAACTCCCCGGCTTCATGCAGCGCCGCCAGCGTATCCACGAACACCCGGGCGCCGCGTATCGCGTCCTCGTCCGCCTCGTGCATTGCCGGGGTGAAGGCGCCGACCAGGTCCAGGTGTGTGCCAGGGCGCAGCCAGGCGCCCTGGATCAGCGGCACCGTGCTCAGGGTGGCGCAACTGACGATGTCGGCCCAGGCCGCGGCAGCCGGCAGGTCGTCCGTGCGCCCGGCGTCGAACCCGTCCGCGCGCAGCGCCGCCACCAGCGCGTCGGCGCGGGCTGCCGTAGGGTTCCAAACCCGAATTTCCTGGACACCGCGGACGCTCCGGTGCGCGGCCGGCAGCAGGCTGGCGACCCGGCCGGCGCCCACCAGCAGCAGGCGCGACGCGTCCGGCCGGGCCAGGAACGACGCTGCCAACGCCGAGGCCGCGGCAGTCCGCCGGGCCGTCAGCGTGTCGCCGTCCAGCAGCAGCGCCGGGCGGCCAGTCGCGGCCTCGGCCAACAGGTAGGTCGAATGGACCGCTGGCATCCCGCGCGCCGCATTGCCGGGATGGACGGTGACGACCTTCACGCCTAGCCAGTCCCGCTGCCACGCCGGCATCAGCAGCAGCGTCGCGCCACCCGGCAAGGGATGGTGGTGCCGGTCCGGCACCTCGGCCTCGCCGGCGAACGCCGCCTGCAGCGCCGGCACCAACAGGTCGAACGGCAGGGCGGCGGCGGTCGCAGCGGCGTCGAGCATCCGCATCAGATGATGTTCCGCTCCAGCAGCGGCCGGCCCTCCGCCAGCCGGGCGACGGACAACGGCGACAGGTCCAGTGTCCGGTAGGCCCCGTGCAGCACCAGCTCCGCAATCCCCCGGCCGACGCCCGGCGCCTGCTGCATCCCATGCCCGCTGAACCCGTTGGCAAGATACAGGTGCGGCACGTCCGGATGCAGGCCGAGCAGGGCGTTGTGGTCGAAGGTGTTGAACTCATAATGCCCGGCCCAGGCTCCTGTGCCGCGCACGCGCTCAAAGGCCGGCACCCGGGCGGCCAGGGCGGGCCAGATCACATCGTCGAACAGGGCATGGTTCACGTGAAGGCCGAAGTCCTCCGCGTCGTCTGGCGGGAACCAGCCGGCGATGAAGCGGTCTCCCTCCGGCCACCACCACACCCCGGTGGTGTCTATCACCAGCGGGCGGCCCGGCAGCGGTTCGGGGCAAGTGAACACGAACACGCAACGCCGCAGCGCCTCAACCGGGAAGGCGATTCCGGCCATCGAAGCCACCGCACGCGCATGGGGTCCGGCGGCGTTCACTACCGCGCCGCAGGGGACCCGCGTGCCGTCCCGCTCCAGCGCCACGGCGTCGCCATGCACCCAGGCCGCCCCCAACGAGCGTGCCTTGCGCCGGAACGCCGAGGCGAGCGCCGGGCCATCGAACCAGCCTTCGCCGTCGAGCTCTAGGGACCCCAGGGCAAGACCGTCCGTGCAAAGCCAGGGAAAGCGGGCGCGCAGCAGGTCCGGGTCGAGCAGGGCAGCCCGCACTCCCGCCACGCACTGCACGGCATGATTGGCGCGCAGCGTATCCGCACCGTTGGGACTGGCAAGATAAAGGTATCCAGGTTCACGCAAGGCCAGCGCCGGAGCATCGCCATCCACCGAGAGATGGGCGGCAGCATCACGCAAGAAAGCAACGCCAGACTGCGACAGCGCAATGTTTACTGGCTGCGAGAACTGCTGCCGGATGCTGCTGGCGGACAAGGAGGAGGACGCGGCGGCATAGGTAGAATCGCGCTCGATCACGGTGACGGCCGCACCGCCAAGCTGAAGCTGGACAGCGACCGCATTGCCGATCACCCCGCCGCCGATGACGACAACGGCGGGGAAACCGGTCTGAGGCAAGTCAGCCCGCTGGGGTCTTGCCGGCTTTGGAGGCGAGCAGCTTTACTTCGTCCATTGCCTCTGCAAAACGTTGGTTCAGCATGCCGAGCGCCTCGCCGTTGGCGCGCTGGATCAGGTCGGCCAGCTCCTTCATGTGGGCGACGGCGCGCTCGTAGCTGGCCTTGATCAATTCGGTCTGCTTGGCCGCCTTGGCACTCGGGCTGTCCGGGCTGGACAAGTCGCGCATGGTCTCGGTCATTTCGCTCATGGTCTGCTGCATGATTTCCATGTGGCGGCGGGCGACGGCTTGTGCCCCCTCCAACGCGACGCGGTTGGCCGCTGTCAGCACTTCCATGTTGCGGCGATGTGCGGACAAGAAGGCGTCCATGTCTGGCATCCCTGCAATGCCCGGCACTTTCATGTCGGTAAACATCTTGGTAAACTCGGCCATCTTGGCCATACCGGCGTCCATTGCAGTCTTGCCCATTTGGGTTGCGCCAGAGGCGGCCTGGGTCATGGTATTCTGCATTTTGGCGGCGGGATCGTCGGACATTTGTTCACCCCTGCATTATTCTGCTCGCTGCCATACCACGATATGGCGGCAAGCGGAAACATTAGGAGACAGAATGGCGCCCCTATGTAAGCGGTGACTCCGGATACTCAGACGCTGGTGCCGGAGGCAGGTCCGGATCGTCCGGCGCCGCGCTTGCATCCGATTCGTTGCCACTCATGCCGGCCGCCTCAAACACCTCCGCTGCGGCCTCCGCCGGGGACATCGGGGCGCCGCTGGTGCCGACGTGCTGGCCGGGCAGCATGTTCTCCGCCTGGATCGCACGGTCCAGGCCCCGGTCAACGGCAGCCATGGTGGCGGACAGATCGGCGCTTTCGTCCCCTTCCCATGCACGCAGGGCATACAGCCAAAGCGCCAGCAGGCCGTGGACGCGCAAGCTGCCGACGATCCCGGTGGCAGGGATGCCGGCGCCGTCAAGCAGCCACTTCATGCTTCGCAGCGTCGCGCCATACAGCAGCAGGGAGGTGCCGGGGTCGGTCCGCAGCGCCGCCAGCAGCGACAGCACACCGGCCCTGTGCTGCTGCAAGGCGTCGAAGCGCGCCATCACGATGTCGAACAGCCGCTCCCGCGGGGTTTCGCTCAAGCTGACGTTGGCGAGCGCGGCCTGGTCGGCCAGCACGCCGAAGCGCACCAGCACGGCGCCGCGGCCAGGCATCCGGGCGCGGGCCTCGCCGAGCGGCACGCCTGCGGTGCGGGCGGCATCGGCGATGCTGACGTCCGACCATCCGCGTAGGGCCGCCTGCTCGAACACGGCGGCGATCAGGGTACGGTCTGTTTCGGTTATGCTCATGCGGGCGACATGGGCTGGCACGAGGAAGTTGGCAAGGACGCAGCAACCGCCCTGCGCCGCCGCAAACCGCGCGGAGGCGTCATCGCGAGCCACCCGTACCGCAGCAGCCCACCTAGGGCCAGGGCGATTCGACCGGTTGCTGGGCTGGCGCAGCGCCGATTTTCCCGCAACGGCAAGGCCAGTCCAGCAACCACCTGGATCATCCTGCCAATGCGCGGGACCGCCGCGTGGCGGCGTCCACTGCGGCCGACACCAACGCCGGCCAGGCCCCGTCTGCCATCAGTACGCCAAGCGCGGCCTGCGTAGTCCCTCCAGGGCTGGTCACGGCAACACGCAGCGCGGCGGCATCGTCCGGGCTGGCCGCAAGCAGGGCGCCGGAGCCGGCGACGGTGGCGCGGGCCATCTGCCGGGCCAGGGCGGGCGGAATGCCTTGCTCCTCCGCCGCGTGTTGCAGCAGTTCCGCCAGCAAGAAGACATAAGCCGGGCCGCTGCCGGATACGGCGGTGACGGCGTCCAGCAGCCCCTCGTCCTCGACCCACGCAACCTCGCCGATGGAGGCCAGTAAGGCGTCGCATAGCGCACCCTGCGCATCGTTCACTTCAGGACCGCGGAACGCGACAGTAATGCCTCGGCGTATGGAAGCCGGCGTGTTCGGCATTGCCCGCACCACCGCCGGTCCGGTGCCGAGCATCCTGCTGATCCGCCGCGTGGTCGTTCCGGCCATGATGGACAGGACAACCGCATCGCGCACGAGGGAAGCCAAGCCCGGCACCGCCACGTCCGCCTGCTGCGGCTTCACCGCAAGCACGATCGCAGCAGGGCGGAAGTCTGGCGGCAGTTCGGCGATGCTGCCAACCACCTGCACCCCTGGCCCGGCCAGCAGGGGGGCTGCCGGGTCCACCACGACCGATGGCGCCAGACCACGTTCCCGCCAGCCTGCCAGCATGGCGCCCCCCATCTTGCCGCCGCCCAGCAGCAGGACGGGCGGCAAAGGAACCGCTGGCCCGGTCACGCCTCGCCCATGCACTCCAGCATGGCGGCCTGCAGGGCGTCGGCCGGGGTCTTGCCGCCCCACAGGACGAATTGGAACGCCGGATAGAACCGCTCGCACTCGGTGATGGCAATATCCACCATGTCCTCCAGGCTTTCCGCCGATGCAGCAGTGGCGCCGCGCAGCAGGACGGAGTGGCGGAACAGCGGCATCCCATCGTCGGAATCCATGCCGAAATGACCGATCCACAGGCGCTCATTGGCCAGGGCCAGCAACTCATATAAGGCCGCCCGCTGCCGCTCCGGCACCTTCATATCTATGGCGCAGGTGAAGTGCATGGCGCTGATTTCGCTCGACCAAGAGAAATACAGGCCGTAGTCGCACCACTTGCCTGGCGCCTCCGCCGCCATCTCGTGGTCGCTGCGCCGGTCGAAGGCCCAGTCATTGGCGGCCACCACCTGCTCAACCACGTCGAGTGGATTGGGCGCCGGGGTATCATGGTGTTCGACTAGGGCTGACATGCAGGGACTCCCGTGGTTGGAGGCAGGCCGGGCCGTCGCGCGAGGGCAACACCTGGGAGAGGGTGCAGCCGAATCGCGCCAGGTATAACGCTACCGGGGCGGCAGCAGAACGGACAAGCAGGAATGCTTGTCTGCCCCTCTTTCTTGCCGGGAGCGGCGAAGCCATTGGCAGAAGAGCCGCGAGTGGAATACTCAAATGGCACGCACCCATGTACCGGTAAGCAATGCTCCCCTAAACTTCCCGTGCTTACGCCGTCAAGAGACAGCGGGCGCCGGCACGGCAACATCAAGGGGGGCTTGCACGGCCCGTCGTCAGGACCGGCGCGCCCCGGAGATCGGCGCCTAGTTCCGCCGCCAGATCTCCTCGCTGAGCAGCGTGGCAAAACCCAGCCAAAGCACCAGCGGCACCCCCATGGCCGCCGCCGGACGGTCCACCTCCCGCGCCGCTGCCACGGTGCCGCCGGCGGCCAGCAGCATCGCGCCGGTCACGGCCAGGCTGGCATCCAGCTTCTTGCGGCCGAAGAACACCCAGGGGTATCCAGCCAGCCCCGCCGTGCTCAGCCCCCATCCCGCCAGCGCGAGGCTGCGCGCCGGGCTGGGCGGCGCCTTCATCAGACGATAGCCGGCGGTGGCCAGCAGCCCGTCCAGCACCGTCCATGCGGCGCCGAACGCCGGGCCGGGCGGGGTGTAGGATGGTTTGCGCAGCGACGCATACCAGATGCCGTTGATCGGGCGTTGCGGCCCGTGCCGGCCCCCGGCCACGGTAGCGGCGATCACGGGGCCGAAGGAAGCCAGGACGGCAAGCGTGTTCTTCATCTGGACGGCCTTTGCGTTATACGTCTGCCCAGCCTAACGCGGCACACCCCGGCCCGGCACCGCACGGTCCCGTGACAGAACGGGGGCCGCCGGACCTGCATCCAATCCGGACCTGCACCTAACCTGGAATCCCCGCCCGATGTTCCCCACCACACGCCTCCGCCGCCTGCGCCGCACCGGCGCCCTCCGCGATCTCGTGCGCGAAACCCATGTCACCGCGCATGACCTGATCCTGCCGATCTTCGTTGAGGAGGAGCTCGACGCTCCGCTGCCCATCCCCGCCATGCCCGGCGTGTCCCGCATCCCCGAGCGCCATCTTGCCCGCGAGATCGAGGCCATCGCCCGCGACGGCGTGCGCGCGGTGATGCTGTTCGGCATCAGCCGGCACAAGGACGCAACCGGCAGCGACACCCTGCGCAGCGGCGGTCTGCTGGCGCGCATGACGCGCACCGTGAAGGACGCCGCGCCGGAG
>DASWOJ010000194.1:0-4563 GCA_036398775.1 Acetobacteraceae bacterium
GTCGGTCGGCGCGTGTGGGGCGTCGCCGCAGTCCAGCCGCGCCGCCTCCTCCGGGATCGCCACCACCGCCCCGAACTTCTGCGCCTGGCTGAAGGCGCGCCCGGCCAGGGCCCGTCCGGAAATGCCGGTGGGGAAGCCAAGATAGTTCTCGATCCGGGCCGAGGCGCCCGCTTGGCCGCCGACCGCCCGGGCATCAAGCACCAGGACCGCCAGGCCTTCGGAGGCCGCATAAACGGCGGTGGCAAGGCCCGCAGGCCCGGCGCCCACCACTGCCACGTCGTAAATGGTGGCGGGATCGAGCTTCGGCGTCAGGCCGAGGCACACGCCAGCCTCGGCCTCGCTCGGCCGCTTCAGCACCTGGCCATCCGGGCAGATCATCAACGGCAGGTCACCCGCGGCAAGCCCCATCTGCTTCATGATGCCCACGCCCTCCGCAGCGCCGGCATCAATGCCGTGGTGGGGATAGCCGTTGCGGGTCAGCAGGCCCTCAAGGCGCACGAACTCCAGCGAACCGGGATGGCCGAGCAGCACCGGACCGGCCGCAGAGGCAATCAGCCCCACGCGCCGCAAGATGAACGCGCGCATGACGACCTCGCCGATCTCCGCGCTGCCGATCACCAGCGCGCGCAGGTGCGGCGGATCGAAGCACAGTGCCTTGCATCCCGCAGGCCCGGCCCGGCCAAGCGCCAGCGTGGCGCCCCCGGATAGCTGGCCGATCTCGCCCGAGACTTGCCCGCGGCCGAGGTTCGCAATCAGCACCTCGTCGCCGAACGGCTGCCGCCGCACAAGGTCAATGCTGCCTTCAACTACCAGCCATGCGGCCGTCTCGCGCGTTCCCAGGCCGAACAGGATCTCGTTCGGCGCGAAGCCGCGCGGACCATCTGGGGCAAACCGCCCAGCCGCCGCGATCTGCGCGTCGGTGAAGCAGGGAAACATCTGCTCCCGCCGGGACTCGGCAATGCTCATCGCGGTGCTCCTGGTTCGTAGGTCGGTGGGAGACGCCCGACCATGAAAAGCGCAGCCAGCGCGCCGACCAGGCACGACGCGGCCGCGCAGACGACAGCCGTGCGTAAGTCGCCAGGCAGCCGTTCACCACCCGTTGCAGGCCACCGGGTGGCATTCCCAGCGCCTGGCCGATCGCCAGCGGAGCGATGTTGACCACGGAACCGTCTGCAAAGGCCAGGATGCAGCCTGCGGATGGGCGGATGACAAGGCCGTATGCACGTATTGCCGAACCGCACCGCCGCATTCGATGGCATCGCCCCTGTTGCCCTTGCCGGGAACTTCACATGCCTTTGACGCCTCGCGCCGCTGTTGCCGACATCTGCACCACCGGCCCACCCGCCGCCGCCGCGTCATCCGGATCATGCGTCACCAACAATACCGGCAGTCCCGCCGCGGCGGCGTGGGCGAACACAAAGCTTCTGAACCGGCCCCGCAGCCCGGCATCCAGCCGTCCGAATGGCTCGTCCAGCAGCAGCGCCCGGGGCTGCGCCAGCAGGGTTCGCATCAGCGCCACCCGGGCACGCTGCCCGCCAGACAGGGTTGCCGGGTCGCGGTCGGCCATGCCGGGCAGCTCCGCCACGGCCAGCGCCGCCTCGATCCGGGATCGCCGGCCTGGCCCGGGAGGCAGGCCAAACCCAAGATTGCCGCCCACGGACAGATGCGGGAACAGCAGGTCGTCCTGGAACAGGATGCCTATGCGCCGCCGCTCCGTCGGCAGCCCGGTCACGTCCGCTCCGTCCAGCAGCACCTGGCCCACGCCGCGCAGCGCCGGGTCGAGCGTGCCGCAGGTCCAGGCCAGCAGGCTGGACTTCCCCAACCCGCTCGGGCCCATCACGGTCACGACCGCACCAGGTGCGGCCTCCAGCGTGATCGGTGCGAACAAGGTGCGCCCAGCCGCAATCACGGAGGCGCTCACCAACCGCAGCGTCATGCCCCGCGCAGCGCTGCGCGGCGGCGCCATACCAGCCGGGGCAGCCCCAGCGCCATCCCATAGAACAGCAGCGGCAATCCGGCCTGCGCCACCGCATATACCCCCAGCACCCGCCTGTCCCCGCCAGAGGCCAACGTGACGGCCTCGGTCGCCAGGCTGGCCATCCGCCCACCCCCGGCGAATAGCGTTGCCAGATACTGCCCTGCGCTTACGGCAACGCCCACCGCCGCGGCGGTCAGCAACGGCCGCAGCATCACCGGCAGCTTGACCCGCACCAGCACCCGGTCCGGCGAGGCGCCCAGGGCCGCCGCAACCCGCGCCAAACGCGGGTCCAGCGATGACCAAGGACCCGTCAGGCTCAGCAGCACATAGGGCAGCACCAGGACCAGGTGCGCCCATACCAGCGCCGCCCAGCCCCCATCCAGTCCCAGCGACACGAGCGCCACCTGCATCCCGAACAAGAAGCCAAGCTGCGGCACCACCAGCGGCACATAAACCAGCCCAAGCCATCCCGGCTGTGCCGCCGCACCGTGCCGGGCCACAGCCTCCGGCGCCGCTACAGATAGGGGCAAAGCCAGCGCGGTCGCTGCCACCGCTGCCCCGAGCGTCGTGCGGAACGGCCCGGCCATTCCTTCCGCCTGCGCCGCCCAGGCGGTGCCGTCCATCCTGGTGGGCCAGGCGTCCGGAAACCGCCACGGCCCGGCGACGGACCAAACTCCTGCCACGCCCAGGCTCAGCAGCGCCGCCGCGAGCAGCACCGGCACGATCAGGCCGCCAAGCCGGATCGCCGCAGCCCCACCGGCAGCGCCCGACGCAGCCCACCACCGGCCAAGGGCGCCCACCGCCCACTCGCCGCCGGCCCACAGCAGCACCGCCGCGAGGGTCAAAACGAGCAACAGGCATGCCGCCGCCGCCGCCGGAAACACACGGGCGACGTCAGGATCGAAGAACCACCTCACCACCAGCACCCCGAGCGGCGGCGGGCTGCCAGGCCCGAGCAACAACGCAACGTCCACCGCCGAGAGCGCATAGGCCAGCACCGCCAGCACCGGTAGCCGGAGCTGCCGATACACCGCCGGGAACACCGCCTTCAGCCAAGCCACCGGCGCAGGCTGCCCCAGGCACTGCGCCACCGCCATCAGCCGTGCCACTGGGATCCCGTTCAGCGCCGCCACCGCCATCAACAGCAAGTAGGGCGCTTCCTTCATCGCCAGCCCAAGTGTCAGCGACAAGCCCCAGCCATCCCCGACCGTTATGAGGTCCGGCGGCTGCCGCCAGCCTGTCGCCCAGGGCGAGAACAGCCGCACAGCCGCGCCGCTCGGCGCTGCCAGGGCCAGGACCCCAATGGCCAGTGCGACATGCGGCGTCGCCAGCACCGGCGCCACCCCGGCCTGCACCCACCGGAACCAACGGGACGCGTGGGCTGCGGCACAGAACAGCGCGACTGCCGCCAGCGACAGCCCTGTCGCCCCCAGCCCAGCCACCAGCGTCACCCGAACCGACACTGCCAGCCCCGGCTGCGCGAACAATGCCCGCCAAGGCTCCAGGCTGAGCGTCCGCCCACCGAGCACCGGCAGCAGCCCAACAGCCGGAAGAACCGTCCCAAGCAGCCCGGCAATCACAGGCACCACAACGACACCTACAGCCAAGACAACAGGAAGCGCCTTCCTTCCCACTCTCCCTCCGGGAGAGGGTTGGGGTGAGGGGGTCTTAGCTCCGGCGCCGGAAACCGACGATGCCGTTGGACCGAAATCTCCGCGTAAGCCAGCGTCGTGCCTGATCGCTCCCTCACCCCAACCCTCTCCCGGGGGGAGAGGGAGCAGCGGCGCTCCGCCGGTCAACCCCCGCCCGTCCGCCGCTCCCAGTCCGCGGTGATCCGCGTCATCCATGACGGATGCGGCTCCTGCAGCGGATGCCCCAACTCCGCCGCCGTCAGCATGCCCGGCACATGCGGCAGCGCATCAAACAACGCCCGGTCCTCCGGCTGCAGCCGCGCCAGGTCCAGGACCGTCGGGTTTCCCATCCCCCTCAGGTCCTGCGCCCGCGCCTGCGCTTCCGGCGACAGCAGGAAGTTGGCCACCACCTGCGCACCTTCCGGCGCTGACGCATTAGTCGGGATGGCGACGAAGCTCGCATTGCCGATGGTTCCACCGTCCAGCACATAGGCCCGCGCCGACGGCGGAAGCAGCCCGGCGGCGATGCCCGTCGCGGCCTCCGCAGGGTTGAACGACACCATCAGGTCTATCTCCCCATCGTTCAGCAGGTTGCGCGTGGCCGGGCCGTTTTCCGGGAACTGCCGCCCGCCATGCCACAGGTTGGGCCGCAAGGCATCGTACCAGGCCCACAACGGCGCGGCAGCCACGGCGAAGCCGGCATCCGTCGCCGGCTGTTGCAAAACCGCCGGGTCCGGCGCCAGCTCGTGCAGCGCCTGCTTGAGGAACGTCGCCCCCAGGAAATTGCGTGCCGTCGGGTGCGCCAAGCGCCCGCGGTTCGCCGCCGCCCACTCCGCCATCGCCCGCATCGTGCGGGGCGGCGAGGGCTGCCGGTTGCTGTCGCAAATGAATACGATCTGCGCCATCCGCCAAGGCGCCGCCAACCCGTCAACCGGCACGGTGAAGTCCACCACC
>DASWOJ010000195.1:0-7194 GCA_036398775.1 Acetobacteraceae bacterium
ATCACCTGATCCCGTCTCAAATTAGATGCTCCTTATACTTAGAATGACACATGTGGCTGGGTCAGGCAGCCTTCTTGCACTAATAACAATAATTATGAGCGCAGGAGTAAAATAATTGTGGACAGACACGCGCTAAGGTTGCAGATTTAGATGGTCAGAACGACAAGGAACAACTCATGCGTGTGCTGGTAATTGAAGCCGATCCGATTGCGTCCCGCGGCCTGACCGGGCTGCTGCGCGGCAACGGGGCGGTGGTGGAACATGCCGCCACCGGTGCTGACGGCTTGGACCTCCTCCGCCATTACGAGTTCGACCTGGTAATGGTGGACATGGCACTGCCGGACACCGACGGGACGGAGGTGGTGCGCCGGATGCGCGCCGCCCGGATCGAGACCCCGGCCGTGGTGATGTCCGCTCAGAGCCGGGCCGACATCAAGGTGCGGGCCTTCGGCGCCGGCGCCGACGACTTCATCTGCAAGCCGTTCGACCCGGCGGAACTACAGGCCCGCCTGCAGGCCATCCTGCGCCGCAGCAAGGGCTACAGCCAGCCGACCCTGGTCCTGGGCAGCCTGCAGCTCAACCTCGATAGCCGCGAGGTCACGGTGGCGGACTGCCCGGTCCACCTGACCGGCAAGGAGTATGCGATCCTTGAACTGCTGGTGCTGCGCAAGGGCATGGTGCTGACCAAGGAGGCATTCCTGAACCACCTGTACGGCGGCATGGACGAGCCGGAGATGAAGATCATTGACGTGTTCATCTGCAAGCTCCGCAAGAAGCTGGCGGAGGCCGGGGCGCCGAACCTGATCGGCACGGTCTGGGGCCGCGGCTACATCGTGCGTGACCCGGCCCTGGTTGCTCAGCGGGCGATCACGGTGCGCGGTTCGTTGGTGGACGCCTGACAGGGCGGTTCCTGGCCGCGATGACAGGGGTGCCCGGCGCAATTCCGCTGCCCGGGCGCCATCCGTCACCACCCTGGAGCGCGCAAGCGGCTTTCCCACGTGAGACGGCCCGGTCATGAAACAGCAACGCCGGACCTGCTGACACACCTCTGCTTATGGCGTAACCGGTGCGGCGCCCCGCCGCACCCGCCAGAAAGCAGCGCGAATGTCCGACACCGCCTTTCCCGCCTTCGCCTCCGCGCGCCGGCTGCCTAACGCGTTCGACCTGGTGGCGGGCGTGTGCATCGCCGGTGCGCTGGTTTACGTAGCCACCATCGCCCGCGGCACCCTGCAGCCCCTGGAAGCGGCGGCTGCGGATGCCATCACCCTCGATCCGTCGGCGCTGCCGGGCTACGCGGTCCGCACGACGCTGCGGATGTTCGCGGCGCTGATGTGCTCGCTGCTGTTCACCTTCACCTACGCGACCTGGGCGGCGAAGAGCCGGCGCGCGGGGCTGATCCTGGTGCCGGTGCTGGATATCCTGCAATCCGTGCCGATCCTGGGCTTCCTGACCTTTACGGTCGTGTTCTTCATGGGCCTGTTCCCCGGCCGGGTGCTGGGGGCGGAGCTGGCGGCGATCTTCGCCATCTTCACCAGCCAGGCCTGGAACATGGCGTTCAGCCTGTATCAGTCGCTGAAGTCCATTCCCGCAGACCTCGACGAGGCGTCCCGCAGCTACCGGCTGACCGGCTGGCAGCGGTTCTGGCGGCTGGAGGTGCCCTTCGCCATGCCCGGCCTGGTGTGGAACACCATGATGTCCATGTCCGGCGGCTGGTTCTTCGTGGTCGCCAGCGAGGCGGTGAGCGTCGGCGACTCGACCTGGAAGCTGCCAGGCATCGGCAGCTACGTGGCGCTGGCGCTGGAGCAGAAGGACATCGGCGCGGTGTTCTGGGCGATCCTGGCGATGCTGGTCGTCATCCTCGCCTACGACCAACTGCTGTTCCGCCCGCTGGTGGCCTGGTCGGCCAAGTTCCGCTTCGAGCTGACCTCGGCGCAGGACGCGGAGGACCCCTGGGTGCTCAAGCTGCTCCGGCGCACCCGGCTGCTGCGGGCGGTGTCGGGCATCGTCGGCTCGGTGTTCGACGCCTTCGGCGGCCTGCGCCTGCAACTCCGTGCGGGGCCGCGGCGCAGGGCGGCACGGCCGGCGTCACCGCTGGGCGACGCGGTGTTCATCGCGGTGCTGGCCGCGGCGGTCGCGTTTGCGGCATGGGAGATCTGGAGCTTCGTGTCGGCGTCGCTGACCCTGTCCGATCTGGGGGAGGCGGTGGGCCTCGGCCTTATCACCCTGTTGCGCGTGGTGGTGCTGATGATCCTGGCAACGCTGGTCTGGGTGCCGGTGGGGGTGTGGCTCGGTCTGCGTCCGGCCTGGGCGCGGCGGGCGCAGCCATTGGCGCAGTTCCTGGCGGCGTTCCCGGCCAACCTGTTCTTCCCGGTGTTCGTAGGCGCCACGGTTTACTTCAACGGCAACCCCGACATCTGGCTGACGCCGCTGATGATCCTGGGGACGCAGTGGTATATCCTGTTCAACGTCATCGCCGGCGCCAGCGCCTTCCCGGGCGACCTGCAGGAGGCGTCGAAGAATTTCCAGGTCGGCGGCTGGCTGTGGTGGCGACGGGTGATCCTGCCGGGCATCTTCCCTTATTATATCACCGGCGCGATCACGGCGTCAGGCGGGTCATGGAACGCCGCCATCGTGTCCGAAGTCGCAGTGTGGGGGAACACCAAGCTGACCGCGCACGGCCTCGGCGCCTATATCGCGCAGGCGACCGCGGACGGGGCGACGCCCAAGGTCGTGCTGGGCGTCGTCGTGATGTCCAGTTTCGTGTTGCTGTTCAACCGCTTGCTGTGGCGCCCGTTGTATGCGTTCTCCAACCGACGCCTGACCTTGTAACCCGCCCGGACCGGAGGCCGCGCCCATGGACCAAACCGTTGCCGCCGACGCCCTCCTGCAGGTGCGCGCCGTCCGCCAAGCCTACCACAAGGACAGCTCCGCCGACCTGGTGGTGCTGGACAACGTGGACGTCTCCATACGCAGCGGCGAGATCGTCGGCCTGCTCGGCAGGTCCGGTTCCGGCAAGTCCACCCTGCTGCGGATCATCGCCGGGCTGCTGCTGCCGACCTCCGGTAACGTGACCTGGCGCGGCCGTCCGCTGCATGGCCCGGCGGACGGGGTGGCGATGGTGTTCCAAAGCTTCGCGCTGTTCCCCTGGCTCACGGTGCAGGAGAACGTGGAGCTGGGACTGGAGGCCCAGGGCGTCTTCCGGCGCGAGCGGGAGGACCGTGCCGAGGCCGCCATAGACCTGATCGGCCTTGGAGGCTACGAGAGCGCCTATCCCAAGGAGTTGTCCGGCGGGATGCGCCAGCGCGTCGGCCTTGCCCGCGCGCTGGTGGTACACCCCGACCTGCTGCTGATGGACGAGCCGTTCAGCGCGCTCGATGTCCTGACGGCCGAAACCCTGCGCACCGACCTGATCGACCTGTGGAGCGATGGCAAGCTGCCGGTGAAGTCCGTCCTGATGGTGACGCACAACATCGAGGAGGCCGTGCTGATGTGCGACCGCATCCTGGTGTTCAGCAGCAACCCCGGCCGGGTCGCCAGCGAGCTGCGCGTGCCATTCCCGCATCCGCGCAACCGGCACGATCCGCAGTTCCGCCAGATGGTGGACGACATCTATGCCCTGATGACCCGGCGGGCACCCGCCCAGCGCACCGCCGTCCCGGCGCCGGCCACGCTGGCCCTGCAGCTGAACCCCGTGAGCACCAACCTGCTCGCGGGCCTGGCCGAGACCCTAGCCGCCCCGCCTTACAAAGGCCGCGCCGACCTGCCCGCCTTGGCCGGCGCGTTGCAGTTGGAATTGGACGACCTGCTGCCGATGGGCGACGCCCTGCAATTGCTGGGCCTCGGCGTGCTGGAGGAGGGCGACCTGCGCCTGACCGACCAGGGCCGGCAGTTCGTCGAGGCGGAGACGGACGCGCGTAAGCAGATTTTCGGCCAGGCGCTGCGCGGCAACGTGCCGCTGGTGGCGCAGATACGCCATGTGCTGGACGAGCGCCCGAACCACCGTGCCGCCGCTGTCCGCTTCCGCGACGAGCTGGAAGACTTCATGTCCCCGGACTACGCCGACGAGACGCTGACGACTGCCATCGCCTGGGGCCGGTATGCCGAGCTTTATTCGTATGACGAGGAAGCGGACCAGTTCTTCCTGGATGAGGAGGAATGATGCGCTGCCGGCCATCCGCGCTGACGCCGCGGTGACTTAAACGTCCGGTTAAGCTTTATCGTCCATGCTTCGTTCCATCGGGCGGGTGCTCGATGGAAAGGACCACGGAAATGAGGAAAAAGTTCTCTATGGTTGCGGCGGCCTTCGGCGCTGCGCTATGCGCCCTTGCGCCGGCACAGGCCAGCCCGGTGAATGCGACGGCGCCGATCGCGCTGTTCAACGTGGACCTGCTGGACGGCACGGACCTGTCGAACACCACCGGCCTGCATCTCGACATCGGCGTCACCACTGCCCGCGGAGCCGGCGACTTCAGCGTGATCTCTGCTGTTACGGAGGTCGTGGTCAACGGACCGCTCTATCTGTACTCGGCTTTCGGCGGCCTGGACGACGCCGCGTTCTCGTTCACCATCGGGGATTACGGCACCTTCGTTGAAACGGCTGCGCCACGCATCCTCAACAGCAACTTGACGGCCACCTCGACCAGCATTGAGGCCTACCTGCTCGGCATCTTCTCCCCGGCAGCAGCGCTGGGCGATTTCACCGAGGGACCGGCAAGCTTCGACATCAGCTTCACCCGCAGCGCCGCCACGAACGACGCCAACAACATGCAGGTCGCATCAACCAGCGGCAGCGGCACCCTGGCGTCGCCGCCTGCCGCGCTGCCGGTGCCGGAGCCTGCGTCGCTGCTCCTGCTCGGGCCGGCGCTGATCGGGATGGTGGCCCGCCGCCGCGCGCCGCAGGTGGCATAGCGGCTACTTCTCCACAAATGCCTTCTCGATGACGTAGGTGCCGGGGGCGCTGCTGCTGCCCTCGGTGAACCCTCGGCCATCCAGCAGGGCCACCATATCGGCCAGAAAAGCGGGGCTGCCGCACAGCATCATGCGGTCATCCGCCGGGCTGATCGGCGGCAGGCCAAGGTCGTCCGTCAGCTTGGCGGTATCCAGCAGGGTGGTGATGCGGCCTCGGTTGCGGAACGGCTCGCGCGTCGTCGTGGGATAGTACAGCAGCTTGCCGCGCACGGTGTCGGCCAGCAGCTCGTCTTCCTGCAGCCGGGCGACGACCTCCTCGCCGTAAGCCAGTTCTGCCACCTCGCGGCAGCCGTGCACCAGCACCACGCGCTCGAAGCGGTCATACACGTCGGGGTCCCTGGCGATGCTGGCGAACGGCGCAAGGCCAGTGCCGGTGCCCAGCAGATAGAGGCTGCGGCCCGGCACCAGGCTGTCCTGCACCAGCGTGCCCACGGCCTTGCGCCCGACCAGCACCTCGTCGCCCTTCTTGATGAGCTGCAGCCGGCTGGTCAGCGGGCCGTCCGGAACCTTGATCGAAAAGAACTCGAGCTGCTCGTCGTAATGGGGGCTGGCCATGCTGTAGGCGCGCAGCAGCGGCTTTCCGTCCACGGGCAGGCCGATCATGGTGAACTGGCCCGACAGGAAGCGGAACGCCGGGTCGCGCGTGGTGGTGAAGCTGAACAGCGTCGGTGTCCAGTGGCGGACGCCGGTGACCGTCTCGTGCAGCAGGTTGGACATGGGTGGACCTCGGCAGGGCCGGTGCGCGGCAGGATATGTGCAGGAATGACGGGCTTAGAGCCTGATATCAGGTCGTTTGGCAACCATGGCGGCATGTAGCAACGCGGTTTGGGATCGTGCAGGGCGGGCCGCCGCTCCGTCCCGGGCGAAGAACCGGCAGTGCTGGCAGCGCTGCCTGGCGCCAGACATCTGGTTGCGGACTGCCTTGGAACACCCCACACTTGCTGCACCGCGGAAGGGTGGGTTCTGCATGGCTCGGAGAACAGGTCTTGCCAAGGCGGGCGCGGCGTTGGCGATGATGGCCGCCGCCTCGTGCGCGCAAACGCCCTCGCCATCCGCGGTCCTGGATGCCGGCAAGGTGTCGTCCATCGTGATTGGCCGCTCCTCCCGGACCGATGTGTTCGCGGCACTCGGGCGGCCTACCCGCACGCAGCAGGGCCTTGGCGGCGAGAGTTGGGTTTATGAGGCCAAGACCGACGACTCCGGCAGGCAGCGGCTTATCAGCGGCGCGGCGGCGGCGTCCGGGGTGGCAGGCGCCTTCGTGCCCTACCTGGGGCTGGTCGGATCGGGCCTCGGGCTGGCGAACGCATCCGGGGACACGGGGCGGCGGGCGCCGGACATGGTCAGCATGACCGTGGACTTCGGGGCCAATGGCGTCGTGCGGGATTGCACCTACAGCAGCACGGCAATGCCGGCGGGCATGCCCGGCGCGGCAGCCGAGACGGCAGGTCCGCTGGGATGCCAGAAGCCTTATCCCGCCACACCATCCCGATCATAACCGGTCCCTTACAGGATGCGGGATGCAGCCCCAACAGGCGCACCGGCCGGTGCCGCGCAGCGCAAGCATGTGCGGTAGAACCAGGATGGTCCGTATGGAGCATCATCAGGCCAGCCGCGCGCAGGCCGCGGCAATGCCGGGCGGGTTCCGGCAAAGCCGCATGGCCGCCCACTAGGGTCGTCTTGGAGAGAAGATCATGCCGCGTTTGAGCCGTCTCATCCCACTCCTCGCAGCGCTGCTGGCCGCGCTCCCGGCCAGGGCAGCCGATGCGCCGCCCGGGTGGGAAGCGGCCTGGGATTTCCTGGTGCAGGATGTGTGCGTAGGCGCCGGGAACCGGGTGATCCCTGGCGCCACGCCGCTCGACGGTGTGGCCGCCTGCCCGCGCCGGCGCAAGCTGGCCATCGGCGAGCGCCTGCCCTATCACAAGCGGGATTGGCCCGGCGCTTCCGACCGGAACTCGCTGCCCGGCGGCTACCAGGCCAGCGACTCCATCCCCATACGCAGCAGCCTCGGCCCGGCCGTGCTGCAAACCTACGACTTCGGCGACCCGCCGCGCCGGTTCGGGCAAATGGATCAGGGCGACGGCGGCCAGGTCGCGTTCTTCACCGCAGCGACGGCGTCGTTCGGAGTGACCGAGGATGGCGGCGCCGGCTTGCAGCTGTTCATCGGGCCGGGCTGCGCGCCGGACGATGGCTGGGTGGTGGTGGACCGCAGCTTCGCCGCGCAGCCAA
>DASWOJ010000196.1:0-16158 GCA_036398775.1 Acetobacteraceae bacterium
CGACACCGACATTGGCGCCTACGACAACCTGTGCCTGATGTTTGCAAAGGACCTGACGGGTCCGTGGCGGCGGCATCCTGGCAATCCGGTCAAGATGGACGTCCGGTCGTCACGCCCAGGCGGCACGCCGTTCTGCGTGGACGGCCAGTGGTATCGTCCAGCGCAGGATTGCTCCAGGACCTACGGCGGCGCGCTGATCATCAACGCGATACGAACCTGGACAACGGAGCGGTATGACGAGGCGCCGGTGGCGACGCTGCGCCCGGACCCATGCGGACGTTTCCCTGACGGCTTGCACACGATCGCCCTTGAGGACGGCCAAATGCTCGTTGACGGCAAGCGCATCTCCTATCATCCGGCCATCGTGTGGAACAAGGTCCGGCGGCGCTTGCGGGGTGTCAGAAGACGCGTGCACGGGACCGAGGACAGCGGAAGCGCGGTCTCATAACGAGGTCAGGAGCCGCATGCTCAACAGCCAGGCCGTTCTCCTGGCACAACCCAAACAGTCATGAGCCGGCATCGGTCTGCTTGGCTGAGACAGTCGGCGGACGTACTATTTATGATGATTTGTTTGACAATGTAAGTTTTGGTCAGGCAGTGTGCCTGCTTACAATGGCATGAGAGGTTCAATGCGGTGAGCATAGATTATTGCCAGTGCAATGTCGTCCGCTGGACGGGTTCGTAATGCGCATCGTCGTTGTCAGTAAGATAAGGGCAGTGCGAGATGCAATCAGCCGGGTAACAGAAACCAGCGAATATCCAGCAACCGTTGACTGCATCTGTTTCCGTAATCTTCAATCGCATCTGACAAAATTGCCGCCGCCCCAACTTCTGTTCATGTCTTCGGCAGTCCGTGACGGCATATCTTTTGCCCAAAGCGCGCGTGAGGTCCACCCGGCGCTCAAAATTGGCATCCTGGCGACGACCGACGACGACGACGACGAGTTCATCGCCTGGGCCGGCATCGGGATTTCCGGCTATATCGAGGCCAGCACCCCGGCCGAGCTCGTGGCGAGCATGATCCTGCGGCTCGCTGCCGGGGAGACCATCTTCCCCGGGCGCCTATCGGCGCTCTTGCTGCACCACTTCGGACGGCGCCGGGGCGGCAGTGACCTGCAGGGTCCGATGGGATCGCTGACACCCCGTGAAGCAATGATCGTCCAACTGCTTGCCGACGGGCTGTCCAACAAGCAGATCGCGCGCCAGCTGGTCATTACCAATGCGACCGTGAAGAACCACGTGCACAACATCCTTGAGAAACTCGACGTATCCAGCCGGGGTGGTGCTGCGGCCTATTTCCGCCGTGCCGCTCCTGTAGGCATCAGCCAGACCGGGTTCGCGTTCCTGCCGCCACCGGGCCGGCGGACCGTGCAGCCCGATCTGTGAGGCAGGTGCATCCGCGACGTGGCCGAGGATAAGCAATGCACGATTTGATGGAAGCTTGCAGTCAGGCCGTGCGCTCGCGCTTGGGGGGGCCATCCATCGCCGCTGCAGGCCTGCTGGCATGCTCCATCCTGGTTTCTGCGGCCGTCGTGTTCCTGCGTTCGGAGCGGGACCGGACGTTGCGCGAGTTCGGCGCATTCATGTTTCCGCGCGACATCATCCGCCACTCGTCGGCGCGCGCGGACATCCTGTTCTGGGTCACGCGGAAGCTGCTCATGCTGCCCTTGACACTGCCGGTCGGGATCACTGTTGCCGCGTCGGTCGGCTACGCAACCCACAAGGCCCTGCTGGCGGTGTTCGGGCCTGGCGGAACGCCGGCACAGCATCCCGGGCTGCTCGTGCTGAGCCTGTTCACGGCCTCCATGCTGCTAGCGTATGACGTGTCCTATTACGCTTACCACACGTTGCAGCACCGGGTCCCCGTGCTTTGGGAGCTGCATAAGGTGCACCACTCAGCAGAGGTGATGGTCGGCACGACCAAGGACCGCGTGCACCCGGTTGACGAGATGATGAACAAGGCCTGGGACGGTCTGATAACCGGTCCCGTTTACGGATTATGGCTGTTCCAGATCGTTGATCCCGTCGAGCTGACGATACTCGGCATCAACGTCTATATTTTGCGCAACATTATTATGATGGACTTCGTCCGTCATACCCACCTGAAGGTTTCGTTCGGACGGGTCCTGAACCAAGTCGTGCTTTGCCCGCACTACCACCAGTTGCACCACAGCACGAACCCGAAGCACTACGACCGGAATTTCGGCCTGATGCTCACCATCTGGGACCGCATCTTCGGCACCCTTGCCAAGCCGGAGCCGGACGAGACGTTCGAGTTCGGCTTGCCCGACCGGGAAGCCGAACAGTATCAATCGCTATACGGACTCTATGTGCTGCCCCTGCGGAAGGTCGCATTGCGCCTTTCGGGGATCCGCCTCCGTGCAGACGCGGCGCGGACGCCCGCGGCGCAGGCCAAGATCCGCCAGGTCTGAGCCGTGCAGGCCGAGATCGTAACGGCAGCCGAGCGCTTGGATCAGGTCGGGCCGGCCTGGGAGCGGCTGTGGCAACGGTCTGACGGCAGCGTCTTCCAGAGTCATGGATGGGTCAGCGGGTGGTGGGCCGCACAGGGCGCCAGGTCCGGCTTGCGGTTGCACATCGGCCTCTGCTGGGACGGGGAGGATCTGGCTGCAGTGATCCCCTGCGTCACCCGGCGTCACCGCGGCGTGCGCGTCCTGGAATGGGCTGCAAAGGAGTGCAGCGACTATTGCGATGCCATCGCCGGACCAGAAGCCCAGGACGCCCTGGCACGAACCTGGCAGGCCGTCGTCGCAGCGGGCGGGTTCCACGTCATTTACCTCAGCCACGTGCGCCCTGGCGCCGCCTTGCCGCAGCTTTTCGAAGCCGGCCGCACGATACCGGCTGGGCTGCGCCTGGGCACCCGCGCCGAGCAGACCCTCCAGGTGCGCGGCAACGGCCTCACCGGCGCCGGCTGGTTCCGCACGCTTCCCAAGAAGGTGCGCAACAACCACACAAGGGGTAAGCGCATCCTTGAAGAACTTGGCACGCTCAGCATTGGCGCAGTGGACGGGCCAGGCATCGCGGGCACGCTGGACCGCATGGTCCAGTTCAAATCCACCTGGCTCGACGCCACCATGCAGCGCAACACCTTGCTGGACAGCGGCGCCCTCGGCTTGCGGTCTCTGGTTGACACTCTGCGGCAGCGCCAGGCGCTGCAGGTATTCAGCATAACCTGCGGCGGCGAACTCGTTGCGGGGCTGGTCAACATCGTGCGCGGCAACCGGGCGGCCGCGTTTTTTTCGGCGTTCGACCGGCGCTTCGACCGGGCTTCGCCCGGAACGGTCATCATCGTAGAGTTGTTGCTGTGGGCATTCGACCACGGGATCCCAGAGGTGGATTTCCTGTGCGGGGACGAGCCTTACAAGTTCAAGTTCGCGAACGCCCGGACCGAGCTGGCCAGCTATGTCGGCGCCCGCACATTGCTGGGTCGGGCCGCCCTGGCCGCGGGCGAGTGGGCGGACAGGTCGCGCCCAAACCCAGCCGCGGTCAAACCGGCCCGGCTGGCGGCGGCGTAGGAGCATATCGGGCAGCTTCCCGGAGATGGCGCTTGCTGGGCGTGTCCGGCGCGGCGGCCTGCGCGCAGCCGGGCGTCACCGGCTGGTCGCAGGGGCGTTGGTGCCGTGGTCCTGGACCATGAACGTCGCCGGGGCAGGCCGCCAATACGACTGCGCACCGGAAGCAGCCATGCTGGAGGAGACGTTCGAACCTGCCGCCAACGTCCGCTGCGCCGCGCGATTCCCGACAGGTTTGCATGCGGGACTTGGCGGCCGGCCAAGCGCCGTGAACGCCCGCCATTCCCACGCGCCGGACCCGGCGGAGGAGTATCGCTGCCGGGTCATGCAGGCGTTGCCGATGGTAGTGCCGCCTATCCCGGCACCACCAGCATGAGGGCTGCAGTGGGCGCCGGCTGCCCGCAGTTGATCCGTACGGGGTTAACACCGCCGAGGTCGCCCGGCGCATGGTGGCTGACGCCGCATTCCGTGCCGCGTGCGACCGGTCGCGCCCGCTTCGGGGCACCCCGCGGCCATCCGGCACGCTTGCCCGGCGGTTCCCGTCGCTGATGCGCCTTCTTGGCCGCTGGACGGGTGCGGTCTCCGGCTGGTGCTGCCCCACCCCGGCCCGTCCAGCAGCGGCCTTCGTCTGTGCGATGCGGCCCACGGCCGCAACAAGCGGCCGGTCCGGTCAAACCCGGCGCATGTTCCAGAACAGCGGCATGCCTTGCAGCCCTCCGGTCAGAGTGCGCGACCAAGCTGTGGGCTGCACAAATCGACCGAGCGGCAGGAAGGGCACGTCCTCAAAGGCCTGCCCCTGCAGGTCAGCGGCGATGCGCCGCCGGGCGGCGGCGTCTGGCGCTGCAAGCCAAGCATCCCGCAGCTCCTCCAGCCGGGGCGCCGTCGGCCAGCCGAACCACCCGTCGCCGCCGTTGCCGCGAAGCGCCGGGTTGCTCGCCGGGTTTGACATGTCGGCGCCGGTAAGGGTCGTGAAGAACACGCTCCAGCCGCCCTGGCCCGGCGGCGCCTTGCTGGCGCGGCGTTGGATCACGGTGCCCCAGTCCATCTCCTGCACATCCACGGCCAGGCCGCATCGCGTCAGCAGGTCAGCCGCGACGGCGGCCAGTGCTGCGATGCGCGGGTAGTCCCCCGGGCTTAGCAGCACCACGCGCTCCCCGGCATAGCCAGCGGCTTGGATTTCGCGCCGGGCCAGGTCCGCGGAGCGCGGACCGGCAAGCGCGGCGAGGCCGCGGTCGCTTGCCATCGGCGTGCCGGGCGCGAAATAGCCGACGCCGCCCTGCCAGTACTCGGATTGGTCACCGGCGACGGCGCGCATGAAGTCGGATTGGTCCAGGGCACGGAGCAGGGCGCGGCGGATGGCAGGATTGTCGAACGGAGGATGCAGTGCGTTCATGCGCATCAGGCCGATGTTGCCGGTGACCTCGACGACCGGAGTGGCGATCCTGGCGTCGCGGGCAAGTTGCGGCAGCAGGTCGAAGAGGGGCTGCTCCCACCAATCCGCCTCTCCCCGCCGCAGCGCTGCAGCAGCGGTGGCCCCGTCTGGGATCACCGTCCATTCGACCCGGTCGAAATGCGCGACCTTCGGTCCCGCCGTCCAGTCCGCGATGCCGTCTTCCCGTGGGCGGTAATCCTCAAACCGGGCATAGGCGACGCGGGCGCCCGGCACGCGCTCGTCCGCAAGGAAGCGGAACGGGCCGCTGCCGACCATCTCCGTGACTTGCTTGAACGGATCGGTTAGGGCCAGGCGCTCCGGCATGATCGGCAGCATGTTGATGCCGATCTTGCCCAACGCGTCCGGCAGCCAAGGGCAGGCCGTCCGGAGACGGAACAGGATCGTGCGGTCGTCCGCGGCCGAGAGTTCGTCCGTCGCGCGCAGCAGGGTCTGACCGAAGGCATCCCGCCGGCCCCAGCGCCGGATGCTGGCGACGCAGTCGCGCGCAAGCACGGGGGTTCCGTCATGGAAGCGCAGCCCGTCCCGCAGGCGCAGCCGCCATTCTTTGCCGTCGCGCTCCGTACTCGCACCCTCCACCATTTGCGGCTGCACGTTGAAGGCGCTGTCCTGGCCGTAGAGCGTGTCGAACACCAGGTAGCCGTGGTTGCGGGTGACATAGACCGATGTCCAAACCGGATCGAGTGCGGCAAGGTCTGCCTGGGGAATGAAGCGCAGCACCCGGGACGCCTCGGCGCGGGCCAGGCGTGGCGCCGCCAGGGTTGCAGCGGTGAGTGCGAGCATCGAACGCCGGCGCATGGGACCCTGTCTTTGCTGGAAGCCTGCTATTGTCGAAACTGGCAGGCCTGTGCGCCGCTATGCCGGAGACCGCCGTCGTGCGGCCATTGACAAGGCTTTGGAGGACGGGTGTCAAGGGGATCGGCAGCCTGGGTTCGTGCGCTGACCGCCGTTTCGGGATTGGCCGAGGCCGGACGCACGTTGCCTCAGCGCCTGCCGGATCTGGCGGAACGCTTCGGGCCGCGGCCGGCGCTCGTTTCGGAGGCGGGATCGCTCACCTATGGCGGCTTGGCGGCCCGGGCGAACCAGTACGGGCGCTGGGCGCAGCAACGCGGGATCCGTTCCGGCGAGGTAGTGTGCCTGCTGATGCCGAACTGCGCCGAGTATGTGGCGATCTGGCTTGGCATCAGCGGGGCCGGCGGCGTGGTGGCCCTGCTGAATACCGGGCTCCGGCAGGACGCGCTGCTCCATGCCATCGCCATCGTCGCGCCGCGGCACATACTGGCCGACGCAACGCTCGCCGATGCGCTGGAGGCTGTGCGCCCGCGCCTGCCGCGTGAGACCGGCCTTTGGGTCCACGGGGCTGATCGGACGGGATGGCTGCGCATTGACGTAGCCGGGCTGCCAAGCAGTGCGGTCGTGGTGGAACGGCCGACCGTGCTGGCGGACCAGGCGCTGCATATCTTCACCTCCGGCACAGCCGGACTGCCGAAGGCGGTCAATATCAGCCATGCCCGGGTGCTGGAATGGAGCCTTTGGTTTGCCGGCATGATGGATGCCGGACCGGAGGACCGGATGTATGACTGCCTTCCGATGTATCACAGCATCGGCGGCGTCGTGGCAGTCGGCGCGATGCTGGTGCAAGGCGGGTCCGTGCTGATCCGCCCCGGTTTTTCCGCATCGCGCTTCTGGGACGACATCGCGGAGGGCGGCTGCACGGTGTTCCAATATATTGGCGAGCTGTGCCGCTACTTGGTGAACAGCCCGCCGCATCCGCGGGAGCGCGCGCATAAGCTGCGCCTGGCCTGCGGCAACGGGATGCAAGCCGAGGTCTGGACCCGGTTCACCCAACGCTTTCATGTGCCGCAGGTGCTGGAATACTATGCAGCCACCGAGGGCAGCGTGTCGCTTTACAACACCGAGGGGCGCCCTGGCGCGATCGGCCGCATTCCGCCGTATCTTGCGCACCGCTTTCCCGTGGCGCTGATCCGGTGCGACCCGGAGACGGGCACAGCCCTGCGTGGTGCGGACGGACGATGCCAGCGCTGCGTGGCGGACGAAGCAGGGGAGGCAATCGGGCCGGTGCCGGCGCAGGGCCTCTATACCGACCCTTCCGCCTCGGCAGCAAAGGTATTGCGGGACGTGTTCGCACCAGGTGATGCCTGGTTCCGCACCGGGGACCTGATGCGGCGGGACCAAGCGGGGTTCTTCACCTTCATTGACCGGATCGGCGACACCTTCCGATGGAAAGGCGAGAACGTGGCGACACTAGAGGTCGCCAACGCTCTCGGCTCCTGCCCGGGCGTGGCGGCGGTGGCCGTATATGGCGTGTCCGTGCCGGGAGCGGAGGGCCGGGCCGGGATGGCGGCGCTCACGGTCAATGCCGGCTTCCGCATTGATGCGCTACACGCCCATGCGACGGAGAGGCTGCCGGAATATGCCCGGCCGGTGTTCCTCCGCCTCTGCGCCGAACTGGAAGCCACGGGGACGTTCAAGCCTGTGAAGGCTGATCTCGTGCGGGAGGGGTTCGATCCCGGTGGGATTGCCGATGCGCTGTTCGTGCTGGATCGGGTGCGGGGTTACGTGCCATTGGACACCATGCTGTTCGCACGCATCCTGGACGGCGGAGTGCGGCTTTAGGCTGTGTTGCCGGCGTCCACGGTCAACGTGGTGCCCGTGACGTTGCGTGCGCCGGAACTAAGCAAGTAGTCCACGGCGGCGGCCACGTCCTCGACCTCCGGCATGCGCTTCAGGGCGCTGCGCCGGGCGATCTGCGCGCGGTGCCCCGCGTCCAGCTCGCGCGTCATCTCGGTGTTGACGAAGCCTGGGGCGACCACGTTCACCGTGATGTCCAGCGCGCCCACCTCCCGGGCCAGCGAACGGGCAAACCCAAGCAGCGAAGCCTTGGTGGCGCTGTAAACCGAGAGGCCGTTGTAGCCCGTGCTGCCGACGACCGACGAGATCATCACGATCCGTCCGGCGCCCGCTGCCGTCCCCGCTGCCATCATGGAGCGCACCACGTATTTGGTGAGCATGATAGGGGACGCCACGTTGAGCCGGATCAACCGTTCGATCGCCGCGTCCGGCATGGTCGCCAGCACGCCGCTCGTGCCGATGCCGGCATTGTTCACCAGGCCGTAAATCGGGCCGAAGCCCTGCCGCAATCCCTGCACCAAGTTGGGAAGGACGGCCAGTTCGGCGAGGTCGGCTGCTTGGAAATGCAGCCGGTCGCCCAACTCGGCACGGGCCGCAGCAAGGGCGTCGCCCTCCCGGCGGGCGATGGCGATGGCGCGGAAGCCGGAACCAGCCAGGCGGCGCGCTATGCCGAGGCCCAGGCCGCGGCTGCCGCCGGTGACGATGACGTTACGCAATGCGCCTGGCCAGCTTGCCGGACGGCAGCACATCCAGTGCCGGGACGATCCGCAGCAAGGCCGGCACTTTGTGCGGCGCGAGCCGGGTGCGGCAGGCCTCCAGGATCGCACTGCGAAGCACATCGTCCGCCGGGCCGTCCACGACCACATCGGCCGCGACCAAGGCGCCGGTGATCGGGCTTGGCCGGGCGTGCACGCGGGCGGCAAGCACGGCCGGATGGGCGTTCAGCGCGGCCTCAACCTCTTCTGGATGCACCTTCTGGCCGCCCACGTTGATGACGCCGCCGACCCGGCCAAGGAAGTGGTAGCGGTCGCCCCGCAACGCCACGATGTCCCCGGTATCAACGAAGCCATCTGCGTCCGCCAAGGGTGGGCCGCCGCCGAGGTAGCCTGTGGCGGTGCGGGCGGAGCGGATATGCAGGGTGTCGCCGGCCACGCGCAGCTCTGCCGGGCCAGGAGCACCCACCCAGGCCACGGGGAAGCCGGCCAGCCCATCGGTAACGTCGAATGCGACACCGGCCTCGGTCGAGGCGAACGCATGGGCAACGCGGGCAGCCGGGTAGGCGGCGCGCAACCGGTCCAGCACGGTTTGGTCGGCGATCTCTCCAGACAGGCGCACATAGGCAGGGGCGATGCGTGCAGCCTGCCCGCTGATCAGCGCCCGGCGCCAGTGCGAGGGTGTGCCGGAGATGTGCGTCACCCCCGATGATCCGGCCCGGGCCAGGAACGCCGTGACCGCCTCCACAGCGTCCGACAGCACCATGGACCCGCCGCCGAGCAGCGCACGCAACAGGATTTGCAGGCCGCCATAGCGCCGGATGTCATAGAACGTGCTCCACACCGTTCCGCCGGACGCCGGCCCGACCGGACCCGTAAGGCCCGGCAGGGTGTGCGACACAAGCTTTGGCGCACCGGTGGTGCCGGAGGTGAACAACACCCATTCGGTGTCATGCAGGACGGTTCGGCGGCCCAGGCAGGGGACGAGAGCCTCACCGGACGCCAAGACGCGCAGGCCGGGCCGTGGCGCCGCATCGTCGGTTATCAGCGTGTCAACCTCGGCCTGGGCAATCGCCGCGTCCAAGTGCGCCGGTGCGGCATCAGGCGGCGCTAGAACCAAACGGCGTGCGACCCCGTCGAGTTCAAGCAGCGCCAGGACCGCCGGAAGCTGCTGCGCCGTATGGATCAGCACCGACCGGCCTTCCAACGCCATTGCGTCGGGGCTTGCTCTGCTCTCCAAGTCTGCCAGCATCACCTGGCGTCCCAGCCCGGCCACCACGCGCTGCGGCGACAAACCGCCAGCTGCGGTCAGATCCCACAGACTGCGCCGGCTAGGCTGCGGCACTCTCATACAGTGCGACAAAATCGCCAATGGTGACGGGAAATGCAAGCTCGTCTGCCGTGCCGAAGGGATCGACGCCAAGCCTGTCCTCAAGCCGCGCCACGATCACGGCCAGGCATAATGAGTCCAAACCAGAGTCGAGCAGTGGCAGATCATCGCTCAACGGCGCAAGGTGCTTATGCTGCTCAGCCGCGACCTGGGTAATATTGTCCATGACGATGGATCGTATGGTCATGGACAGTGGCTTCTAATCATCCGGCGTTCCCAATGCTTCAGCAAACAATGTACGTTGAAGACTATGCACATGGCCAGGATTTTGGGAATGACCCGAGCGGCGTTGCGTTGCCGAGAGATCGTGAGTGACGACCGCTGTGCCGTAGTCGCCCTGTTGACCCAGGGGTTCAGCCAGGAGCGGGACCGGCAGTTCTGGGAACGCGCGATGGATCGGCTGTCACGCCATCCCACGCCGCCAGGCTTCCCGCGCTATGGCTACCTGCTGGACAGCGGCGGCGAAGCGGTCGGCGTGATCCTGCAGATCTTCTCGCAAGTGCCTGGAAGCGGCCATGTCCGGTGCAGCATGTCGAGTTGGTACGTGCTGCCGGCCTTCCGGCCATATGCGTCCCTGCTGGTCTCCCGGGCCTTGCGGCATGCCGCGACCTACACAAACATCACTCCGGCACCCTCGACTTGGCCGCTTCTGGAAGCGCAAGGCTATGCCCGGTATTGCAATGGGCGGGTGCTGGCGCCGTTATGGCTGGCCCGCGGGTCCGAAGCGGCGCGGGTGTCGCCATTCACGGAGGGGATGGCGCCCGACGGGCACCTGATGGAGGCCGACATTGCGGTGTTGCGGGACCATGCTGCCTACGGCTGCATCAGCCTGCTGTGCGAGGCTGCCGGGCGGCGCTACCCCTTCGTGTTCATGCCGCGGCGGCGCCTCGGCATGGTCGGGATCGCGGGGCTGATCTACTGCAACGCAGGGGCAGCTGTGCCGCGCTTCGCCGGGGCGCTCGGCCGCTACCTGGCGCGGTGCGGCTTACCGCTTGTCGTGCTGGACGCTGACGGCCCGCTGCCCGGCGTGCCAGGCTTGTACACGGACAACCGACCGAAATACTTCCGGGGTCCCGACCGGCCGCGCATCGGCGACCATGCCTATTCGGAGCGGGCCATGTTTGGCTCCTGACAGCACCCGGCTTGGAAGGGAAAGGCTGCGGAGCCCCTGGTCCGCATGACCATCTCCCGTCGCTGTGAATACCATGACCAACCTCAGCGGGAGTGGAGGTGCAGATGACCATCCTCGTGATGGACGGACACGAGCCGCTTGGCCCGCGTTGAGCCATCGGCCTGCAGGAAACCCGCCCGGGACGCCATTCCCGCTGCAGCACGCATCGCCTCGCGTGGATCGCTGCTGGATGGCGGCTTGTTGCCTCGCCTGATTTGTTCCCCGCCGGCGTGGAACCGCGGGGCGAGCATGGGGCGGCTCCGTATGGCGACGCGTGACCAAAAGAGCGTTCCGTCAAACTGGTGGGCCGCGAGCGCTTCGGCTACGCTGGTGGTGCCGAGCGTTGGTCCGACATGGAGGACAAGGGCTGCACGCCGCCTTCGCAAGTCCGGAAGGCACGACGCTGGTTGCCGGCCTGCCCGCTCCATGACAGGGATCGGCCCGGTCATCCCGGTCGGAACGCAAATGCTCCCGCGCCGATGCGGTGTGGGAATGATGGTGGGAGGTACGGGAATGAGGCTCGCGGGCAAGGTCGCCATCGTGACGGGTGCGGGTGGCGGCTTCGGGGAAGGCATCGCCAAACGCTTCATCGAGGAAGGCGCCAGGGTCGCCGTAGTTGACCTGCGCGGAGCGGCGGCAGAGCAGGTGGCGCACGGGTTGGGCAAGGAGGCGATCGCCTTGCAGGCCGACGTGGGCGCGTCCGAGGACGTGGCGCGGGTCGTCAGGGAGACCACGGCACGGCTGGGCACGCCCGGCATCCTGGTGAATAACGCCGGCACCACGCACAAGAACAAGCCGCTGCTGGAGGTGGACGAGGACGAGTTCGACCGCATGTTCCGGGTGAACGTGAAATCCATCTACCTGTTCGTGCGCGAGGTCGCGCCGTCAATGCGAGACAATGGCGGCGGGGTGATCCTGAACGTCGGCTCGACTGCCGGCATCCGGCCGCGGCCCGGCCTTACTTGGTATAACGCCACCAAGGGGGCGGTGAACCTGGTGTCGAAGTCGCTCGGCGTCGAGCTGGCGCCCTGGCATATCCGGGTCAACTGCATCTCGCCGGTCATGGGCGAGACCGGGCTGCTCGAAAACTTCATGGGGGTGCCGGACACGCCGGAGAACCGGGCGAGGTTCATCGCCACCATACCGCTCGGTCGCCTGTCGCGCCCGTTGGACATCGCCAACGCGGCGCTGTTCCTGGCGTCGGACGAAGCCGAGTTCATCACCGGGGTGGACTTTCCGGTGGATGGCGGGCGGACGATTTGAAGATTGCAAGCTGCCGCGCCGGATAACCCGCCGCAACCGACAACGCTGCGGGAGGAGATGCTTCCGGCCAGCCGCAGGGCTGCCTGGCATGACCTTGCGCCGGGTCGGGAGGTTCCTGCTGACAATCACTGCCAACGGGGCCAACCTGCCGCAAGCCAACCCGAATCGGTGGACCGTAACCACCGGCGGCACTGCAGGAGGATAGGTATGGCGGCAACGGATTACCAAGTGCTCGACCCCCGGTTCGCACGCCTGTTCAACCCGACCGCCCATGTCACAAAGCTCTACACGGGGTGCCATTGGGCCGAGGGACCGGCCTATTTTCCCGCGCACCGCAGCCTTGTCTGGTCGGACATCCCGGCCAACCGGATGCTGCGCTTCGACGAGGCGGACGGGCACGTATCCACCTTCCGCCAGCCCTCCGGCCACTCCAACGGCAACACGGTGGATCGGCAGGGCCGCCTGGTGTCGTGCGAGCACGGCAACCGCCGGGTCAGCCGGACCGGGCACGGCGGCGAGATCATCACGCTCGCCAACTGCTACGGGGGCAAGCGGCTGAACAGCCCCAATGACGTCGTGGTCAAGGCCGACGGGAGCATCTGGTTCACCGACCCCACCTATGGCATTGACAGCGACTACGAGGGCGACAAGGCCGAGAGCGAGATCGGCGCCTCCTACGTTTACCGCATAGACGGGCAGACCGGCGCCCTCACGGTCGTCGCCGACGATTTCGTCAAGCCGAACGGGCTGGCCTTCTCGTTGGATGAACGGCAGCTTTACATCGTGGACACCGGGCGCACGCACGGCGAGCATCACCCGGCGCACATGCGGGTGTTCGACGTGCAGGCGGACGGCAAGCTCACGGGCGGGCGCTTGTTCGCCGACAGCACCGCCGGGCTGTTCGACGGGTTCCGGCTGGACGAGGCCGGCCGTATCTGGACCAGCGCCGCGGATGGCGTGCACTGCTACGATCCGGACGGCACGCTGATCGGCAAGGTGCACGTGCCGGAGGTGGTGGCGAACGTCTGCTTCGGCGGGCCGAAGCGCAACCGGCTGTATATCTGCGGCACGACCTCGCTGTATCAGGTGTTCCTGTTCGTCAACGGCGCGCGGACGGTCTGATCACCATCCCGATATCAGGGTCGAGATCACCGATGACTACCGCCTGACCGACATCGTGGCGGAGCACTGCGATGCAGGCGTGCGCCTGGGCGAGCAAGTGGACCAGGACATGACCGGCGTCCGCATTGGGCCGGACTTCCGCATGGCGCTCGTCGTGCACCGTCCTGCTTCGCGCGGCAGAAACGGCCGCGCACGCTTGCATCAATCTGCGCCTGCCGACCACTGGCGGCCTCTGGACCTGGCCGTTTGCGAAAGCCGGCCGCGAGGTGAAGGTGCGGGCGGATGGGTCCCTGGTGTTCAACACCGTCACGCCGATCCTCGACATGGCCGTGGCCGGTCTTCCTCGCCTATATGGCCAAGGATTTGGTGCAGGCGCACGTTGCGGACGGGCGGCTGGTGCGGGTGCTCGATGACTGGAGCCCGCCGTTCCGGGTTATCATCTTTATTGCCCAAGCCGTCGCCATCCTGCGCCGGCCTTTGCGCTGCTGGTTGATGCACTTCGCCACAGAGGAGCTTGATGCGCTGCGCAGAAACCTCGACCTATGCACCACACTGAAGACTTACTTTGCACTTGAAGCAATTCAACAGAGTGCTTGATCCCGCACAAAGTGCCGGTCCGTCAAACAAGCCTTAGCTTTAGAGACAATCTGCTGCGCGCTCATCCAACCCGGCAGTCAGGTTGGAATGTCGCCAGCCGGCAGCGCGGCACAGGCGGCGACATGCTGCAAATGCGTCCCGGCCAGCACGCTGTTGCCGGGCCTGCTTTCTCGCCGGCAATCTACAGCTTTTCATGCTCCCGCTTCGCGCCGGCCGCTACGACGACATTGCGCCCTTGCACCTTGCCCGCGTAAAGCGCCGCATCAGCAAGCTTAATCAGGGCGTGGGTGCTCTGCGGATCGTGGGCCGGCATCGCGGTAGCCACACCGGCGCTCAAGGTAACCATGCCGCCGACTGCGGGAGCGTGCGGCAGCGCAAGCCCGTGCACGGCCATCCGGACCCCTTCGGCAATCGCTCTCGCGGCGGCGGCGTCCAAGCCGGGCAGCAGGATCGCGAACTCCTCCCCTCCGATCCGGGCGGCCAGGTCGCCGGAGCGGCGTGTGAAGGCCTGGATGGCCCGAGCCATGGTCCGCAAACACTCGTCGCCGCCCAGGTGGCCAAAATGGTCGTTGTAGGCCTTGAAGTGATCGAGATCGATGACGACCAGCGACACCGGCTGCCCACTCCGCGCCGCACGCTTGAGCTCGCGCTCGATCTGCTCATCGAAGCGCCGGCGGTTGGCGAGACCGGTGAGGCCGTCCTGCATCGCCTGTGCACTCAGCATCCGCTTGGACGCCAGCTCGCGGCGCCCAAGCACGATCAGGACAGCCGTCACGCACATCAGGATAGACAGTTGTGAGAGCAATTCCTGACGCCAGCTGCGTTGCACGTCCCATTCCGACTGCGACACCAGCACGGTCAGCGGAAAGCGGTCCAGATGCTGGTAGGACCCCAGCCGCTGCAAGCCGTCAATCCCGGACACGTCGGCAAACGGCGACGGGCCGGCTTGCTTGGTCACGAGCTGTTGCAAATCCGTTCCGGCCGGCGACTCCCAGTCGCCGGGTAGGGGCGGGCTGCGAGCCAGGATGGTCCCGTCCTCGGACAGCAACGCGATCACTCCTCCGGATCGAGCCTGCATTTGGTCGAACAGGCGCTGGAACGCCTGCATCGAGACGCTCGTGACGACAACGCCGGCAAAGCTGCCGTCGGCGTCGTTCAAACGTCGCGTGACGGTCACGTTGTAGGATCCGTCAATCTTGCTTTTGATGCGCGCCCCGACGAATGGCCCGCGGTCGAGGTGACTGGCATGAAACTTGAAATAGCCGCGCTCGCTGTAGTTCAGCCCGGCTGGGTCGGGCACAAGCGACTTGACGATCGCGTATCCGTTCCGGTCGGTGATGCCCATTTCGTGGATCGCCGGCAGGGCAGCCGCGAGCGATGTCATCAGACGGTATAGCCGGTTGCGTGCGTCCGGGCCGACCCCTTCGGCTTCGACACGCTCGACCAGGCTTGCGACGATCGTGTCTGCGGTCTGCATGGTCGTGTCCGCCTGCTCGGCGACCAAACGGGTTGCCGTTGCGGTGGTGACCTGGGTCTGCTCGATGTTGTTCTCGTAAACGCGCCACAGGTCGCGCACCGCGGTGGCCAGCAACACCAGGCAGATGCACACGACCAGGCCGAGCGTGCCGCCGAACTGAAGCGGCCGGCGGAGCAGCCACAGCGTCTCCCGGCGAGGCGATAACAACAAGCCCATTGAGAGGAATTCCTATTCTGACGGTTACGTTCCGCCAGCGGTCTGTTCATCGTGGCTGCTTATGCCGTACCGATCCATCGGTGCGGTGTTCAGAGCGGTTATATTTTATCGCGCGATCAAATGTATTTTCCGTTAACCCGCGAAGGCGCAGCGTCGGTTCCCGGCTGCGGCGACGACGGAGGCAATGCGCCAGTTTGCGGACGGCGCCGCCGCCAGTGACGGACCGGAAGTGCTGGTAAGGGCAGCCGGCCCCGATCCGCCGTCAGCGGACTTGCCGCTGGACCCGAAGGTGCTGTCCACCCTGCGGCCACCGGACGCAAGCGGCACCAGGTCGCCACGCGCGCGCCTGCTGGCCGATGCAGGCCAGGTCGTGCTGGTGGCGCTGATCTCGCCCGGGGCGGACGACCGCGCAATGGCCCGGCAAGCCGTCCAGAAAGGGTTCCGCGAGATTTACGTGGAAGCGGACCGTGCGGTGTGCGAGGCTCGTGATCCCAAAGGCCTGTATGCCGCCGCCCGCGCCGGCCGGCTGTCCGGCTTCACCGGCGTGGACGCGCCATGTGAGCCGCCCGTTGCGCCG
>DASWOJ010000197.1:0-19788 GCA_036398775.1 Acetobacteraceae bacterium
TAGCCGTCCGTCACATGCGTCGCGGCGTCGCGCACCTCCTGCGATGACTGGCCCATTGCGATGGACATGCCGCTCGGCTTGAACATCAGCACGTCGTTCGGCATGTCGCCGATGGTGGCGATCTCGTGCGGGCTGATGCCATAATGCTCCGCGAGATACGCGACGACGGCGCCCTTGTTGGCGTCCGGGTGCGTCACGTCGAGGTAGTAGGGCTGCGACCGGGCGGCGGACACCGTGTTGCCCAGGGCGCGCTGCACGTCGCCCTCGCACTTCTCCACCAGCGCCAGGTCATCGCCGACGCCGACGATCTTCACGGCGCGGTCCAGGCCCGTTGCCGGATCGTCCACCACCTTGGGGCCGAACTGGACGGTGTGGGCCTCGCGGTCCACATGCGGCGCCTTCGGGTCGCGGATCATCCAGTCCTCGGCGGTGTAAACCCAGGCGTCCAGGCCGTGGTCGCGTATGGCGTCATAGGCCTTGCGCGCCGCGCCGGGGTCCAGCGTGCGCGACAGGATCACCGACTGGTCGGGGTTCACGTAAACCCCCCCGTTGAACCCGGCGATGACGCCCTGCAGCTTCAGCGGCTCCACCAGCATCGCCATCCCCCGCGGCGGGCGTCCGGACGTGACGGCGAAGCGGATGCCCGCGCCCTCCATCCGGTGCACGGCGGCGACGGCGCGCTCGGTCAGCACCTTCTCCTTGGTGACAAGGGTGCCGTCCACGTCGGCCAGGAACAGCTTTATCTGCGGCATTGGGCGCGCTCCGTTTGCTCCGGCTGTTACGCCCCGGCGCGGGGGCGGGTTGCTACTTGCCGGTGGTGGCCATCACCACGTCGCCCAGCTTGTCCACGCTGCCGGGCCGGGCGGCGCTGTCCACGACGACCAGGGTGTTGCCGGCCAGCGGCGACGGCACGCGGTCCGGCAGCAGCAGGGCGCGGAACCGCCCATCGGCCGCGGCCACCCGCTCGTACTCGAAGTCCAGCACCCCGTGCAGGTCTAGGAAGCGGTTCAGCGCGGTCGAAAGGCGTATGCAGCCCTGGGAGGCCGGCTGGCCGATGCGCTGCTCCAGCTTGTCCGGGTCGGTCGCGTGCATCATCAGGCGAATGGGTGTGCTGCTGGGCTTGCCCACCGCCTCCGCCCAGCCCTTCATGGCGGGCTGCCAGCCGAAGTCCCAGACCCGCATCCCCTTGGCGCCCAAACCGCGTATGCCGTTCTCGTTCTCCGTGCCCTCGGCCCGGAAGCCGAGGATCGCGTCGGTGACATGGAACACGCCGCGCGGGGTCACGTAATGGTCGAACCGCCCGATGGAGCCGGTGGACACGCGGGCCACGCCGATCACCTTCCAGTCCACGTCCGGCGCTGCCATCACGACCGCCAGGGCCTGCACGCGCGGGTTCCGGTCCACGATGGCCAAGAACTGCGGCCGGTCGGGCACGAAGCCGGAGAGTGCCGTTTCCACCCGCGCCAGGGCGATCCATTGGGCGTCCTGCGCCGGCGTGCGGGTAACCAGCTTCGGCACCTCGCGCTGCATGGCCTGGCGCAGGCGCAGCACCTCGACCTCACGCGACACCTCGTCCAGCGGCGCCGGCTGGGACGGGGCGGCGACTGGCGGAGCGACGGGCATCGGGACCGGAGTCGGTGGGGAAGCCTCGGCTGGACATGCAGACGCCAGGGCAAGGATCAGGGCAGGGCAAAAAAGGATCAGGCGCATGAGGGGATTGTAGCAGGCTTGCGCGTCCAGCGGCAGCGGGATCGTGGCTCGGGCGCTGCGGCGGGTTTGCGCCTGTGCCGCCCGTGCCATGCTGCAACCCCGGCGGACCCGGCGCATTAACAACGATACTGCTTGAACAGGAGCCAACGCCATGAGCACGGACAAGTCCCCCTCCGAAGAAGCCGCCGAGCTGCGCGATAAGCTCGACGGTCTGCGCGCCACCGACCCGGCGCCGCACGTCGCCGCCGCCAAGCAGCAGGTGTCCGACACCGCCGCCAACGTCGCCGCCAACGTGTCGGATACGGTCAACCAGACGGCCTCCAGCATGAAGGAAACCGCTGCGAACGTGCGGGACGCAGTCGTGCCGCCGTTGCGCCAAGGAGCCGATGCGGTACGCGGCGCCGTCGCCACCGCTCGCGACAAGGCCCAGCAGGCCAGCGACGGGGCCGAGGCACTGTCCGACCGCATACGCGACCAGCCGTTCGTGGCGCTGGGCTTGGCGGTGCTGACCGGCTACGTGCTGGGCCGGGCCTACCGCTAGCATGCTGGCTGGCGGCTGCTTTTGCGGCGCGGTGCGCTACCAGGCAGCCGCCGAGCCGTTCCATGAAACGGTGTGCCACTGCGCCGATTGCCGGCGGGCGGTCGGTGCGGTTGCCGTCGCGTGGTTCACGGTGCCTTCCTCAACACTTCAGTGGACAGCCGGCACCCCTGCCGCCTTTCAGTCCAGCCCAGGCGTGATACGTCGGTTCTGTGCCATATGCGGCACGTCGCTGACCTATGAGGGTGCACCTGGTGAAGTGGACGTGACGATATGCAGCCTGGACGATCCCGCGGCTGTGCCGCCGCTTGACCACAGCCGCACAGCGGCACGGCTGCCTTGGGACATCATAGGCGACGGTCTGCCAGCGTATCCCCAGGGACGGCCGGCCCCCAAGGACGCCTGAAGCCACCCGCTTGTAAGAATGCCGTAGCGTGGGAAAGCGCCAGCGCCTCCCGCCACAGGACAGCGCCCGCGTTTGGCGGACGTCATCGGCCCTGTTCCATTCCAGCATCCTTGAACCCTGTCCGAGCCCATGCAAACGCATGGGAACCTGCCCTATCGAAGGCAGACATCAGCCGCGCGGCGGAAACGGCGGCGCTGAATGGCGCATCGGCGCTTCCGTGTCTGCGGCACGGGCGATAGGCTGGTCTCTACGAACAGGAGATCAGCCATGCATCGCCGCACCCTGCTGGGCGTCTTGGGCGCCAGCCCGCTGCTTTGGAACGCCGCCGCATGGGCGCAGACCCCGCGCGACCTGGTCGTCATGGGCATGTCCATAGACGATATCGTCAGCATGGACCCCCAGGAAAGCTTCGAGTTCAGTGGCGAGGAGGTGCTGGGCAACTGCTACGACCGGCTGGTGCTGCCGGACCTGGCCAACCCGGCCACCATCAACCCCGGCCTGGCCGAACGGTGGGAGACCAGCGCCGATGGCCTGACCACCACCTTCCACCTGGTGCGCGGGCGCAAGTTCGCCTCCGGCAACCCGGTGACGGCGGAGGACGCGGCGTTCTCCCTCCAACGCGCCGTGATCCTGAACAAGTCGCCGGCGTTCATCATCAACCAGTTCGGCTTCACCCCGGCAAACGTCGCTGAGCGCATCCGGGCGACGGACGAGAGCACGCTGGCGCTGCAGATCGCGGAGGCCGGGTCGCCCTCGTTCCTGCTGTATTGCCTGTCGGCGCTGGTCGGCAGCGTGGTGGACAAGAAGACCGTCATGTCCCACGCGGCCGGCGACGACCTGGGCAACGCCTGGCTGAAGGTTGGCAACGGCGCCGGGTCCGGCCCGTTCCAGTTGCGGCAGTGGCGCGCCAGCGAGAACGTCACCGCCGACGCCAACCCGAACCACCCGCATCCGCCGAAGATAAGGCGGGTCGTGGTGCTGCACCGCCCCGATCCGTCGGCGCAGTTGCTCGGCTTGCAGCGCGGCGACATAGACATCGCCCGCACGCTCAGCCCGGACCAGTTGGTGACGCTGGGCAAGGACCCGGCCTATACGCTGCTGACCTCGCCGAAGTCGTATCTCAGCTACATCGCCCTGAACCAGAACCACCCGATGCTGTCCAAGCCCGGAGTGCGGCAGGCGATCAAATGGGCGGTGGACTACAAGGGCATCTCCGCCAACATCACTCCCAGCACCTACGAGCCGCACCAGGCGTTCCTGCCCAAGGGCTTTCCGGGCGCGCTGAACGACCTGCCGTTCCAGAAGGACGTGTCGAAGGCGAAGGCGCTGCTGGCGGAGGCCGGCGTCCCCGGCGGCTTCGAGGTCACGCTGGACCACGACACCAGCGCGCCGGCGCCGGACGTGGCGCAGGCGATCCAGGCCAACCTGGCGGAGATCGGCATCAAGGTGACGCTGATCGCCGGCGAGCAGCGCCAGGTCATCACCAAGACCCGCGCCCGGCAGCACCAGATGGCGATGGTGCGCTGGGGGTCCGACTACATTGACCCGCACAGCAACGCCGAAACCTTCAACATCAACACCGACAACAGCGAGGCGCAGAAGAACCGCACCCTCGCCTGGCGCAGCAACTGGAAGGACGATGAGTTCACCGCCCGTGCCTACGCCGCCCTGAAGGAACGGGACGGGGAGAAGCGGATCGAGCTGTATGAGGCGCTGCAGCGGGACCACCGGGAGCATAGTCCCTTCGTCATCCTGCAGCAGCAGATCGAGGTCGCGGCCATGAAGAAGGGCGTGACCGGCCTGGACCTGGCGCTGCTGTCCGACCGCAGCCGATACGACGGGCTGCAGAAGGCTTAAGCTCCGCCCGTGCACCGCTTCCGGGGCCTGGCCGCGACCCTGGCCAGCGTCCCCATCACCCTGTTCGGCCTGGTGCTCATCACCTTCCTGATCGGCCGCGTCGTGCCGATTGACCCGGTGCTGGCCATCGTCGGCGACCGCGCCCCTGCGGATGTGGTGGCGCGCACCCGGCTGGAGCTGGGCCTGGACCGCCCGTTGCCGGAGCAGTTCGTGCGCTACCTCGGGCAGCTCGGCCAGGGCGACCTCGGGCGGTCGGTGATGACCAGCAACCGGGTCACGTCCGACATCGCCCGGTTCTTCCCGGCGACGCTGGAGCTAGCGACGGCGGCGCTGCTGGTGGCGGTGCTGGTGGGGGTGCCGCTGGGAGTGTGGGCGGCGGTGCGGCAGGGCGGCTGGGTGGACATGGTGATCCGGGTGGTGTGCCTGTCCGGGCATTCGCTGCCGGTGTTCGTGCTGGCGCTGCTGGCGTTGCTGGTGTTCTACGCGACCCTGCAATGGGCGCCGGGGCCGGGGCGCCAGGGCATCATGTTCGACGGGATGGTGGAGCAGCGGACGGGCTTGCTGCTGGTGGATGCGGCGCTGGCGGGCCAGTGGGACGCGTTCGGGGACGCGCTGCGGCAGATGACGTTGCCGGCGCTGGTGCTGGGCCTGTCCAACATGGCCTACATCGCCCGGATGACGCGCGGCTTCATGCTGGACGCCCTGCAGGGGGAGTGGGTGATCACCGCGCGCGCCAAGGGACTATCGGCGGCCTCCGTCGTGTGGCGCCACGCGTTCGGCAATATCCTGGTGCGGCTGGTGACGGTGCTGGCCCTTACGTATGCCGGGCTGCTGGAGGGGGCGGTGCTGACGGAGACGATCTTCTCCTGGCCTGGCCTGGGGCAATATCTGACCGGCAGCCTGCTGAACGCCGACATGAACGCCGTGCTGGGGGCGACGCTGGTGGTCGGGCTGACCTATGTGGCGCTGAACCTGCTGGCGGACCTGATGTATCGGGTGCTGGACCCGCGGATGCGATGAGAGGGGTTGCCTGTCTTCTCCCTCTCCCTCCGGGAGAGGGCCGGGGTGAGGGGGTCTCGCTGCGGAGCGGGGCACTGCCGGTGCTGGCGGAACGCGGCGTTTTCTGGACAGAATCAGTGCTTGCCCGCCCCCTCACCCCGACCCTCTCCCGAAGGGAGAGGGAGAAGGAATGATCGCGTCGCGGGATTGGCTGCTGACCGACGCCCCGGCGTCGCGCTCGCAAGCGGCATGGGGCCGGCGCTACCGGCTATGGCTGTCATTCCGGCGCAACCCGCTGGCGATGATCGGGCTCCTGGTGGTGCTGGCGCTTGTGCTGCTGTCCCTAGCGGCGCCGCTGCTGGCGCCCTACGACCCCGGCACGCAGGACCTGGCCCACCGTCTGGCCCGCCCCTCCGCCGCGCACCGGCTGGGTACGGACGAGCTTGGCCGCGACATTTATTCACGTCTCCTTTATGGCGGCAGGATCACCCTAGGCATGGTCGTCGCCGTCGTCCTGCTGGTGGCGCCGCTGGGCTTGCTGGTCGGCTGCGTCGCCGGCTATGCCGGCGGCGTCTGGGACCGGCTGCTGATGCGGGTGACGGATGTGTTCCTCGCCTTCCCGCGGCTGGTGCTGGCGCTGGCCTTCGTCGCCGCGCTACGCCCCGGCGTCACCAGCGCCATCGCCGCCATCGCGCTCACGGCCTGGCCGCCCTATGCCCGGCTGGCGCGGGCGGAAACGCTGGGCTACCGCGGTGCGGACTTCGTCGCCGCGGTGCGCCTGACCGGCGCCGGCGCGGGCCGGATCGTCTTGCGCCACATCGCGCCCCTGTGCATCCCAAGCCTGGTCGTGCGGGTGACGCTCGACATGAGCAGCATCATCCTGACCGCCGCCGGGCTGGGCTTCCTGGGCATGGGCGCGCAGCCGCCGTCGCCGGAATGGGGCGCCATGATCGCCACCGCCCGGCGGTTCATCCTGGAGCAGTGGTGGGTGGCGCTGGCGCCGGGCGTGGCGATCTTTGTCGCCAGCCTCGCCTTCAACCTGCTGGGCGACGGGCTGCGGGACGTGCTGGACCCCAAGGCGGACGTATGACGGCACGGGCCGTGCTAGGATCGGCCCGAAAGATGAGGTGCGCCATGGACGACGCTGCCGTGACGCCGGCCCGGCACAAGCTGGATATGCGCGACTACGAGCGCATGGTGGATGCCGGCATCCTGGGCAAGCAAGACCGGGTAGAGTTGATTGGTGGAGAGATCCTGGACATGGCGCCAATCGGGCAAAGCCAAGGCTCATTGGTGGCTGCTTTGAACCAGGCGCTTGTGCTGGCATGTCACGTTCGGGCTATCGTGTTCACGCAAGGCTTCCTTTGGCTCGACCATTGGAACGTGCCGCAGCCCGACTTTTACGCCACGGGATCGCGTCCCGGCCCGCCTGATGCGTTCCTAGTGGTCGAGGTCGCGGACAGCTCGCTCCGTTACGACCGGGAGGTGAAGCTGCCGTTGTATGCGGGCGCGGGCATTCCCGAGTACTGGATCGTGGACGTGCAACGGCGCGTGGTGGACGCCTACAGGCGGCCAGAAAGTGGCAGCTACGCCGAGAAGGCGACGCACCGGGGCGGCGATCAGGTGGCACTTGCCGCCGTGCCGGATATTGTCGTGACGGTTCCCTCGGTGCTTCGGTGACGCAGGCGGCCCTTCGCGCGTCCAGCCGGCACCGCTATGCTGGCTGACATCCAGAACCTCCGCATTGCCTTCCCCACCCCCCAGGGCTGGAGCGAGGCCGTCCGCGGCGTGTCCCTCTTCCTTGGTCAGGAGAAGCTGGGCATCGTCGGCGAAAGCGGCTCCGGCAAGTCGCTCACCGCCCGGTCCCTGCTGCGGCTGCTGCCGGCCGGTGCCCGGGTGCAGGCGGACCGTCTGACCTTCGACGGGATCAACATATTGACGGCCAGCGAGCGCGGGATGCGCGCCATACGCGGCAAGCGCGCCGGGCTGATCCTACAGGACCCGAAATACTCCCTGAACCCGGTGATGACCGCCGGCGACCAGGTCGCCGAGGCCTGGCGCCGGCACAAGGGCGGCAGCAAGCGCCTGGCAGCCGCGGCGGCGGTGGACCTGCTGGCCCAGGTGCTGATCCGCGACCCCGCCCGCGTCGCCGGGCTGTATCCGCACGAGCTTTCGGGCGGCATGGGCCAGCGGGTGATGATCGCCATGATGCTGGCGCCCGACCCGGAACTGCTGATCGCCGACGAACCCACCAGCGCGCTCGACGCCACGGTGCAGGCGGAAATCCTGCGGCTGATGGAGGACCTGGTCAGCCGCCGTGGCATGGGCTTGCTGCTGATCAGCCATGACCTGCCGCTTGTCGGCCACTTCTGCGACCGCGTCGCCGTGATGTATGCCGGGCGCATCGTCGAAACGCTGCAAGCGGGCGAGCTGGCCCATGCCAAGCATCCCTACACACGCGGCCTGCTGGAGTGCATGCCCAGCCTGACCCACCCCCGCGACCGCCTGCCGGTCATGCAGCGCGATCCGGCTTGGCTGAGCCCGTGAGGCTGACAGGCTCCTGCTCCCTCTCCCTCCGGAAAAGGGCCGGGGTGAGGGTAGCCGCAAGCACCGCGGCTGGCCGTTGCTGCGCCCGGTTTGCTTTGCCGGGAGCAGGATGGTCCTTGCCGCCTCCCTCACCCCAACCCTCTTCCGGAGGGAGAGGGAGAAGCAGGCAGACGAGGCTCGCACCATGATCGCCGTGGACGGCCTGCGCGTCCGGTTCGGCGCCATTGAGGTCGTGCGCGGCGTGTCGCTGGCCGTGCCGCGCGGCGGCAGCTTCGGACTGGTGGGGGAAAGCGGGTCCGGCAAGAGCACCGTCCTGCGCGCCCTATCTGGTCTGAACCCCGACTGGACCGGGCGGATGTCGCTGAATGGCATGGCGCTTGCCCCCAAGCGGGACCGCACGTTCTTCCGCCGGGTGCAGATGGTGTTCCAGGACCCCTACGGCTCGCTGCATCCCCGGCAGACCGTGGACCGCGCCTTGAGCGAGCCGCTGGACGTGCACGGCCTGCCCGACCGCGACGCCCGCATCGCCCGGGCCATGCAGGACGTGGCGCTCGCGCCCGCAACCCGCTTCCGCTACCCGCACCAGCTGTCCGGCGGCCAGCGCCAGCGCGTCGCCATCGCCCGCGCCTTAATGGCGGAACCGGAGGTGCTGCTGCTGGACGAACCGACCAGCGCCCTCGATGTGTCCGTGCAGGCCGAGGTGCTGAACCTGCTGCGCGACCTGCAGGCCCGGCGCGGCCTGACCTATATCCTGGTCAGCCACAACCTGGCCGTCGTGGCGCACCTGTGCAGCGCGCTTGGCGTCATGCAGGCGGGCGAGATCGTGGAGAAGCTCACCACAGACGACCTGCGGGCCGGACGCATCGCCCACCCGCACACGGCCGAGCTGCGCCGTCTCAGCGTCGAACTGGAGGAGTAAGGGATGGAAACCTGGCAACGCACGCACGACTGGGGTGCCCTGACCCGGCAGGAAATCGCTGCCGCCCGTAACGCCGGCGCCTTGCCGGTGCTGACGGTCGGCAGCGTCGAGCAACATTCCGAACACTTGCCGGTGGACACCGACACCCTGTCCGCCCACCGTGTCGCCACCCTGGCGGCAGAGCGATGCGGTGCGCCGCACGTCCTGGTGCTGCCGCCGCCGTCGTTCGGCTTCTCACCGCACCACCTGGCTTGGCCCGGCACCATCTCGCTGTCGCTGGCCACCTTCATGGGCCTGGTCTCGGACGTGGCAGACAGCTTGCACCGCACCGGCTTCGACCGGCTGCTGATCGTGAACGGCCATGGCGGCAACATCGGCCCGCTGACGGCGGCGTGCACGGAACTGGTCAGCCGGGGCAGGCGCGTCGGCACTGTCACCTACTTCGCTGCGGGTGGGCCTGAGCTGCTGGCAGCAATTCCTGGGGCCAGGAAGGGAGTAGGCCATGCTTGCGCCTATGAGACCGCACTGCAACTGGCGTTGCGGCCTGGCGAGCGGCAACGCATCGCCGGACGTATTGACGGCCTGCCGCCACGCCTGGTGCCCGCGTATGTGGACGGAGAAGACGTGCTGGCCGGGTCTGGCGTAACCTATGCCGCGCTATTTCCTGCGGGAGATCCTGGATATACCGGCGATCCAGCCGCTGCGACGGTCGAAGCCGGTGAGCAATTACTGGAAGCGACCGTTGCTGCATTGGCGAAGTTTTACCCGCGCTTCGCTTCTGCGGGCCTTAAGGTCGGCAGTCCGTAGCGGCGGCCCGGTACGGACCGCCGCCTGCTGGCATCAACCCCGGCGGGAACCGAGGCCAGTGCCGGAACCGCTGAAGGGATCGTCGCCCGACGCCACCTGCGAACCGCCGCCGCTTTCGCTGCCCAGGTTCACGCCGGCACCGGAGAAGGCGTCGCCTTCCGGCATCTGGCCGTTCGGCGTCATGTGATCCACGGCGTGCGGCAGATACTGCGATAGTTGGCTGAGCAGATCATGCGGCTGCATGTTGGACTGCTGTGCCCACTGGTTCACCTGCTGCTGGCCGAACACCTGCTGCAATTGGTCCGGGCTGACCTGCTGGTTCGGCCCGCTGCCAACCCAGGAGTTCGCGACGTTGCCCATCCCGGCCTGCTGGAACTTTTGCAGCAGGCCGCCTAGGCCGCCCCCTTGCTGCTGCTGACCACCGCCAAGCATGTTGCCCAGCATGCCACCAGCCCCGCCGCCGCCCAGCAAGGAGCCGAGAATGCCGCCGACCGGGGACGACGCGGCGTTGCTGCCCCCCATTACGCTGCCTAGGATCGAGTCGAGGATACCCATGCGAAGTCTCCTGCCAAAAGCGGCATCTTGCCGCACCATGCTGGGAGCATAACTGAAACAGGTGCCAAGGGTTGCAGCTAGGCGCATGGAACCTGCCACGCTCTGCCGTCTTACCGTCTGATGCCCAGCCCACAGTCGAGTCAGCGCAGCATGAGCCAAACGATCCCGCCCGCCGGCCGCCTCCCTAGACCGGTGCGCCGCGCATCCCGTGACGGTTGGCCGTTGCCGCCGCCGATCCGCCCGGCCTGGATGGCCCGCCGCGCCACCTGGTGGCTCGGGCTGCTGCGCGCCGGGCGGGTGCATCGCTTCCATGCCGACATGGTGGCGCTGGGCGGCGGCTATGCCCTGCCAGACCGGCGCCGGCCGCTGCTGCGGTATGGGGAGGTGCTGCGTCAGGAGTGGCGCGCCCGCACCGCCGCCGGGCCAGCCGGGCCGGCCCTGGAGCGGGCGGACCACCCGAACTACCTCGGCAGTCCCGCCGTAGTGCAGGGACTGGTGGACGGCTACGTCGCGCTGCTGATAGCCCGTGCCGGCGGCGCGGTGCCGCATGATGCCTGCGAGGCGGAGATGCGCCGCCTGAGCAGCATTTTCACTGGCGCCGACCCGGCGCATCCCCTGATTGGCGGCTGGAACACCGCAGGGCAGTTGGGCGCCAGCGTCATTGCACGCTGCCCCCTGGAAGAAACCGAGGCGGCGGGGTTGCCGACCCTTCTGGCTGAAATGTTCGCCCTGGTGGGACTGGCAGTCCTGCGCGTGCTGCGCGCAGCGGAAGCAGGGGATCTGACGGCAGACGCTGCGCTCAGGCGCTTGCGCGCGGTTGCGCAGCGGACTGGCGAGGTGCTGCTGGGAACTGCGGATGCCGAGCCGGCGGAGGCGACGCTGGAGGCATTGGTGGCGGACCTGCCGGAGCTGCAGTGATTGTCCAAGCCGCGGCCTGTGCCTACGAGGAGCGCTCCCCGCTGATGCCGGGCTGCGTTGCTCGGGTCCGCCAGATCATGAACTGGTCCGTCCAGTCCCGGCCGGCATAGCCATAGGGGCGTTCCTCCTCCGTCGGTTCCAGAGTGCCTTCGGCGGCGCGTTCCAGGATAGGCAGGCGATCGAAGGCGCGGCGGAGGACCGGAAACACGTAGATCACGATTGCCGGGCGCGGCGATGCTGCCAGGGATTTGGCCAAGGACGCGGCCACCGCACGCATGACGGGCATCTCGAACGGCTGATACAGGAACAGCACCAGCGGACCGGGCGGCAGAACGAACGTGGCCGCGTCGGCTTGCAGCACTTCGATCTCCGGCCGTGCCGGATACCTGGCGCGGATCGCCCGGGCATTCGCCGCCGCGGCGCCGGCCAGCTCCCCCGCGATCTCGACCCCGATGATGCGCCGGAACGGTCGTTCGCTTGCGACGACGAGCGCCCGTCCCTTGCCGCATCCGAGATCCACGAAGGCATATTGCTCGGGGATCTCGACCATCCCGATCAGCCGCCGGGCAATCGAGGGGCCGACGCCGATATAGCCTGAGATATAGGGATCGTTTGCCCCGCCCGTCTGCAGCTCGCGCCAACTGCGGAAGCCGCCGGTGTCAACGCCGTGCTCCTCGTCGAAGGGGTGTGGTCCCTGGGGCAGGCCGGCATTGGGCTGCGTCACGGCTGGGTCCTTCCGCCGCATGCCGCGGAGCAGCGCGCGCGCGGTGGCGACAGGCCCGACACCGAACATTGCACGGCGGAACGCCACAACGAGCGGCCGGACCCGGACCGGACCGGCGCTGGATGGGACCGCCTCGTCCCGGCCTGGCTGTCCCTGCATCGGCATGCCTCCTTCGTTTGAAACGGCTGAGATGCGGTTCGGCCGGATTGGATGGGCGAGAGCGCGTCAGATGGTCTGCAGGGCTGCGCGCGCGATCTTGCCGAGCAGGTGGTTCGGCTGGAGGTTGGCAAGCATCACCGCCCGCAGCCGTGCCGTCGGCGTCCGTCGCATGACCCAGTAATGATCGGCGACCATCGGAATGCAAGAATGCCGAAGTATGCCGGAGCAGCCGTGCACGAAGACAAGCTCGCGGAAGGACTGCTGGACCAGGGCCTCGATCAGGAACGCGCGGTGCATCAGGGATGGGCCGATGTCGTTCCGACCGCGGTCGTTGAGCTGATATACCAGGTAGGCGGTGGATTGACCGAGAAAGCCGCAGCAATAGCTGATCACCGTGCCATCGGCTTCCCGCAGCACCGAGCGGAACGGCCGGCCGGTTTGGTCCGCGTAGGCCTCGAACACGCGCAGCCGGCGGCTGTTGACGGGATGCGGCTCGGTTTTCCTAGCCAGGGTGCGCAGAAGCCCGTCCGGTATGGCGTCGGCGTTTCCCAGGAAGCTGAAGACGATGCCTGCTGCGCCGGCGGCCTTGCGCACGTTGCGGACGTTTCGCCGGGTGTGGCGGCCCAATCCGGCTAGGGTGTCGTCCCAGGACAGCGCCAATTTCAGCACCTCGCGGAGCTTCATTCGGACGCGGGTCACCGTCGGGCCGCGGGGGCCGCCCAGGTTTTCTACCCGGCTGCCGACGTCGTCAGGCAACTCGCCCTCGGCCGCAGAGGCCAGGCGCAGGATGCTGCAGCCACTTGCAGCCGCGACGTCCTGCGCCCAACCGGCGATGTCGGTTGCTTCGCCTTGCAAAATGACGCCTTCGGAAATCCCGACTCCGATGCCGCCAATGGCATTCCGGAACCAATGGGCAGAGGCAGCGCCAGTCGGATGACGGCAGGAGTACAGGGTCGTGGCGCGGCGCTGGAATGACGTGAATTCGAGGCGCGCCAGCAGGTCGCGTTCTGCGGCATTGGCCGCAAGCCTGCGCAGCCCGTTGCCGTCGAAGGACGGCGGCAGAGGCTTCGGATGGCATGCGCGCACGTCTGGCTCCTTGACGGGGCCGCGTAGCTCAACCCGGCCCTCGTGCAAGGCGCTGTCCACCATATCGGTCCGTCTGCTCCCAAGACCTTTCTTTTAATATCTAATTTTCCGCACGTCACGATCCTAATTTGGTGACAGAAGGAATGCGCGTGTTGCAAAGGAATCGGGCGGACCTGGGGACAGGGGCCTGTCTCGGCTCCTTGAGGAGCGGCCTCACGCAGGCGTCGCCCCGAAGCATTCGTTGCAAAAAATGACTATGTTGCTGATACGGAATGGCCGACGCTCATCGCCAGGCATGATGGTTTTGGCGGGTGGGCATATGAGCAAAGTCTGGACTTGGCTGAATGGGTTCAGGGTGCGCCGCCATGCGCGGTTTTCCGGGGAATGGTCCGCAGACCGCGTCTGCCCCTATGCCCATCCGCAGATGATTGCCGCCTGGGAGAACGGCCATGCCAACCGCGGCAGCCTTGACCATTTGATGGAGTGGTAGCTGCCGCCGGACGCCTTGAGCGGCTTGCCTCCTGACTCCCGGCCCGTGGCGGTGGAGAGTGCCAGGACGCTGCTGGGACATGCAGCCTTGGCCTTCATGCCCGGCATCCCGGCGGATGTCTCGGACAGCGGCTACTGCTCCTGTCGCCGCCAAAACGCGGTGTGGAGCCGGGTCATCCCGGCGCGCTGGTCGAGGCCGACGGCGGCGTGGTTCAAAGCCGGGTTGACGCGTCCAGGACGGGTGACGGCGCTGTGATGTTTTCAGGTGCGGCGCGAGATGGGCCGATGTGATGGTGCAGCGGCGCGGCTGCCCGGGGATGACCGCGAGGACCAGGCCCTTCAGGCGCTGGCGCGATCGGCGGCAATCAGCGGCCTGGCGACCCGGCACGGGGTGAGCCGCACGCTCGTCCACCAGCAGACGCACAAGGCTTGCGCTGCGTTGGCTGGTGCCTTCTTGCCTGCCGCGCCCGACCGCGAGGTGCTGTTCGGGCTGGCGTTGGCAAGGCGTGGCTGCGCCAGGCGATCGTCGGGCTGACGCTGGTCTGCCGCGGCTCGTATCGTGGGGTCGTCGAGTTCCTGCGCGGCCTGCTGGGCCTGCGCGACGCGGTCTTGCACGGGGCCACGCCTGTGCTGGCCGGCGTCCGGTGCGGCGTCAACGCAGTGCTGCCTGCTGGCAGCGGAGCAGCGCCGCGACGCCGGCACCTGGGGCGTGCCCCTGCCCGACGCCGCCCAGCAGGGGCTTGATCCCGACGACACCAGCGCCGGTGCCGGGCAGGGCTTGCGCGCCGGGCAGAGGGCCGCCTGGGGCGACACGCCGTGCCACGTCGGCGTGTCCCACATTCAGCGCCAGAGCGACGGGCTGGCCAACACGCTGCAGCATCTCGCCCAGGGCGCCACGTCGCGGCGCCAGACGCTGCAGGCCAGGACCGGCCGCACCGGCCAGCGTGGTCCGGACGACAGGCGTGCCATGCAGCCGGCGCTGGCCCGGCAAGCCGAAGCCCAGGCGCATGGGCTGGCCCGCGGCATCCGGACGCCCACCTAGTGGCTGCGCCATGACGTCCTGGCCCTGGCCACCCGGCAAGCACTGTTCGACCTCATCGCTGAGGAGTTGGCGCACCGCAAGCCTGGGGATGCCCGACGTATCCGCCCGATGTGGGCCGCCTTGCAGAACCAGTGCGGCGCCTTGCCCGCCTTCGCCGGCGTGCTCGATGGCAAGCTGGCCGCCATCGCACGCGCCCACGGCATCACCCAGCCCATCGTGCGGGACGCCTGCCTGCTGCACCGCCTGCCCAGCACCTCGCCCGCATGCTGGCAGGGGTGGAACCGGCTGCAGGCCCAGATCGGGGGCACGTTCCACGCCCTGTTCGCCGCCGTGAGCCGGGCCATGGCGCAGACGCCGCGCAGCAGCTCGCTCGTCGAGAACCTCAACTCGCGGCTGCGCACCTGCTTCACCCTGCGCCGCCACAGGGGCGGCTCATGCCTCGACCTGCTGTGGTTCTTGCGGAACCATCGCCGCTTCCTGCGCAGCCGGCATGCCGGGCGTCAGGGCAAGAGCCCATGCGAGCTGATGACCGGCCAGGGCCATCCGCACTGGCTGACCCTGCTGGGCCTGGGACCGCCTCAGCACCAGCGATTTTCGCCGTCATCTCGCTCGGCCTGTGTCAGGCGGCGTTCTTCAGCGAGGACCTCCGGTCCGGCCTGCGCGCCGTCGCGCCAGCAGGCGGCGTTTCCGGACAGCAGGCGGCGTGGTGCGGCGGGCCGGGCGCGTGCAGTGAACAACTTGGAGGCGCCTGGCGCACCGTCCGGCATTGGCCCCAGTGCTACCTCTACTTTGCGCGCGCCATGACATCTCTACCTTGCACCGACACACCGCAGGCGAGATCAATGCGATATGGAACAAGTGGCTCGGCCCGGACACTGAGTTGAAGATGACACGCGACGGGAAAGTCCAGCCAATCTCCGCAATCCAGTTCACGTCCATCCCCTGAACGGACGCGGGCTGGCCGGGCACTGCATGGTCAGCCCCGCCCGTCAGGGACAGGCTGGGTCTTTGTCGTCCCCCAAGCTTCGTTCACGTTCCAGCACGGTGTTCTTCCGCCAGACTCCGTGGTTTTGACCCTGAACCGCGGAAGGCGCATCGGTGCCGGGCATCTTGCCCCCAAGCCGCCGGAACCCTGGCCGCATTCTCCTGAAAGTCGCCAAGGAGTCCCCTGATGTCCCCCTCTGACTGCCTGCGTGCCTTGCTGGCCGAGCCCGGCTTTGTTGTCATGCCTGCAGTTTGGGATGGCCTGAGCGCGAAGCTGGCCGCCCGCGCCGGGTTCAAGACCGCATTCATGTCAGGTTCCTGCGTCGCGGCGAGCCGGCTCGGCGGGCCTGACCTCGACCTTATCTCGTTCGCGGAGATGTACGACTCTCTGGAGATGATCCGCGGCGCGGCCCCGGACACGCTGGTCCTGGCCGATGGCGACCATGGCTATGGAAACGCGATGAACGTGCAGCGGACTGTGCGCGCATATGGCCGGGCCGGGGCGGCGGCGGTCTTGATCGAGGACAAGGTGATCCCGCGTGCCCTGACCGCGGCCGGCAAGCCTTGTCTGCCTCGGGATGAGGCGCGGATGAAGGTCCGTGCGGCGGTTCAGGCGGCCAGGGACTCCGGCATCATGGTCATGGCCCGCACGGACTGCCGCCCGACGCAGGGCATCGAGGAAGCGCTGGTGCGGACCGAGATGTTCGTCGAGGAAGGGGCCGACATCCTGTTCCTGGACTCGCCGGCCAACGAGGACGAGGTCAGGTCCGCCGTCGCGGCCGCCAAGGGGCGGCCATCCTTCGCGATACTCTCGCCCGGAGCACCCTGGGAGACGCCGACCCGCACCCGCGCCGAGGAGCTCGGCCTGACGGTCGGAACGCACCCGACTGCGCTGCTTTCTCCCGTAGCGGCCGGCATCATGGCTGGCTTAGCCGCGTTGGAACGCAGAAACGCTGAGGCAGTTGGTGCACTTACCCCTGCGGAATTCCGAGCGGCATTGGGCTACGCGGATTATGATGAGGCAGCCAAGCAGTTCATTACGTCCGCCTGAAGCCCTGTCACATCAATGCTTTAAGCACCGTGAGCTTGGTGGCCGGTTCGCTTGCCGAGGTGAGTTGGGCCAGGTAGCCGAACGGGATAACGACGCCAGGCTGCCCCAGTTGCGCCGGGAGCATTGCCAGGTTCTCACGTCGAGCCAGTCAAGCCGCACCGCTGACCCGTGCCAGGTCCAGCGTGAAGCCCCAGCCGGGCCTGTCCGGCACGACAGCAGCGCCGTCCCGCAGTTCGACCGCTTCGTGGTAGAGCGGCGACAGCCAAGGCATGTGCTCCAGCCAGGTCGCATTCTCCAACCCGGCGAGCACGGACAGGCTCATTTCCGGGAACAGGTGGGACGACACCGGGATATCAAAGGCCGCTGCCAGGTGCGCGACGCGGATGAACTCCGTCACGCCGCCCACGCGCTGCAGGTCCGGCATCAGCACGTCGGCCGACTGGCGCTCCAGCATGTCGCGGAAGCCGTAACGGGCATATTCGGTCTCTCCGGACGCGATGGGCGTGTCCAGCGCCGCGGCCACGCGGGCGACGCCGGCCAGGTCCCAGGCCGGTAGCGGCTCCTCGAACCAGGCGAGGTCGTAGCGTTCCAGCATCCGGCCCATGCGGACCGCCTCGGCCTCGGTCAGTTGCTGGTTGGCGTCGGCCATCAAGGTGACGCCGGGTCCGATGGCATCTCGGACGGCCCGCACCCGGTCCTCCGTCGCGGCCAGCGGGCCGCGGGCGACGCGCATCTTCACCGCGCGGAAGCCCGCGTCCACGAAGCCGCGCGCCTCCGCCTGCAACGCGTCCACGCTGCGGTCCAGCCACAGACCGGCGCTCGCATAGGCCGGGACAGCCGTGCGCGCCTGGCCGATCAGGGCGGCGATGTTCAGCCCGGCGGCCTTGCCGCGCAGGTCCCACAGCGCCCCGTCCAGCGCCGATAACCCCATCACCGCCACGCCCTTGTGGCCGATGAAGTTGTTCTGCCGCCAGGCGTCGGCCCAGAAGGCGGTGCTGTGCAGGGGGTCCCGGCCAACCAGCAGCGGCGCCAGGGACTGCACCATCTCGTCCAAGACGCGGACGTGGCGGCCGTGCAGGGTGATCAGCACGAATTCCCCGACCAGCCCGGCATCCGTTTCCGCCTGCACCGCGACCAGGCCGAGCTTATGGATCGCGCCCAGGCCGCCAACGGCCGGGCCAGGCAGGGCGATCTCGCCAGGGGTCGTACGGATGGCGGTGCATTTCATGGATGGCCCTCCCTCGCCTCGCCCACCGGAGCGCGGCGGTAGCGTTCCAGCACGGCCGCATCCGGGTCGCAGCCCAGTCCCGGACCCGGCGGAACCGCCGCAACGCCGCCGGGCGCGGCCAGCCAGGGTCCGAACGGACTCTCCTCCAGGGTCAGCCACAACCGCTCCAACGGCGCATCCGCCATGGTCGCCGCAAGGTGCAGTGACGCCAGGCAGCCCGGCCCGAAATAGGCGCAATGCGGCACCACGCGCACGCCATGCGCCTCCGCCAACGCCAGCACTTGCCGGAACACCGTGATGCCCAGCTTGGCCACGCTGGGCTGCGCGATGTCCACGGCGCCGGACGCGAACAGGTCGGCGAAGCCATGCAGCCCGCCCACGTTCTCCCCGGCCGCAACGGGGATGCCAGCGTCCCGGCGGAACGACGCCAGGCTGCGATGGTCATCGGGCGGCCAGACCGGCTCCTCCAGCCAGTGCAGGCCCAAGGGGCGCAGCCGGGCGGCACGGTCCAGCGCCTCGGCAAGCGTCCAGGGACAGTTCACGTCGTCCATCAGCATCACGTCCGGCCCCAGCGCCTCGCGGGCAGCGCCGACGCAGGATACGTCCACCTCGTGCAGCTTGATGGCGGCATAGCCCTCCGCTGCCGCGGCGGCGGCGTTGCGGGCGGTGGAGTCCGGGGCGCCATAGCGCAGCAAGCTGGCGTAGGCCGGTATCACCCGCCGCCGGGCGCCTCCCAACAGGTCATGCAGCGGCAGCCCCGCGCGCTTGCCGGCGATATCCCACAACGCGATGTCCACGCCGGCCATCGCATAAGTCAGCGGCCCGTTGCGTCCGAACAGGTGCATCGCCTGCGCCAGGCCGCAGCCGATGCCGCCGATGTCCGTCGCATCCCGCCCGAGAAGCCAAGGCGCGACCAGGGTGTCCAGCGCCGCCTTGGTGGCCGGAATGCAGCCGTGTCCGAACGCCTCCCCCCAGCCGACCAGGCCGCCCTGCGTCTCGACCCGCACCAGCAGCATATCCAGCGTGTTCCAGCTTTGCCCGCCGACCGCATGGCGCGGGCCGTCGTAGGCGTAGGGGATGGCGGCATGGTGGGTGCTGACGCGGGCGATCCTCATGGCAGGCCGGCGTGGGCCGGATGCAGGCCGGCATGGGCCGGACCGCCCATGTAGGCGCGTTCCAGACGTTCATGCAGCCCCGGCTCGCCTGCCGCGGCCTGCAGCACCACCCGGCCGCGCGCGACGGCGCAGACGCGGTCGGCCAGGGCAACAGCCTTGTCAATCAACTGCTCCACCAGCAGCACCGCCGTTCCGCCGCGGCGCAGGGTGTCCAGCACGCCCAGCACCCGGTCCACCAGCACCGGCGACAGGCCGGCCGAAGGCTCGTCCAGCATCAGCAGGCGTGGCCGGCGCACCAGGCCCTGCGCCACGGCCAGCATCTGCTGCTGCCCGCCGGACAGGGCGCCGCCGCGCTCGTGCCGCTTGGCGGCGATCTCCGGGAAGGTGGACAGCGCCTCCTCGACCCGCCGCGCCCGCTCCGCCCGCGGCACGTCGAAGCCGGCCAGCAGCATGTTGTCGGCAACGGTCAGGCCAGTGAACACGCGATGCCCCTCGATCACGTGCACCAGCCCGGCCTGCGCCGCCTCCCGCGGGCCGGCGCCGGCCAGGCTGGCGCCGGCGAACCGGACGCTGCCTGTCCAGGGCAGCAGCCCCGACACGGCACGCAGCAAGGTCGTCTTGCCCGCGCCGTTCGGCCCCAGCAGCGCGAGGATT
>DASWOJ010000198.1:0-4123 GCA_036398775.1 Acetobacteraceae bacterium
CAGACCATAGACGCCCAGCCCTTCCTAGGGCAGCTCGTCGCCGATCCCAGCGCCCGCGGCTTGTTCGCGGCGCTGTCGCTGGTGGCGCGCGGCGTCGAGCAAGGGGTGAGCTTGCAGGCGTTCGAGGCGCCGCTGCGCGGCTTCCATGCCGCCCTGTCCGCCGCAGCCGCCGGACACCCGGAGCCGCTGTCCTGGCAGCGGCTGCTGTCCGGCAAGGTGTCCGAACTCGGTGGACCCTACCGCTTCGTCCTGGCGCAGCCGGTGCTGGACTACGGCGCGCTGCAGCCCGGCGCTGCCGCGGCGAAGGTGCTGCGCGCCGCGGCGGCACAGCAGGAATTCGTCGCCGCCGGACAGGCCCGGGTGCGCGTGACAGGCTCGGTCGCCCTGGCGGACGAGGAGTTTGCCACAGTGGCGCAGGGCGCCGTGGCCGGCCTGGTGGGCAGCACGGTGCTGGTCGTGGTCTGGCTGGCGTTCGCAGTCAGGTCCTGGCGGCTGATCGTGCCCATCGTGCTGACCCTGTTCCTCGGGCTGCTGCTGACGACGGGGTTCGCCACGCTGGCGTGCAACCCGCTCAACCTGATCTCGGTCGCGTTCGCCATCCTGTTCGTCGGCATCGCCGTGGACTTCGCCATCCAGTTCTGCGTGCGGTTCCGGGAGGTGCAGCTTCATGCCGCGGACCTGAACGACGCGCTCGCCGGAACCGCGCGGCGGGCAGGCAAGCAGATCCTGGTCGCGGCGGCGGCGACGGCTGCGGGGTTCCTCGCCTTCGTGCCGACGGACTTCACCGGGGTTGCCGAGTTGGGACTGATTGCCGGCGGCGGGATGCTGATCGCGTTTGCCTGCACCCTGCTGTTCCTGCCGGCGGCGCTGACGCTGTTCCGGCCGCAGGCGGCTGCCGCCGAGGTCGGGTTCACGAGCCTGCGCCCGCTGGACCAGGCGCTGGAGCGGCGGCGCTGGCCGATCCTGGCCACTTTCGCCGTTCTGGCCGCATTTGGCGCGGCCGTCATGCCGCGCCTGCAATTCAACAGCGACCCGCTGAGCACCAAGGACCCCAGCACCGAGGCGATGCGGACCCTGGCCGACCTTGCCTCCAACCCGCTGACCAACCCCTACACCATAGACATCCTGGCGCCGGACGCGGCCGCGGCGGACGCGGTGGCCGCCAGGGTGGCGTCGCTGCCGCTGGTGGGACAGGTCATCACGCTCAGCAGCTTCGTGCCGCATGAGCAGCCGGAGAAGCTGGCGCTGATCGCCGACGCCGCCGGGCTGCTGGGGCCGACGCTGGCGCCGCGCAGCCCGGCGGCGCCCGTCAGCCCTGCAGACATCCGCCTGGCCGCCCGCGCCGCGCTGTCCCAAATGGACCGCGCCCTGCCACGCCTGCCGCCAAGCCATCCGCTGGCGGACGTCGCCGGCGACCTTCGGGTGATAGCTACGGCGCCGGACGAGACGGTGATGGCGGCCAACGCGGCGCTGACCCGCTTCCTGCCGGACCAGATCGGCCGGCTGCGCCTGGCGCTGTCAGCCTCGCCGGTCACCCTGGCGAGCATTCCGCCGGAGATCGCGCGGGACTGGCGCCTGCCGGACGGCCGGATACGCGTCCAGGTCGCGGGGCGGCCGGAGTCGGTCGGCAACGAGGGGCTGCGCGCCTTCGCCGCGCAAGTGCAGGCGGCGGCGCCGGAAGCCGGGGGATCGGCTGTCACCATCGCCGCCACCGCACGCACGATCATCGGCGCGTTCGAGCGTGCCGCGACAGGCGCCCTGCTGGCGATCACCCTGATCCTGTTCGCGGCGCTGCGACGGCTGCGGGACGTGCTGCTGGTGCTGGCGCCATTGCTGCTGTCGGGGCTGCTGACGGTGCTGGTCGCCGTGCTGCTGCCGCTGGAGCTGAACTTCGCCAACATCATCGCACTGCCGCTGCTGCTGGGGGTTGGGGTGTCGTTCAACATCTACTTCGTGATGAACTGGCGGGACGGGCTTCGGGGGCACCTGGCGTCGCCGACCGCGCGGGCGGTGATGTTTTCGGCGCTGACGACGGCGACGGCGTTCGGGTCACTGGCGCTGTCGCGGCATCCTGGAACCGCCAGCATGGGGACGCTGCTGCTCCTCAGCCTGGGCTGCACCTTGCTGGCGAGCCTGGTGTTTGTGCCGGCGCTGCTTGCCACGATGACGCCGCAAACCTGCGTAATGCCGCCGCAATCTGTTTGTTAAATAGTTTGGTGTTGGATGCCTCGTGATGGGGCAAGGTGAATATCATGGCGTTCGTGCGTACTGGGTTGATCATCGTGGCGCTGGTGTTGGGCTGGAGTGCGGTGCGGGCGCATCCCATGAGGCTGCCGGACCTGGTCCCGACCGCTCAACCGGCGCCGTAAACGGTCTGCAATGCGCCGGCCTTTGCCAACGCGGCGCGTACCTCGGGGTCGCATAGTGCGGCTAGTTCCATCTCGTGCTCGTAGTCCGGCATCAGCCGGGTCAGCAAGGCGTCGCGGTGCGTGGCGGGATGGAAATAAATTTCTGACAGGCCGCGGGGCAGCCGGGGCGCCAGGGCAGTAAGGCGGGCAACGGTCATGTGGCCGCTCCACGCGATGCCGAAGGCGTTGTCGTTGGTTAGCAGCCCGGCGCGGCTGGCCTGACGACGCAGCAGCCGGGTCCAGGTATGCAATGCATGGGCGCCGGGACCTTGCGGAACGCCGAGTGCGGCCATGACCGCAGGCGGCTCCGCTGGAACGCGTATGGCCGGCAGGCCGAACTCCCGCCCAACCTCGATCATCATGCGGCCGACTGTAGGGTGCAGGTGCATGTGCTTGTGCGCGTTGGCGTGATCCAGGCGTAAGCCGGTGGCGGCGAAGGCCTGATACTGTGCCCGGATTTCGTGCTGGAGTTGGCGGCGGATAGTGGGACGGGCAAAGTAGTCGAACCCCAGGCGTAGCTGGTCCGACGGAAACTGGCCAGCCGCGTCCACCAGGCCAGGCGATACGGATGGCGCGGCGGCAGGGCCTTCGATGACGACCAAATGCAGCCCGACCCGCAGACCCGGCATCGCCCGCGCCCGGCGCACGGCATCCGTCGCGGCAGGGCCTGCAACCATCAGGCTGGCAGTTGACAGCAAGCCCCTGCGGTGAGCCTGCTCGACGGCTTCGTTGACACCCACGGACAGGCCAAAGTCGTCAGCGGACAGAATGACACGGCGGGACATGCTGGAACCGTTCTTGCCGCAAGGGCTGCACGGCTCCCTCTCCCGGAGGGAGAGGGAACTAAGCCGCCGTGTTGCGCTCGCGCAGGAACTGGAAGAACTCCACGCCTTCGCGCAGGCGGCGCTTCATCATCTGCGGGCTGCGGACCATCTCCCCAACGATGGAGGCAATTTTCGGCGCACGGAAATAGAAGCGCTTGTAGAACGCCTCCACGCTGTCGAAGATTTCGGTGTGGCTCAGGATGCCGGGGTAGTGCAGCGGGGCGATCTGCACCCCGCGCTCGTCAATCAGCTCGGCATTCGCCGCATCCAGCCAGCCGTTCTGCACGGCCTGGTCATACAGGTAGGTGCCGGGATACGGCGCGGCCAGCGACACCTGCATCGTATGCGGGTTTAGTTCCACGGCATACTTGATCGTCTGCTCGATGGTCTCCTTCGTCTCGCCGGGCAGGCCGAGGATGAAGGTGCCGTGTATCTTGATGCCCAGCTCGTGGCAGTCCTTGGTGAACTTGCGGGCCACGTCCACCAGCAAGCCCTTCTTGATGTTGTGCAGGATCTGCTGGTTGCCGCTCTCGTAGCCAACCAGCAATAGGCGCAGCCCGTTGGCCTTCAAGACTTCGAGCGTCTTGCGCGGCACGTTCGCCTTGGCGTTGCAGGACCAGGTGACGCCCAGCTTGCCCAACTCGCGGGCGATGGCCTCGGCGCGGGGCAGGTTGTCGGTGAAGGTGTCGTCGTCGAAGAAGAACTCGCGCACCTGCGGGAAGTCCCGCATGGCCTGCTTGATCTCGGCCGCCACGTGCTCCTGGCTGCGCACGCGGTAGCGGTGCCCGCCCACCGTCTGCGGCCACAGGCAGAAGGTGCAGCGGCTCTTGCAGCCCCGGCCGGTGTAGATGCTGAGGTAGGGGTGCATCAGGTAGCCGATGAAGTAGTCCT
>DASWOJ010000199.1:0-4278 GCA_036398775.1 Acetobacteraceae bacterium
GATATGGCTGCCGTCCACGTCCGCGTCCGTCATGATGACGATGCGGTGGTAGCGCAGCTTGCTGATGTCGAACCCGCCCTGCTCCGGCTCGCCGCGGCCGATGCCGGTGCCCAGCGCGGTGATCAGCGTGCCGATCTCGGCACTGCCCAGCATGCGGTCGAACCGGGCACGCTCCACGTTCAGAATCTTGCCCTTCAGCGGCAGGATCGCCTGCGACTTGCGGTCCCGCCCCTGCTTGGCGGAGCCGCCGGCGCTGTCGCCCTCGACGATGAACACCTCGGCCTTCGCCGGGTCGCGCTCCTGGCAATCCGCCAGCTTGCCCGGCAGGGTGCTTAGCTCCAGCACGCCCTTGCGCCGGGTCAGGTCGCGGGCCCGGCGCGCCGCCTCGCGCGCGCTGGCCGCGTCCAGAACCTTCTGCACCACGGCCTTGGCCTCGCGCGGATGCGTCTCGAACCAATGGCCCAGCGTGTCGGCCACGGCGGCCTGCACCACCGGCTGCACCTCGCTGCTGACCAGCTTGTCTTTGGTCTGGCTGCTGAACTTCGGGTCCGGCACCTTGACCGACAGCACCGCGGTCATGCCCTCGCGCATGTCCTCTCCGACCAGGGCCAGGTCTTTCTTGCTGAGCCCCTCGGCATATTTTGTCACCACCCGCGTCAGCGCCTGACGGAACCCGGCCAGGTGGCTGCCGCCGTCACGCTGCGGAATGTTGTTGGTGAAGCACAGCATCGTCTCGTGAAAGCTGTCGTTCCAGGTCAGCGCGAACTCGACGCGGATGCCCACCTGGCTCTCCAGCGTCGTCACGCTGATCGGCTGGCCCAGCACCGGGGTCTTGCTGCGGTCGAGGTAGTTCACGAATTCGACCAGGCCGCCCTCGTAGTGGAACACGGCTTCCTGCGGCGGTGCATGCCGCTCGTCACGCAGGGTGATAGACAGGCCGGAATTCAGGAAGGCCAGCTCCCGCAGGCGCTTCTCCAGGGTGGCGTAGTCGAACTCGGTCTTGGTGAAAGTCGCCGGGCTCGGCTTGAACGTGACCTCGGTGCCCGAGACCTCCTCACTGGGGCCGACGATGCTCAGGGGCGCCACCGCGTCGCCGTTGCGGAACTCGATGCGGTGCTCCACCCCATTGCGCCAGATGCGCACATGCATCCAATCCGACAGCGCGTTGACCACGGCCGCGCCCACGCCGTGCAGCCCGCCGGAAACCTTGTAGCTGTTCTGGTTGAACTTGCCGCCCGCGTGCAGCCGGGTCAGCACCACCTCGGCGGCGGAGACGCCTTCCTCCGCGTGGATGTCGGTCGGGATGCCGCGGCCGTTGTCGCGCACGGTCACGCTGCCATCGGCGTTCAGCGTCAGGGCACAGAACGAAGCAAACCCGGCCTGCGCCTCGTCCACCGCGTTGTCGATGATCTCGAACGCCATGTGGTGCAGGCCGGAGCCGTCATCGGTATCGCCGATATACATGCCCGGGCGCTTGCGCACCGCATCCAGCCCGCGCAGGACGGAAATGGAAGCGGCGTCGTAGTTGTCCCCGTCGGGGGAAGGCGTGCCTGAATCAGGGCCGGGCGCGGCGGGGTCGGACATGCCGGCGATAGTCTCCATAAAGCTCGGAATCGAGCGTCAATATAGTCATTTAGCGCTGCCAAAGACACCCCCGGCAGGCGGGAAGGAGGGGTCCGGTAGAAGCTGGCCATCCCCCGTGCGCAGCCCCTCCGCCAGGCCGTGCAGCGGCGCAAAAACATCCGCGTCCGTGCCCGTCAGCAGCACCTGCGCCGGCAGTGCGGCCAGCGCCGCCAGCAGGCTGGCCCGGCGCCCTTGGTCCAGGTGCACGGCCGGTTCGTCCAACAGCAGGATCGGCGGCGCCCCCCGTGCCTCGGCGATCAGCGCGGCATGGCCGAGGATGGCGCCGACCAGCAGCGCCTTCTGCTGCCCGGTGCTGGCCTGCGCCGCCGGCAGCCCGGTCGCCGCGTCGGACAGCATCATGTCCGCCCGGTGCGCGCCCAGCCGGGCCGCGCGGGCCGCCGTATCTTCCGCCCGGGCATCGGCCAGGGCGGCACGCAGCCAGTCCTCAACGGCCAGGGCCGGGGCATTCTCCAGCCGCTCCGCCACCGGGTCCAGCAGCGTCAGCCGCGCCGCCGGAAAGGCGCCCGAGGCTCCCGCCGCCAGTGCCGCATTCAGCCGCGCCACCAGCGCACGGCGGTTTGCCCCGGCGGCGACAGCGTGACGGACCATGCTGTCCTCTAGCCCCGCCAGCCAAGCCGGGTCGGCGTCCCCTTGGGCCAGCAGCCGGTTGCGCTGCGCCATCGCCGAATCATGCGCCGCGATCTCGCGCGCATGGCCCGGCTCCAGCGCCCAGACCAGCCGGTCGAGAAACCGGCGGCGGCCGGAAGCACCTTCCTGGAACAGCCGGTCCATCTGCGGCGTCAGCCAGACCGCGGCCATATGCGCGGCAATCTCCGCCTGGGAGCGCGGGGCCTGCCCGTCCAGCCGGAACACCCGGCGGTCCACCGGCCCCTCGGGCGCCGTGCCGGTGCCGATGCTGACCTGCCCGTCGCCAAGCTGGCCAGCCACGGCCCAGCGCCCCTCGCCGTCCCGCCGCGCCAGCTCCGCCAGCCGCGCGTTGCGCAGCCCGCGGCCCGGCACCAGCATGGACACGGCCTCCAGCAGGTTGGTCTTGCCACTGCCGTTCGGCCCGGTGATGACGCTGATACGCGCCGCCGGGCGCCAGGTCAGCGCCGCATAGTTGCGGAAATCCGTCAGCGTCAGGCGGGTAAGGCGCAGACCGGCAGCCGGTTCAGACACGCATCGGCATCAGCACGTACAGCGCGCTGGAATCCGCAGCATCCCGCACGATGGTCGGCGCCGCGCCGTCGCTGAACAGGAACTCCACCTCGCCGCCGATCTGGTCGGTGATGTCGCTCAGGTAGCGCGCCTGGAACCCGATCTCCAGCGGCCCGGCCTCGTATTTGACCCGGTCGCCGTCCAGCTCCTCATTCGCCGTGCCCTGCTCCGGGCTGGTGGCGGACAGGACCAGCAGGTCGCGCGCCAGCGACATCTTCACCGGGCGTGACCGCTCGCTGCTGATGGCGGCGACGCGGCCCACGGCCTCGGCGAAGTCCTTCTTGCCGACCTTCAGAATCTTGTCGTTGTCGCGCGGGATCACCCGCTCGTATTCCGGGAAGGTGCCGTCGATCAGCTTGCTGGTCAGCGTCACCGCGCCGACGGTGAACTGCACGCGGGTGTCGCTCAGCGCGACCTCCACCTCGCCATTCGCCTCGTCCAGCAGCTTGCGCAGCTCGGCCACGGTCTTGCGCGGCACGATGATGCCGGGCATCGACCCGGCGCCCTCGGGCAGCGGTTCCTCCACCCGGGCGAGGCGGTGGCCGTCGGTGGCGACGGCGCGCAGCACCTTGCCTTCATCCCCCTCGCCGACGTGCAGGAAGATGCCGTTCAGGTAGTACCGCGTCTCCTCCGTGCTGATCGCGAAGCGGGTCCGGTCGATCAGCCCACGCAGCGCCAGCGCCGACAGGTGGAAGCGGTGCGGCAAGGGGCCGGCGGTCATGCTCGGGAAATCGTCGGTCGGCAGCGTCACCAGGCTGGTGGCGTAACGCCCGGCCCGCAACGCGAGCTGCGCATCGCCGCCCCCGAACTCCAGCTCGATCTCCGCCCCATCCGGCAGCTTGCGGACGATCTCGTACAGCGTCGCGGCCGGGGCCGTGGTGGCGCCATCGCGGCCGACTGCGGCCGGCACTTCCTCAACGACCGCAATCTCCATGTCGGTCGCGGTAAAGCTCAGCTTGCCATCGCGCACGGCGATCAGCGCGTTCGCGAGGATGGGTATCGTGTTACGCTTCTCAGCGACACTCTGGATATGGGCCAGCGCCCGGAGCAGCGTCGCCCGATCGGCCTTCAGCTTCATCGTTTCAGTCCCTGGGTGCGGCCGAACTCGGAGCACATGTGGTCGGTAGGACAGTGTAGCCGAGCCGCGCTCTCACGCAAACAGGAGCCTAAGAGGCCGCTGACGGGAACAGTGCTGCGGGGCTCTGCCCCGCCCCCCGGAAGGGGATAGTCATCCCCTTCACCCCTTTGAATTTAAAGGTGTCCAGAGGACGGCTGTCCTCTGGTGGGGTTTGGGGCAAAGCCCCAAGGGCCTTCAACTTTCCAGCATTCTCCGCAGCAGCTCGACATCCTCTGCGAAGGCCGAATCCACTTCCATGATCTCCGCCACCCGCGCCACGGCGTGCATCACCGTGGTGTGGTCGCGGTTGCCGAACTTGC
>DASWOJ010000200.1:0-3781 GCA_036398775.1 Acetobacteraceae bacterium
CTGGGCGTCAGATGTATGTTGGGCCGGGCTGTCTTGGACTGCCGATGGCTTTGGATGATGGCAGTCTTCCCGCATCTGCCTGTTGTGCCTCATGTTGCATGTGGGTTGCGCACCAAAGGCGGTGTGCAACTCACATGTGCCAACCGAAACGGCCGTCGAGTGTGAAGATGGCCAGAAAGGGTCCCAGCCTTGTCGTTAAATGAGCAAATCGCTTTATAAGCGGGGTGCACTCGGGCGGCTGTTGACTAGAGCCGGATATTCTCTCCTGCACCGGCTGTTACCCCGGCATTGCACTGGTCGGCGGCGGTCACCCGGAAGAGCGCGCGATAGGTCCTCAGGCGTAGCTCGACAGCAGCAGCGCCATCAAGACGGTTGAGTCGGAGTACCTCGTGTTTGCCGGGGACCCTTCAACCAACTACCTGCGCGGCTTTTTGAAGGCGATGGAGACGATCTCGAAGGAGATGAGGCAGTGGCCCAGCCTTGATGTAGAGAAAGATGACGTGGACGCGCAGGTGCTGGGTGCAACGTGGGACAGGGCCCGCGGCCCTTGCCCCGTGCATAGAGCCATGATGGGCGGGCATAAACTGCATCGTGAATTGCTGGATGCCGGGCTGCTTTTGGTGCGTTGACGTTGCGGATGCGGCATCCGGCTGTGTAACTCTATCGGGGCGGCTGCATTGTCCTAGCCAGGCGATCGCTGCCGCCCGGCCACATGGAGTCCGGTCCGGCCTGTTACGTTCTCCCGCAGTCCGCTGACCTCGGTGACGAACTTGCGGTGCATCGCCCGCTCGAAGTCCTCGAACCCATGAGCTGGGACCAGGAAGCTGCCGTCGCCGCCGATGACGTGGGCGCGATACCAGGCTTCCAGCGTTTCGGCCTCGTTGCCTTCCAGGATCGGCAGGCCGTTCACGGTGACGCCGGTGGACACCAGGTCGTCCCGGACCTCGTCCGTCGTTTCCCTTGGGTTGCAGTTCTCGGCACCATCGCCGGAGACGTCCACCACCACGCGGTCTGCCGGCACCGGCATCTGGGTCAGCAGCTTGTCGGCAATGCTGCGCAGCGCGACCGACATGCAGGTGAACCCCTTTTCCGTCCGCCGCAGCCGGCGCACCTGGGCGGCGAAGGCATGCACATCGGCTGGGCTGGTCAGCAGGGTCCAGGGAATGGACAGGTTGGGGTGATTGGACCACTGCACCAGGGCGATCAGCATGGCATGGTGCTGCCCGGCCAGGACGGCGCCCTGCACCTCCGGCGCTTCGAATGCCGCGGCGATGCCGGCCATCTGCAAGGTGAACCGGCTGCTATCCACCGATTCAGACACGTCCACCGCGAGCACCAGCGCGACATCCACCCGCTCAGCCGCATGGCCTGGCGCGGGAAGCAGTCCCAGGACGCTGGCGAGCAGGGCGGCCCGCAGCACGTCTAATGCTCGGCCATGTCGAAATTCTGCAGGTTGGCCACGCCGGACGCCTGATCCAGGCCAAGCACGCCGCGAAGGTCGGCACGCTGCACGTTGGCCCGGTCGAGCCGGGCGCCGGTCAGGTCCGCCCCTGACAGGTGCGCGCCGGCCAAGTCGGCGCCGCGAAGGTCGGCACCGCGCAGGTTCGCGCCGCGCAGGTCGGCGAAGGGCAGGCGCACGCCCACCAGATCTGCGCCGGCCAGGTTGGCGCCGCTCAGGCTGCTGCTGCCAAGATCGGTCCTGGCTGCGGCCAGGAATTGGGTGCCGCGTATGGAAAGGTGCGCGCCGGCGAGGTTGGCGCCGCTCCAGTCGCCGTCGCCCAGTGAGCCAAACAAGCGTGCGCCGGCCAGGTTGGCATCATGGAACCTGGGAGCGTCGCCGGCGGCGGGAACACCGGGAACGGCGGCAGTGGCGGGCAGGAACATGGTGACGTCATGCAGGTCGGCACCGCTGAAGTCGGCGCGGACCAGTATGGTGCGGTCCAGGTTGGCACCAGAAAGTTTTGCGCCGACCAGCCGCGCCCCGGTCAGGTCCGCCCCGAACAGGCTTGCGCCGGACAGATTGACCCCAGAGAAGTCGAGGTCTGCCAGGTCCAACCGGGACAGATCCCGCCCGTGCAAGTCCGCGGTCGTGCTGGTGCGGCGGGCTTCGCGCAGGATGGTTATGACTTGGCGGACCGTAATCTCCGCAGCCTGTGCGGCGCGTGGTCCAGTCAGCCCGACGATGGACGCCAGCACAATGGCAAGCCGGACCACTTCTTTCATGCCAGCAGAATAGGCGTGAATTCGGAAATGATGCTATGCCGGTGTGAAAACAACGACAAAGTTCAACATTACGTTACTGACAGGTTTCTGAGCAACGTTCCACGGCAGTGCAGCTAGCTGGACCGGCGAGGGTTTACCGGCCAAACCGTAGATTGCAAGCGCCGCCGACATCCCGCTCACCAAATTGCTATCTTGGATGGAACAATGCTGCAAGCTTAGTTGTCGCCAGCTTTCTGCACGGCCTTCTCGCCTTCATGCCGGTCCGAGTTGGGCAGGGCCTTCGCGTCGTTATCTTCCATCCCTTTCGGGATACCATGCGGCGTCTCGCCGGTCGGGTTGTGGTCAGGGCTTGCGCCCTCGGCCGGGATGTCGGTCTGGACTTTTGGCTGGTTCATGGGCCGCTAACATCTGCCAGCCTCCCCGGTTCCATCAGCTCCCGGCGCCAAGCACCGCCGCCAGCGCGCCGCAGACGCGCCCGGCATCCGCGTCGGTCAGGTCCGGGTGGATCGGCAGCGCCAGGATGCGCTGGGACAGGTCGTCCGACACCGGCAGCGCCGCCCCGTCATGGTGCCCAGCGTAGGCGGGCTGCCGGTGCAGCGGGCGCGGGTAATAAACCGCGGTCGGCACCCCATGCTGGCGCAGCCCGGCCTGCACCGCATCCCGGTCCGTCCCGTCCCGCAGCAGCACGGCGTAGATCGCCCAGGCGCTTTGCCCGCCAAGCACCCGGGCCGGGATGGTCAACAGGTTGCCCAGGCGGCCCTCGCCCAGGTGCGCGTCGTAGATGCCGGCGATGCGCTCCCGCACCGACAGCTCCCAGTCGAATACCTCAAGCTTTGCCAGCAGCACCGCCGCCTGCATGGTGTCCAGCCGGCCGTTCATGCCGGTGCGCAGCACCTCGTAGCGGGTGGTGCCCTCGCCGTGGCTGCGCAAGCTGCGATACAGGGCGGCGCGGTCGTCGTCGTCGGTGAACAGGGCGCCGCCGTCGCCGTAGGCGCCGAGCGGCTTGCTGGGGAAGAAGCTGGTCGCCGTCGCCTGGGCCTGGGTGCCGAGCCTCGTGCCGTGCAGGCTGGCGCCGAAGCTTTGGGCGCAGTCGTCCAGGGTGAACAGACCTTCCGCCGCGGCGATCCGGTTAAGTGCCGACCAGTCCGCGGGTTGGCCGAACAGGTCCACCCCGACCAGGGCGCGCGGGCGCAGCCGGCCGGCGGTGCGCACGGCTTCGATGCGGGCCTGCAGGTGCGCGGGGTCAATCTGGAAGGTGTGCGGGTCCACGTCCACGAACACCGGGGTGGCGCCCAGCACCAGCGGCACCTCGGCGGTTGCGGTGTAGGTGAAGGACGGCAGGAACACCGCGTCGCCGGGTCCGATGCCCTCCGCCATCATGGCGATCTGCAAGGCATCGGTGCCGCTGCTGACCCCGATGCAGTGGCGTGCTCCGCAATAGGCCGCCAGCGCCGCCTCCAGCTCGGCGACCTCCGGACCCATTACGAAAGCGCAGTGCGCCAGGACCGCATCCAGCCGGGGACGCAGCCGCGGGGCGATGCGGGCCTGCTGCGCCTTC
>DASWOJ010000201.1:0-11136 GCA_036398775.1 Acetobacteraceae bacterium
GACCGACGCGCTGCTGCGCATGCGCGCCACCCTGTCCCGCCGCCCGGACGCCGATGCCGCGCTGGCCGCCATTGAGGAAAACGCCTGATGTCGCAAGCTGTGACCACCGCCCGGGACGTTCCCGAGGCGCATCCCGCGGACGCCAAGTCCGCCGCCCTGGCGCGCAACCGCCGGCGCTGGCTGCGCCCCTTGCTCATGCTGGGCGGGATCGCCGCAGTGGGGGCCGGGTCGCTCGGGTTCTGGGTGAACGGCGGGCGCTACGTTTCCATAGACAACGCCTACATACGCGCCGACAAGGTGTCGCTGGCGACCGACGTGTCCGGCTTGATCGCCGAGATCCCGGTGCACGAGGGCCAGGAGGTCCACAAGGGCGACCTGCTGTTCCGCCTGGACGACCGGCAGTTCCGCATCGCGCTGGACTCGGCCAATGCCAACCTGAACCAAACCCGGCTGCAGCTTGAGGCCATGAGGCGCGACTACGAGCGCATGCTACGCGACGTCGGCAGCAAGGCGGCGCAGGTGCAGGCCGACCAGGCCCGGTTCGACCGCGCCAACGGCCTGGTCGGGCGCGGCGACGTGGCCCGGTCCACCTATGACGACGCCCGCTTCCAACTGCTGGCGGACCAGCAGGCCCATGAGTCCGCCAAGGTCGCGGCGCAGGTGCAGTTGGCACGGCTGGGCGGCGACGCCAACGCCGACCCGGAAACCATGCCGTCCTACAAGCAGATGCAGACCCAGGTGGCGGAGGCGCAGCGCCAGCTCGACCACGCGTCGGTGCATGCGCCGATGGACGGGGTGGTGACGGGCGTGGACGCGGTGTCGCCGGGCACCTACCTCGCGGCCAGCACCGCGGCGTTCGGCCTGGTGTCGTCCGAGCACGCCTGGGTGGAGGCAAACCCGAAAGAAACCGAGCTGACCTGGGTGCGCCCCGGGGACCATGTCGGCGTCACCGTGGACACCTACCCCGGACGGACCTGGACCGGCACCGTGGGCAGCATCGCCCCGGCGGCCGGCGGCGAGTTCTCCATCTTGCCGGCGCAGAACAGCAGCGGCAACTGGGTCAAGGTGGTGCAGCGCGTCCCGATCCGCATCCAGGTTGACCACGCGGCAGGCGACCCGCCGCTGCGTTCCGGGATGAGCGTGGAGGCGGAGGTTGATACCGGCCACACGCGCAGCCTGCACGACCTGTTCTAATTCTGCTCCCTCTCCCTCCGGGAGAGGGTCGGGGTGAAGGGGCGGGCAAGTGCGGTTCTCATTGCTGCGGGACCGTGTGCGATAGGCGCTGTCAGTGCCCCGCTCCGCAACCAAGACCCCTCACCCCAACCCTCTCCCGGAGGGAGAGGGAAGCCGCTTTGATTTGAGGCGAGTTTCATGAACCCTGTTCCCAACCGTGGCCTCATCACCGTATGCGCCATGATCGCCACGCTGATGCAGGCGCTGGACAGCACGATCGCCAACGTGGCGCTGCCCTACATGCAGGGCAGCCTGTCGGCGACCACCGACCAGATCACCTGGGTGCTGACCAGCTATATCGTCGCGGCCGCGATCTTCACCGCGCCGGTCGGCTGGCTGTCGGTCCGGTTCGGGCGCAAGCAGTTGTTCCTGGTGTGCCTGGTGGGCTTCACCGCCGCCTCCATGCTGTGCGGCGTCGCACAATCATTGGAACAGATGGTGCTGTTCCGCCTGTTGCAGGGCGTGTTCGGCGCGGCGCTGGTGCCGCTCAGCCAGGCGACGATGCTGGACATCTACCCGCCGGAACAGCGGGGATCGGCGATGGCGATGTGGGGCGTCGGCGTGATGGTCGGCCCGATCCTGGGGCCGACCCTGGGCGGCTACCTGACCGACCTGTACAACTGGCGCTGGGTATTCTACGTCAACCTGCCGTTCGGCGTGCTGGCAACGGCCGGGCTGATGCTGTTCCTGCCGAAGACCGAGGGCAAGAGCGGCTTCCGCTTCGATTTCCTTGGGTTCGGCGTGCTGGCGCTGGGGCTGGGCGCCTTCCAGCTCATGCTGGACCGCGGGCAGGACCAGGACTGGTTCGGATCGCGTGAGATCATCATCGAGGCGGTGCTGGCCGGGTTGGGCATCTACCTGTTCGTGGTCCACCTGCTGACGGCGGAGCGGCCGTTCATCGCTCCGCGCCTGTTCAGGGACCGCAACCTTTCGGCCAGCCTCGCGGTGATGTTCGCGGTCGGCATGATCCTGCTGGCGTCGTCCGCCCTGCTGGCGCCGTGGCTGCAGACGCTGGCGAACTATCCGGTGGCGACGGCCGGGCTGGTGATGGCGCCGCGCGGCTTCGGCACCATGGCGGCCATGATGATCTCCGGGCGGCTGTCATCCCGGGTGGACCCGCGCGGCCTGATGGCGCTGGGGATCGCGCTGCTGACCTGGAGCCTGTGGGACATGACCGGTTGGACGCCCGATGTGGACAGCACGAGGGTGATCTGGGTCATCATCGTGCAGGGCGCCGGGCTGGGCTTCGTGTTCATCCCGTTGCAGGTGATCGCCTTCGCGACGCTGCCGGCGGAGCTGCGGACGGACGGAACCTCCCTGCTGTCGCTGCTGCGCAACGTCGGCAGCGCGGTGGGCGTATCGGCGTCGTCCGCGCTGCTGGCCCGCAACATACAGATCAACCATGCCGAGCTGGCGGCGGGGATCACGCCGTTCAACCAGGCGCTGCACGGGCGGGGGGTAGTGGCGCACCTGCTGGCGCCGGGTACAGCGAAGGGCGCCGCCATGCTGGATGGGATCATCAACCAGCAGGCGTCCATCATCGCCTACCTCGACGACTTCAAGGCGATGATGCTGGTCACCGCCCCGGCGGCCCTGCTGCTGTTCCTGATGCGCCGGCCTGTGGTCGCCGCCAAGGCGGACGGGGATCATCCGGCGGTGCTGGACTGAGCGGGCCTGCCCAGCCTCTCCCTTCTGTGGGACCGGCAGGGCTGCGCAAGTTTTTGTAACCGTTTGTTTGCAGGCGGTGTTTCGAAAGGCTGTTTAGCACGTTGGATGCTAGGTTTGCGCGTAAGAGCGGAGGCGGACGGCGCGCAACCCGGTGGATTGACCGTCCGGTGCCGCCGCCCCAATCTCGACGCAGCGCAGCATAGGACGCACCATGGACCTGCCGACCCCACCATTGCAGGCCAATGAGCAAAAGCCCGTGCCGCGGGCGATCGTGCTCACGTCGCATCCGCGCAACGTGCGGGGCGTCCGGCCCGTGGCATGGGGCGTCGGCGACGCCAAGCTGCGTGGCCCGGTGGTGGCGACCCTCCACTCCGCCCCAGGGCGCAACGCCATCGGCACCCATGCCGGCGCCTACTCGCTGTATCGCGCGCTGGCGGTGGCGGCGGGTCAGTTGGACCCGGCGCACCGTCCCGACCTCACCAACACTGCGCCTGCCGTGCCCATCGGGCCGTTCCCGCAATGGGCCGGGGACGCGATCGTGTCGCTCGACCCCTGGGGGCACATGCCGGCGGAGGTTTTCGCCGCCGAGATCGCCGTCGGACACGACGTGCGGCCCAGCATCGCCGTCACGCGCGCACACATCAACATGCCGGAGATCACCGACGCCATGCGCGCCGGCCGCCTGATCCCGGACGGCGACGTGCTCACGGCGGCCGGCGACGTGCGCGTGACCAAGATCGCCATCGAGCCGGTCTGGCACCTGCCCGGCGTCGCCCGGCGCTTCGGCATCCCGCTCCCCGACCTGCGCCGCGCGCTGTTCGAGCACACCGGCGGCATGTTTCCCGAGCTTGTAACCCGCCCTGACCTGGACGTGTTCCTGCCGCCCATCGGCGGCACCACCGTCTATCTGATGGGCGACCCGGCGCGGCTGGGCCGCCCCGAAACGCGCATCGCCTGCCGCATCCATGACGAGTGCAACGGCTCTGACGTGTTCGGCTCGGACATCTGCACCTGCCGGCCCTACCTGGCGCAGGGGATCGAGGTTGCCGTCGAGATGGCCCAAGCCGGCGGCGTCGGCGTCGTCGTCTATAACCGCAAGGAAGGCCGCGCCCTGGGCGAGGTGACCAAGTTCCTGGTTTATAACGCCCGCAAGCGCCAGCCCGGCGGCGACCGCGCCGACGCCTACTTCGAGCGCACGGAGTGTGTCGCCGGCGTGCAGGACATGCGATGCCAGGAGCTGATGCCGGATGTGCTGCACTGGCTCGGCATCACCAGGATTGACCGGCTGGTGTCCATGAGCAACCTGAAGTACGCGCCGATTACCGCCAGCGGCATCGAGGTCGTGGAGCGCGTGCCGATCCCGGACTGGCTGATCCCTGCCGACGCCAGCGTCGAGATGGACGCAAAGAAGGCCGCCGGCTACTTCACCGCGGCGGTGCCGGACGCGGCCGAGCTGCACGTGGCAAAGGGCCGCGGCCTGGATGGATGACGCTGCCCTGGCGGCATGGCTGTGCAGCGCGGCTGCGGTGCGGGAGCGGTGCGCCGGCCTGCTGGACGTGGCGCTCGGCGCCGGGCTGCCGAACATGGCAGTGGACCTTGCGCGGCTGCCGGCCTGCGCCGACTACACCGCGGCGGTAATCCGGCGGAACTATCCCACGCTCGACATCCCGCACCATGCGCGGTGGCGGCACTTCGCGGCGGGCGGGGTGGACCGTTGGGGGGCGCTGCGGTGTGATTTGGCCGGGCTGGATGCGGCGGCGCTGGCCCGCACGCGGATAGACCTGTGCGTCGTCAGCGTGCTGCTGGACGCCGGCGCCGGGCCGGAGTGGCGGTACCGCGACGCGGATACGGGACAGGTGCTGGCCCGGTCGGAGGGGCTTGGTGTGGCAAGCTTGGCGGCGTTCCGCGCCGGGCTGTTCTCGGCGGAGGGGCTGCCGCAGGCGGACGCGGCCGGGCTTATGGCGGTTGACGCGTCGGCGCTGGGCCGGGCGTTCCAGGTTGCCGAGGGGAACTCGCTTGCTGGGCTGGAGGGCCGGGCGGCGCTGATGCGTAACCTGGGCGCGGCGGTGCTGGCCCGGCCGGACCTGTTCGCGGGCGGCCGGATCGGCGGGCTGTATGACGTTCTCGCGCCGTCGGGGACGGTCGGGGCGGCGGCGCTGCTGGCGGCGCTGCTGGATGGGCTGGGGCCGGCTTGGCCGTCCCGCATCGTGATGGCCGGACGCTCGTTGGGAGACGTCTGGCCGCATCCGGCTGTGCCCGGCGATGGGTTGGTGCCGTTCCACAAGCTGTCGCAGTGGTTGGCCTACTCGCTGATCGAGGTCTTTGCAGACGCCGGGGTGCAGGTCACCGGCATCGCGGAGCTGACGGGGTTGCCGGAATACCGGAATGGCGGCCTGCTGCTGGACCTTGGCGTATTAGAGCTGCGCGACCCGGCGCTGGCGCAGGCGCCGTTGCCGGCGGGCCATCCCGCGGTCGTGGAGTGGCGGGCACTGACGGTCGCGTTGCTGGACCGCCTGGCGCCGATGATCCGCGAGCACCTGGACCGCGACGAGGCTTCGCTGCCGTTGTCGCGCATCCTGGAAGGCGGCACCTGGGCCGCCGGCCGCGCCGTTGCCGCCGAACGCCGCCCCGGTGGCGGCCCGCCGCTGCAGGTCGCCAGCGACGGGACAGTGTTCTGAGGTGGTAGCTTCCTTCCCCCTCTCCCGAAGGGAGAGGGAGCAGCACGCCCATGTCCTGAAGGTGCAGACCATGACCAATGTCACCGTCGTCACGCATCCGCTTGTGCAGCACAAGTTGACGCTGCTGCGGCAGAAGAGCACGGCGACGGCCGACTTCCGCCAGATCGCCCGCGAGATCAGCCTGCTGATGGCATATGAGGTTACACGTGACCTGCCGCTGGAAAACGTCACCATCGAGACACCGTTGGAAACGATGGAGGCGCCGTCCCTGGCCGGCAAGAAAATCTGCTTCGTGCCGATCCTGCGCGCCGGCACCGGCATCCTCGATGGGATGCTGGACCTGATCCCCTCCGCCCGTGTCGGCCATATCGGGCTGTATCGCGACCCGGCGACGCTGGTTCCGGTCGAATACTACCTCAAGCTGCCGGACGACCTGCCGGACCGGATGGTGGTGCTGGTGGACCCGATGCTGGCAACCGGCCACTCCGCCGCGGCGGCGCTGTCCCGGCTGCGTCAGGCCGGAGTGGCGCAGTTGCGCTTCGTGTGCTTGCTGGCGGCGCCGGAAGGACTGGCCGTGCTGGCGCGTGAACACCCCGACGTCCCGGTTTACACCGCGGCTGTGGACCGGCAACTCGACGAGCACGGCTATATCCGTCCAGGCCTGGGCGACGCCGGTGACCGGCTGTATGGGACGAAATAGCAGGGCGAGCCTGCTCCGGCCCGTTGCTGCCCCTGCGCCGCGATAGACCGGTTCACATCCAGACTGGACGCATACCGCTATGATGCAGGGTCAGCATTGATGTGACCTGTTTACGCGTAGCAACGCTCGGGCCGAAACCGGCGGCTGCACTTATTAAATCAGGAATGATGGGCCACTGGCTTCTTGTTTCTCGGCAGAGGCTTGCGGTTGGGTCGAGCCGCTGCGCGTCAGGACCCAACCGCAATCTGCCCTATGCCGCGGAGTCGTCCCGCCCATGCACTGCGGCCGGAGGCGTCGTCGCCTCGACGGCAGTGAAGGCTTCCAGGATCTTGTAGCTGTGCTCGGCGCCGCGCGGCACGATCCAGGAATCGCCGGGGTTGAGCAGGATCACCTGCCCCTCGGTGTGCAGCTCCGCCCGGCCGCTGATGGCATAGCCGGCGCAGTCGTACTCCCGGCGCACCGGCGCCTCCACTGTGCCAGGCGCTACATCCTGCCACATGCGCATCGCTATGTTCTTGCCGGTCGCAAGATATACCTGTCCGTCCGGCCCCTTCGGCGAATGGCTGCTGTCCACCTTGATTACCGTCGTGTCGCCCATGCCGGCCTCCCCTGATTGCCACGCCCGAACGCCGCGGCACGGAGGTGGGTTCCGGGGCCGCCCAAAGCCTGCAACACCTGAAGCCTAGGGCGCCTCGCAAGTCAGGTCATGCGCCAATGGCCGTCCAGCGTGCAGGAGGCTGGTCAGCCCCGCACCGCCCGGGCGCCCAGCCTGCGGATCGTCAGCAGCGTCGCCAGGATCGCCAGCAGCGAGATCCCGGTCGTCGCCGCCCCCAGCGCATACAGCACGGGGGAGGTGACGTTCGTCGTCATGCCGTAGATCTCCAGCGGCAGCGTGTTGTCGCTGCCGGCGGTCAGCAGGGTGCGCGGGAACTCGTCCCAGCTCAGGGTGAAGCCGAACAGGCCGATGCCGACGATGCTCGGCGCCAGGATCGGCAGCATCACCAGGCGGAACACCTGCCAGGGCGTCGCCCCTAGGTCGCGCGCCGCCTCCTCCCATGACTGGTCGAAGCGGTTCAGCACGGCAAAGGTGATCAGCAGCCCGAACGGCAGGGTCCAGGTCAGTTGCGCGCCGAACGCGGAACTCCACCACGCCGTGTCCAGCCCGGCCTGGCTGAACACCAGGCCCACGCCGAGGCTGACCAGGATGGACGGCACGATCAGGCTGGACAGCGCCAGCACGAACAGCGCGCCGCTACCCCGGAACGGACGGCGGAACGCCAGCCCGGCGGCCAGCGCCGCGCAGACCGTGGTGACCGTGACCATCATCGCCAGCCCTGCCGTTCGCCGCAGCGCCGCGCCTAGGTCGCCCACCGCCTGGGTCGCCAGCAACTGCTGGAACCAGTGCAGCGACACGCCGCGCATTGGGAAGGTCAGCCCGCTGTCGGGTCCGCCGAACGCCAGCAGCACGATGGTCAGGATCGGCCCGTACAGGAACAGCACGAAAGCGCCAAACAGCAGCGTCAGCAACGCCCGCGCCATCCCTACAGCTCCCGCCGCACGCCGGACAGGCGCAGGATTGCGCCCACCATCAGCAGCACGACCGCCAGCAGCACGACGGCGTTGGCGCAGGCCGCCGGGTATTGCAGCAGGCCGATCTGGTTGGAGATCATCAGCCCGACCGACGCCCGCTGCCCGCCGCCCATTAGCCGGACGGTGATGAAGTCGCCCATCACCAGCGTGACCACGAACACCGATCCGATGCCGAGGCCGGGCCGGCACAGCGGGATGACGACGTTCCAGACGACCTGTGCGCCCGTGGCTCCGGCGTCCCGCGCCGCCTCCACCAGGCGCCGGTCAATCCGCATCATGGAGTTGAACACGGGCACCACCATGAACAGCGCATACAGGTGGACGAAGGCCAGCACGACCGCGAAGTCGGAGAACAGCAGCGCCTCCAGCGGACGGTCCACCAGCCCCATGCCCATCAGCGCGCCGTTGACCAGCCCGTTGCGGCCCAGGAACGGCACCCAGGAGATCATGCGGATGATGTTGCTGGTCAGGAACGGCACCGTGCACACCAGGAACAGCGCCGTCTGCATCGCCGTCGTGCGTATGTGGAACGCCAGGTAGTAGGCGACGCCGAACCCCAGCGGCAGGGTGATGGCCCAGACCAGCGCGGCGTACTTCAGGGTGTTGCCGTAGGTGCGCCAGGTTACGGTCGAGCCCAGCACGTCGCGGTAGTTGTCCAGCATGAAGGCGGGGATGACCCGCACGCTGTCGTAGTCCCAGAAGCTGACGACCAGGATCGCCAGCAGCGGCAGTACCAGGAAGCCGAGCAGGACGGCAGCGAGCGGCAGGGCTTGGAGGTAGGGCCGTATGCTTCCAGCCCTCATTGCAAGGCGGGCAGGTTCGGATGGACCGCCTCTGTTCCCTCTCCCTCCGGGAGAGGGTTAGGGTGAGGGGGTGGGCAAGCGCCGGGCTTGCGTGCATGGGGCGGCGTGCCAGCGGCGCTGGGGGTGCCCGGCCCCACAGCGAAGACCCCCTCACCCCGGCCCTCTCCCGGAGGGAGAGGGAGCAGGAAGCTAGGCTCGTCCAATCGCGGATGGCCTGCTTGATGCCGCCGCCCTGCCGCGACAGGGCGGTTCTCCACCCCGCACGGCTCCCGCATCACGCCGCCACGAACTCGTTCCACTTCTGGACCATGTAGCGGTCCTGGTCCATCACCGAGTTCCAGCACGCCACCTTGCTCATCCGCTCCTGGAACGAGCCGCCGTCGCGCTTGGAGCCGGCCTTGTCGATCACCTTGCCCTCGGGGCTGACGATGTCGGCGGTGGCGGGCTTGCCCTCCATCCAGTAGCCCCACTCGTCGGCGCTCATGTTCTGCTTGGCGGTGTCCAGCACGGCGCTGTAGTAGCCCTGGCGGTTGAGGTAGGCGCCGACCCAGCCCGACAGATACCAGTTGATGTATTCATAGGCCGCATCCAGCTCCAGCCCGCTCAGGTGCTTGGCGATGCCCAGGCCGCCGCCCCAGCCGCGGTAGCCCTCGGTCAGCGGCTGGTAGGTGCAGGCGATGCCGCGGGACCGCACGGCGGTGACGGCCGGCGACCACATGGATTGTATGACCACCTCGCCGGCCGCCATCAGGTTCACGCTCTCGTCGAAGCTCTTCCAGAAGGCGCGGAACTGCCCGGCACGCTTGGTCTCGATCAGGAAGGCGATGGTCTTGTCGATCTCCTCCTTGGTCATGTTGCCCTTGTCGGCGTATTTCATCTGGCCCAGGCTTTCCATGACCATGGCCGCGTCCATGATGCCGATGCCGGGGATGTTGAGGATGCTGGCACGGCCCTTGAACGCCGGGTCAACCAGGTCCTTCCACTGGGTGATCGGGCGGCCGACCAGGTCGGGGCGTATGCCCAGCGTGTCGGCGTTGTAGATCGTGGGGATGAGCGTCATCCAGCCGCTGGGCGTTTGGGTGAACTTGGTGGACCCGGCGCCCTCCACGAAGCCGACGGTGTGCGGCGCCGTCCCCTGGCCGACGGTGCTGGTGGGCGTCAGCTTGCCGGTGGTGAAGATCGGGACGATCTGGTCGTACTGCTTGATCCGCTTCACGTCCATCGCCTGCAGCACGCCGGTCGGAAAGATCTTCTTGCACAGGAAGTACTCGATGTCGGCCACGTCGTAGCTGCGCGGCTGCGTCACCGCCTTTTGTGCCACAGCGTCGGTGTCCAGCGCGGTCATCTGCAGGGTGAAGCCCAGGTCCTGCTTCACCTTCTCCGCGATCGGGTTCAGCGCCGACACGCCGGTGCCGAACTGGCGCAGGGTGACGTTCTTAATGTTCTGCGCCCAGATCGTCGGGAAGCCCGTGGGGAATGCGGTCGCCGTGCCGACGGCGGCAGAGGCGGCTTTCAGCAGGCGGCGGCGGGTCGTGCTCATGGCAGGGCGCTCCTTCTGGGGTTTTGATTTGTGCGGTTCAGGCGATGGCATGGGCGTCGCAGGCGGACCAGCCTAGCGCGGCCCGGTCGCCGATTGCGATGGGTGCCGCATGGAACTCGGCATCCGGCATGAGGGCGACCGCCTCATCCGCGTCTCCCAGCCGGATCACGACGCGCACGGCGGCGCCCAAATACTCGACGGCGAGGACCGGGCCGGTGACATGGCCGCCGTCATTCGGCTGCCCACCGATGCGGCACTTGTCGGCCCGCACCGCCACAGCCCCGTGCGGCCCGGGCAATACGTTGTGGCCGCCGATGAACCGGGCGACGAAGGCGGTGGCCGGGCGCTCGAACACCTCGCGCGGCGGTGCGGCCTGCACGATGCGCCCGGCCTCCATCACCACCATCAGGTCGGACAGCGCCATCGCCTCCTCCTGGCTGTGGGTGACGTGGACGAAGGTCATGCCGAGGTCGCGTTGCAGCCGCTTCAGCTCCTCCCGCATGCGGATGCGGAGCTCCGGGTCGAGCGCCGAGAGCGGCTCATCCAGCAGCAGCACCCGCGGGTTGGTCATCAGCGCCCGGGCCAGCGCCACCCGCACCATCGCGCCCTGGTACTCCACCGCCGCGACCCGGCCCGCCAACGACGCGCCCTGCTGCGGGAGCGGCTGCAGCCGGCACTTGTCGGTCCGCAGCGCCACCAGCCCGGCGCCGTCCGGCAGCACGTTGTGGCCGCCGATGAACCGCGCCGCGAAGGCGTTGGCCGGCCGCTCGAACACCTCGCGCGGGCTGGCCGCCTGCATGATGCGCCCGGCCTCCATCACCACCATCAGGTCGGACAGCGCCATCGCCTCCTCCTGGCTGTGCGTCACGTGCACGAAGGTCATGCCCAGCTCCCGCTGCAACCGCTTCAGCTCCTCGCGCATGC
>DASWOJ010000202.1:0-2823 GCA_036398775.1 Acetobacteraceae bacterium
CCAACGTTGGTTGAAAGTCGGCGGACTCTGGAAGCCTATTAAAGGAGCCAAAAACATGAATGCCGCGAATGTTAAAGCCGTTCTCGATGACACGATGATGATTGATGGCGCAGTTGGTTCTGCGCTGGTGGACTGGAAAAGCGGCATGTGCCTCGGCACCGCCGGCGGCCAAGGATTGAATCTGGAAGTTGCCGCCGCTGGCAACACCGAGGTCGTGAAGGCCAAGATGAAAACTATGGCAGCACTGGGCCTGCGCGACAACATTGAAGACATGCTGATCACGTTGGGCAGCCAGTATCACCTGATCCGCATCGTCAAGGGCGAGAGCGCGCTGTTCATCTACCTCGCACTCAACAAGGCGAACTCCAACCTGGCCATGGCGCGGCACCAGCTGTCCTCGGCTGAGAAGAAGCTGGCCTGACCTATCTCGGCTTGGCGTGAGGGGCGGCACTTCGGCCGCCCTCAATGCACCGGCGCCGTATCATCTGAATACGGCCCGGCGCATCCGGGCTGCATGAACAACCTGAATAGTGTGCAATGGCAAAGCTGCACTGCGCCCTCGCCGGCTTTGACGCCTCTGATGCGTCGCAGATCGAAAGCCTGGCAGGGCTGATCCGGTCGCACCTGTCGGCGGAATGGTCGTTCAGCACGGCAGGCATGGACGATTGCGATCTCCTGCTGTGTGACGTTGATACGGAGACAGGCGCCGCCGCGTGGCAGCGCAGCGCAACGCGTGGCGGCGCCCGCGCCGCAGCCACCTTCGGGTTCCTGACATCGGGCGGGCTGACGCTGAACAAGCCCGTGCAGGTGCATGGACCCGGCAGCATCGTGCATGTCCTCAACGAGGCCGCACACCTCGGCAAAGCCCTTGCCGCCCCGAGCCTGCCAGCGCCCGAGCCTGCGGCGTGCGGCGCGTCGCCGGCGGCGAAGCCGGGCGGACTGCGTTCCATGCTCCGCAACTTTCCAACATGGCTGTCCCTGCCTGCCGCAGGCCCAACCGCATCGCCCATGCTGCACGTGCCGCCGGCGCCGGCCAGCGCCTTGCCGGTGAACCACAAGGCCGAACCGGCGCAGCGCACGCATGACATCCTGGTCCCGCATACCCCAGCCAATGGCCGCGCGGCGGGCCTGGACCTTGACATGCCGGTCCCGCGGGCCGCCGCCGTGGCTGACCTTCATGGGCCGGAACAGCAGCCTGGACCCAGCAGTTCAGATCCCGTGGCCGGCGACGTGGCCTTCATTGATGCGGCAGGCCCCACGTTGCTGGAGCTGCTGCGCCGAGCAAAGGCGGCGTCACAGGTCATCGTGATAAGCTTGCGCGGACTCCCTTCCATCTGCGCTGCGGCCACGATCGACATGTGCTACTCGTACGCAACGCTGCAAACCTTGTTCGACAGCCCGGCTGACGCGCTCGCACCCGCTCACGTGACCGTGGCGCAGAACTCCTACTACGGCCGGAACGCAGTGCAGCCGACCCAAAACGGCCATATCGTCAGTGTTCCGGCGTTCCCGCTGCAGAACCTGTTTTGGGTGGCGGTCCTGCGCTGCGGCAGGGCCAGCGAGGCCGCACGCTACCGGAACGGCGCCTTCAAGCTCCTGGCCTGGCCAGACCTCGCAGGCCTGCCGCACGCGCGTCACCATGTCACCTGGTGCGGCCTGCTCGGCCGTCAAACCATGACCGCTGCAGCACTTTCCGCGGCGACGGGGCATGACGCCGATGAAGCAGCCATGTTCCTTGCGGCCTGCGGCGAGCTTGGCATCCTGAAGCAAGGTGAGCTGGCGCCCGAACCGGATGCCGCCGCGCCCGTCCAGTCCAGGCGCGCGTCCGAACACGCCACGGTTTTCCGCAGTATTTTGAAACGCCTGGGATTGCAATGGCCGTGACGGATCTGAAGCTCATCATCACCGGCAGCATGGGGGCCGGCAAGACCACCGTCGTGACTACCCTTAGCGACATCGCGCCTGTGCGGACCGACGTGCCGGTCGGCGCGGAGCAGGTGCGCGGCGACAAGACCACCACGACGGTCGCCCTGGATTATGGTTCGATGACGATGGAAGACGGCCGCAGGCTGCTGATTTTCGGCACCCCCGGCCAGCGGCGCTATGACTTCATGTGCAGGCTGCTGGCGCGCGGTGCGCTGGGGATCATCGTCTTGTTGGACCATGCGGGTCCGGACCCAGCAGGAGACCTCGCCTACTACATGGACCTGTTTCGCGACACGATCGCGAACGCCAGCGCGGTGATCGGCGTCACTCACATGGATGAGCGGCCCGACACCGGACTGAAAATGTATCACGACGTGCTGGCGTCCCGGGACCGGGTTTTGCCAGTGTTCGGAGTGGACGCCCGCAACCGGGACCACATCATGCTCATGATCGAGGCCCTCGTTGCAACGGCATAGGACCCCCCAGACCAGCGCAGGCCCTGGCATCATTCATCATCCCGGCGGGCCGTATGCACCCTGATCGCAAAACGTATTTGGCATCGGCCTGCCGGAGCGTCCTGGAAACGCTGGCTGCCCGGTGCAATGGCCTGATCTGGGCATCCGTTTCCACCAGGGACGGGTTCGAAGTCGCCAGCATCGGCGGCGCCCCGAACGAGAAGCTGAGCGTCATCGTGAGCACCATGCACGCCCTGTCCGACGGCATCGCGACCGAGGCTGATCTCGGCGAATGCCGCAGCACCATCCTGGAAGCCGGGCAGGGACGGGTCGTCATACTCTCGGTCCCCGGCGAAACAGAAAGTCTGGTGCTGGCCGGCATGGCGACGCCGGGCACCAGCTTGGGCATGCTGCTTTCCTGCTGCGCCATGGCGTCCCAGGA
>DASWOJ010000203.1:0-6532 GCA_036398775.1 Acetobacteraceae bacterium
ATCCGCCGCGATCCTTGGCGGCAGTGGGCCAGAGACCTCCGCCTTCGCCGGACGCCGCAAAGTTGGCTGCCCGGCTCTTAGCCCTAGGCAAGGCGCTGCTCGCGATCAGCCAGGTCGCCGACGCGCGGGAGCTTATCAAGGCTTCAGCCGACATGGGGGACGACGAAGCTGCTGCCTTGCTTGCCGCCTTTGGTTCAGTGGCGCAAAGGCCGCGCCACATGCAGGCCGGCCAGACACAACCCGAGCGCCCAGGCACGCGCGCAAGGCCGGCTGCCCGGGCCGTGCCTTGACGCCATCCCGCCATGTTCAGGAAAGCTCGCGTCACGCAGACTGTTGCCGGGTGGCCTGGACGCGGCGCATCCGCAGCCGGTGAACGTATAAGGTGCGCCGTCTTGCGCATGGCAGAGTCAGAAGCAGGTTGGGAAACTCCGGCCCCACCTTCGAAGCGGCTGGCGATGGACATGATCTTCGGACCAGCCTCCCGGCAGAGCCGCGCGGCCTCGCCGAACTCCGCCTGCGCGACCTGCGACAGTGTTCCCGCGCACAGTTCGAACTCGATCGTCAGCAAGCCCGTGCATGGCTTGGCGGCTGTGCTGGCAGGCGCGGGTGCAGCCGCAACCTGCCCAGCCACCGGTTGCGGCGGAGCCGCACGTGCCGAAACCAGCAGCAGGACGCACGCTTGAACACCTGACAAACCTTTTGCAAGCAAACGCCTTGGCACCGAGGCGCGGCGAACGCAACACCTCTACCTTGTACCTGGATCATACTATGGTTAAGTAAAAATATTGCAGTAACCTACGAATATTCATGGGCAGGAAAGACTAAATGGAGAAGATTCGGCAGCTTCTGCTTGCAATGTTCGCCTTGGCTGCTTTGGCAGACCTGGCGTCCGCGGACACGTTGACCGCCGATGCCGCGTTCTCCGGCGGTGACTACGCGGCTGCCTACCGCGAATGGTCACAGGCTGCGGCCGGTGGCGACGCGTCGGCCATGGCCGCCGTGGGAACGCTGTACGATACGGGCTACGGCGTGCCGCAGGACAATGCCCTGGCCCTGGCATGGTATCGCCGGGCGGCCGAAGCAGGAAGCGTCCGGGGGATGTTCAACACGGGCGCGATGTATGACAACGGCCGTGGTACGCCAGCCAACCGGATTGAGGCTTTGCGCTGGTATGCAAGGGCAGCCGAGCGGGGTTACGGCCGGGCGGCCTTCAATGCGGGCCTGATCTACCGCGACGGCGATAGCGTGCCCCGCGACCGGGCCAGGGCGATTCGTTATTTTCGCATTGCGGAGGAGGACGGGATTCTGGCGGCGCGCACAAACCTGGTCGCCCTTCACGCAATCGAGCCACCAGGGCCGCCCCCGGCCAGGCCAGCCCCGCAACGGCTCCCAGTCCGGTCCACGTCGCGCGCCAGTCCGCCGCCGCCGTCCCTTGACGCCGACGGGGCCATGGCCGTCCGGCTCCAGAGGGCGGTGCTGAGACGCGGCCCGCTCGACCCAGGGGCCGTCCAGGAACTGTCAGGGTTGGTGCCGGCTCTGGAGGCCAAGGCTGGCAAGGGCAGCCAGGTCGCCCAGTATGCCGTCGGCTACGCCTTCGAGAACGGCTACGGCGTCGCCCGGGACTCGGTCCGGTCCTATGTCAACTACTTGCAGGCAGCCGCCTCATCCGACGGGACCCTCAAGGCGGCAGCACTCAGGGGCGCAGCGGACGTGGGCAAAACACTGACCGACGTCCAGCACGCGGCCGCACGAGACATGCTGCTGGACGGCGTGCCTGGACCATCCCAGGCGCAAGCCGCAGGCAGGAGGGTCAGAACCGGCGCACGAACGCCTTGACGAGGCCGCCAGTCGCCACCGGGGAGATCGGTTGGGGGCGGCGCACGCGGAATGCCGGAACGGCGCAAGACCGGCTGGATGCGGGCCGAGGCGGCTGGTGACGCGGGCCAAGGATACCGCATACCAGATGGTGAGTGCCCGCATGAACAAGCGCCGGCAGATGCGCTAGTCACCCCGCGGCGCCCATCGTGTGCCTCAGGTCGGGGCGGCGGTGCCGGACGGGCAGCTTGGCCACCCAGCAATCCAGGGCGCGGCGTAGCGCCCAAGGCTTTTGACGCTCCCCATGCCAACGCCCCCGAAGGGTTCAGGGCGCAACTCCAAGTTCGACCGCCTATCCGGCATCCCGCATCCCGCGCCTACCTCATGGCTTCGAGGTGGCCTCATGCAAACGCAGCACGGTGCGGGCGTTGGTGGAACTCGTCGCCAGTGTGTTGATGGCGCCGGTGCGCAGTGCGCCCAGGATGGCGGCGGCCTTGGTGTTCTCGCTGGCGATTGCGATCACGTTGGGAATGCGGCTCAGGTCGCGGGTGGTCAGGCCGATGACCCGGCCCTGCATGTTGGCGCTGGACGCGCGGCCGTGGATATCAATGAAGTCGTAGCCCATGATGTCGCCGATGGTTCCGGCCAAGCGGGCCTCCGCCACCTCCTGCGGCGAGAACCAGCCCATCCGCACCATGTTGCTGTCCTCGCTGAGGTCGCCGATGCCGACCAGCGCCACATCCGCCCGGCGCGCCCGGTCGAGCGTCAGCTTGACGGTATCGTTGCGGTAAAGCTCGTCGCGCAGGCTGGCATCGGCGACCAGGGCCGGGGCGTATAGCGTTTCGCTCTCACCGCCGAAGCGCACGGCTAGGCGGCGGCAGATGTGGTCCGGGTTCATGTGCTCCCCCGCCCGGACCGATCCGCCGATGGCGCACATGAACGTCACCGCGCGCCGGGTCGGCGCCACGCAGTCCGCGACGGCGGCGACGTTGCGGCCCATGCCGACCGCAACCGTCATGCCTTCGGTCAAGGTACGCGAAAGGTGGTTCGCCACCAGGCCCGCCACCGCCAGGCGCTGCGCCTCCGGGTCGCGCTGGTCCAGCGACACCAGCAGGCGGTCTATGCCGAAGGTGCTGATGAACTCCTGCTCCAGCTCGTTGCTGATGCCGGGGTGCTGGTGCACGCGGATCTCGACGATGCCATCTTCCCGCGCCCGCTTGAGCAGGCGGCTGATCTTGGCACGGGACAGCGAGAAGCGGCGGGACAGCTCCTCCTGCGTGATGTCCTGGTAGTAGTAGAGGCTGGCGATCTCAACCAGGGTGTCTGCCGAGATGTCGCCCCAATCGGGGGGGCGTCGGATATCCTTTGATGCTGCGCTCACTATGGGAATCCCGGCCTGCGGGATTGCAGCTAAACCTTTTTGACGGCGTTCTCAAACTCCCGGATGCGGGCGACCTTGGGTCCGGAGCGGTCCGGCTCGAACTCCGAGTCCAGCCAAGCGTGCAGGATTGACTTGGCCAGCTCGGGGCCGATCACCCGCGCCCCCATGGTGATGACCTGGGCGTCGTTGCTCTTGCGCGCCCGCTCCGCCGAGTAGGTGTCATGGCACTGGGCCGCGCGTATGCCCGGCACCTTGTTGGCGCTGATCGCCATGCCGATCCCGGTGCCGCAGAGCAGCACGGCCCGGTCGTTGCGTCCGTCCACCACCGACTGCGCCGCGGCGAAGGCGATGTCCGGATACAGCACGGGCCGGGTGTCGTGCGTGCCGAAGTCCTCCACCTCCAGGCCCCGGTCAACGAGCACCTGCTTGAGGATCTGCTTCAGCTCGAAGGCCGCTTCATCACAGCCGATCGCGATCGCCATGGACTTTCCTTCCCGACACGGGCGACTGTGCACTGCACAATTGCTCAACAGTTGAAATTCTCATCAACAGGTTGGTGACGACATAGGCTGCCATAGCCCCCTTTTGCAAGGTAAGTTGACCCTTCTAACCGTTATTCAGCTTGGTTTGCGAGTTATCGGCGTGAACGTCCGTGCAGCTACTTGACAACGGTGCAGCTACGTGCAAGGTCTTGTAAAAGTCGGGAGGACGGCGTGAACCACTCAAAAGCGGCGCAACCCGCATGAACCGGGTCATCGACAATCCGGACGAAGTCGTGGAGGACAGCCTGCGCGGCTATCTCGCGGCGTGCCCCGGCCTGTTGCAGGCGACGGCCCATCCCCGCGTCCTGCGCCGTGCAGGCCCCAACGTGCCGGGCCACGTCGGCGTGGTCACCGGCGGCGGTTCCGGCCACGAGCCTGCCTTTCTCGGCTACATCGGGCCTGGCCTGCTGGACGCGGTGGCCATCGGCGAGGTGTTCGCATCGCCCACCGCAAAAAGCTTCCATGCCGCGTTCGAGGCGGCCGATGCCGGCGCGGGCGTGGCCTGCCTGTACGGCAACTACGCCGGCGACAACATGAATGTGAAAATGGCGGTCAAGCTGGCCGCCAAGGACGGCGTGAACGTCCGGACGGTGGTCGCCAACGACGACGTCGCCTCCGCCGGCCCGCAGGAACGGGACAAGCGGCGCGGCGTCGCGGGCGAGATCATCATGTGGAAGGCCGGCGGCGCACGTGCTGCCGAGGGCGCATCCTTGGACGACGTGATCGCCGCCGCCCAAAAGGCGATTGACCAGACGCGCTCCGTCGGCATCGGCCTGTCCGCCTGCACCATTCCCGCCGCGGGCAAGCCGAACTTCATCATCAAAGATGGCGAGATGGAGGTCGGCATCGGCCACCACGGCGAGCCCGGCATCGCGGTGATGCCCATCGCCCCCGCCCGCGACATGGCCGCCGACATGGTCGAACGCATCGTGGCCGACCTGCCGTTTGGCCGCGGCGACGATGTGGCCGTGCTCATCTCCGGCCTCGGCGCCACGCCGGTCATGGAGCTGTACCTGCTGTATGGCCACGTTGACGAGATGCTGCGCGCCCGCGGCATCACCCCGCGCCACCGCTTCGTCGGCAACTACTTCACCTCGCTGGAGATGATGGGCGTGTCCGTCACCGTGACCCGCCTTGATGCGGAGTTGGACCGGCTGATCGCCGCACCTGCCCATTCCATCGGCCTGACCGTGGCGGAGCACTGAACATGGTGGCGCTCATAGACTCGGTTAGCGAGCAGGACGCCGGCCCGATCGTGCTGGACATGGCCGCCGCAATCGTCCGCGAGCAGGCCTTCCTCAGCGAGATTGACGGCAAGATCGGCGACGGCGATCACGGCATCAACATGAGCAAGGGTTTCCGCCTCGCAGCGGACCGGTTGCGCGCCGGCGAGCCGTTCGGCCTGGCACAGGGGCTGCAGACGCTCGGCGACACGCTGCTCGGCGACATCGGCGGCTCCATGGGTCCGCTCTACGGCACCTGCTTTACCGAGATGGCGGGGACGCTGGATGGGGCCGGACGCATTGACGCCCCCGGGTTCGCGGCCATGCTGCGCGCCGGCTACGCCGCCGTGATTGACCTCGGCGGCGCCAAACCGGGCGACAAGACGCTGGTGGACGTGCTCGACCCCGCCGTGTCCGCCTTCGAGGCGGCGCAAGGCCGGTCCGAGCCGTTCGCCGCGTGCCTTGCCAGCATGAAGCGGGCCGCCGCCTCGGGCCTCGAATCCACCCGCGACATGGTCGCCCGCATCGGCCGTGCGAGCCGGCTGGGCGAACGGTCCCGCGGCACGCTCGATGCCGGCGCCGCCTCCTGCAGCCTGCTGCTGGGAACCTTGGTGGACGGACTGACCAAACTGCTGCACGACCAGCAAGGAGAGTCGCCATGAGCGAGACCGCAACTATTTCCCGCCCCAACGCACTGCCGAAGACGATGACCGCGGTCGTCGCCTATGCCCCCGGCGACTACCGGCTGGAAACCGTGGACGTGCCCCGCGCCGGGCCGGACGACATCATCATCGCCGTCGAGGCGTGCGGCATCTGCGCCAGCGACATCAAGACGTTCCAGGGCGCGCCGTCGTTCTGGGGCGACGGCAAGGGCCAGCCCCGCTACGTCAAGGCGCCGATGATCCCCGGGCACGAGTTCATCGGCCACGCCGTCGAGATCGGTGAGAACGTCGCCCGCGAAGGCAAATACAAGGTCGGCGACCGCCTGATCTCCGAACAGATCGTCCCGTGCGAGCACTGCCGCTACTGCGGTCGCGGCGAGTACTGGATGTGCGAGCGCCACGATGTCTATGGCTTCCAGAACAACGTGAACGGCGGCATGGCCAAGTACATGCGGTTTCCGAAGGAGTCGCGCACGCACAAGATACCGCACGACCTGCAGATGGAGCGTGCGGTCCTGGTCGAGCCGTATGCGTGCTCGGTCCACGCCGTGAACCGCGGCCTGATCGGCTTGGACGATGTGGTCGTGCTCGCGGGCGCCGGGCCGCTGGGGCTGGGGATGGTGGGGGCCGCTCGGCTCAAGAACCCGTCCAAGCTGGTGGTGCTGGACACCAAGCCCGACCGGCTCGAACTGGCCAAGCGCTTCGGTGCCGACGTGGTGATGAACCCGCTGAAGGAGGACGTCGTCCAGGCGGTGAAGGACATGACCGACGGCTACGGCTGCGACGTTTACATCGAGGCGACTGGCCACCCGTCCTCCGTCACCCAGGGCCTGAACATGATCCGCAAGCTCGGCCGCTTCGTCGAGTTCAGCGTCTTCGGCGAGGAGGTCACGGCGGACTGGAGCATCA
>DASWOJ010000204.1:0-11169 GCA_036398775.1 Acetobacteraceae bacterium
GGCGGCGTGACCAAGGCGGACATCGGCGCGATACGCATCTTCGACACCGACACACGGTTCGAGATCACGGCGGACGCTGCTGACCGCTTCGCCCAGGCGACGCGGCATGCGGGGGAAGGCGAGGCACGCATCGAGCCGGCGACCGCCGGGTCCGACCTGCGGACTTCTGGCGCCCGGCCGGGCCGCAGCTACGCCAGCCGGAAGGCGCCGCGGGCAGCGCGGGGATAGAGGTTTTTCTCCCTCTCCCTTCGGGAGAGGGCCGGGGTGAGGGAAGCCGCGTGCGCCGGCCCCTCCTGTATTGGGGTTGTCCGGATGCAGGCGGCGGCACTGCCGTCTTTTTCCCTCACCCTAACTCTTTCCCGGAGGGAGAGGGAGCAGGATGCATCAACCTTTCCTTAATAAAAAAGTATTGCTGATCCACTCGCCGTCCCGGCCGATGCACCAGTCTGGCTGCACCTCCAGCACCCGCAGCCCGGCATCGTGCGCCGCCGCGAGGATCGTGCGCTGCGGGACGAAGTGCATCTCCATTCCCACCTGCCTCGCCGCCTCGGAGGGCCAGGCATAGCCGGCGCCATAGGTCGGCACCTGGAAGAACGCGCACCCACCGGGACGCAGCCCGGCGAATGCCCGGTGCAGCACGTCCATGATGACCGGCGGCGGCGAGTGCTGCAGCGATATCACGGAGTAGAACAGGTCCGTCCCGCCCAGCGCCGCCAGGTCCGCCGGGCCACGCACCTGCAGCAGTTCGACGTTGCCGATCTCAGAGGCGGCCAGGTCGGCGGCGGCGGCGCGCAGATGCGGTGCGGAGACGTCGAACCCCAGCACCCGCCGGAAGCGCCGGGCGAGGGCCCGGGTGATGCGGCCGACACCGCAGCCGTATTCGGCGCAGACTCCGTCCGCCGGCAAAGGGACACCCGCACGGCGTAGCCAGGCGTCCAGGCGGCGCGCTTCACCCTCTCCGGTCTCGTGGAACGCAGCCAGGGCGGCGGCGTCCAGGCTGGGAGCGCGGAAGCGGTCCTCCGTCAGCACGGACCAATGCGCGTCGGCTTCGCCAAGCCCGGACCAGACGGCGGCCACGCGGTCCCACAGGGCTTGCAGCTCGTCCGCGCCGCACTCGGTCTGCACCGCCATGGGGGGCGCGGCGTCGAGCGGATACAGGCGGGACACTGGGGCAGGCGGGAGGGCCGGGGTGGGCGGGGGAGCGCGGAACTCGTCCGAATCCGCCAGCACCCGCACGAGCCAGGCCATGTCGCGTCCGCCCTGCAACGCAGCGGCGTAGCGCGCCAACCCGTCCGGGTCGGCCTCCCGCCCCAGCACGGCGCGGTAGGCCAGGGTGACTTGCGCCGCCGCGTCCGTGGCCCGCGGCGTCATCAAGTCCGCAGGCGGGATCGCCGGCGGGTCCGCCGCACCGGGCGGCAGGGTGACGACGAGCCGTTGCCGGCTACGGAACGGCGAGCGCAACGATGGCCTCGTCCACGACCGGCTCCAGGCCCAGGGCGATCCAGGGCTGGGTTTCCGAGTTGGTTTCCCCCGAGATGCGGGAGGTCAGCACCTCCAGCATCTCCGCCCCGTCATCCCGATGCCAGCGCATGGACTGCGCCAGCAGGTCCAGGCACAGGTCGCGGCGTGTCGCCAGCCGGCGCCGGGCCGCGGTGTCCAGGTCCAGCTTGCCGGCGTCCGCCGCATGTGCCGCCGCACGCAGGGCGCGCAGCACCATGCCCAGCTTGAAGTTCCAGAACCCGGTGTCGGCGTGGTCGTATCCGCCGGGCCTGTCGCTGGTGATGTTCAGCGTCGCCACGCTGTCGGCGGCGACCGTATGGCCGCCGCCCAGGTCCACGATCCCCGAGTAGAGCTTGATGCCCAGGATGCCCTCCCGCACCGCCTGCGACAGGGTGCCGCCGGGGTCGCCGTGCCAGGCGGCGCGGGCCAGGGCCAGCACGCAGGACGCATGGTTGTCCAAGAACGGCACCCGTCCGGCCCAGGTGTCCACGAATGTGCCGTCATGCTCGTCCCGTCCGCAGGGCAGCCGCTTCTGCGTGCGCAGGATGATGCTGCAGGCGAGGTCGAGCTGGGCACGGTAGCGGGCCTCCCCAGTGGCGCGCAGCATGCAATCCAGCGACAGCGCCACGAACGCGATGCCGCGGGTGAATACGCGGGTGAGGTCATCGGCTTCGCCCGGCCGGATGAAGTCGAAGTAGCGTCGGACGTGCCGGTCGTACCAGGTTTGCAGCTGCGCCAGCCGGTCCTCGGACGGCGGATGGCTGTAGCGGCCCCGGCGCGCGAACAGGATGTGTGCGGCGACGGCATTCAGTTCGGCGCCGATGTCGTAGGTCATGCTGGGGTCGTAGCCGCCGCCGCCCGCGCCGTCCCGCAGCACCGATTCGTAGTGCGCCAGGGCGTCGTAGTAGCCGCCGCCGGTGACCATCCGTTCCTCCCCGATGGCGACGGAGCCGCCGGCCGGGACGGCGCCCATGCGGTAGCGGTGCAGCACCCAATGCAGCAGACCCGCCTTCTGCCCGCGCGCCTGCACCGTCGCCAGCCGGGTCGCATCCCGCAGCAGCGTGTGGATCGCATAGGAGAAGCCCGGCGACCCACCCTCCTGTGCGATGGACGTGTAGTCCGCCGGCCCCTCGTGCAGCGTCGTGCGGTCGTCGGCGATGCCGCGCACCGCACGGTCCACGCCGCCGGCCCGCACGGCGAAGCCGCGATACTCCACCCCGTGCGTGATGCTGAGCTGGTCCACCGCCGTCGTCAGCACGCAGCCGTCCAGCGAGATGCCGGGGTCGAGCTGCAGCTCGACCCGCAGCGCCACGGCGGGGCGGTCCTGGTGGACGGTGTAGGTGTAGCGCAGCCGCCCCAACGGTTTTGCGGCCTGGCGCAGCCAGGGCACGGCGGGCAGGGCGACGCGGCTGCTGTGCCAGACTGCCACTTGGTCCGCGCTGGCCTCCACGGCGAAGTCGGTGATGGCCTTCTCGACGTCAAGCGTCCGGTCGCGCCGGCCCTGCCGGACGCTCACGGTGTTGCCGGTGTGCTGTGCCGCGGTGACGGTGCGGCCGTCGTTGAACCGTAGGGCGTGGCGCACCAGGCCCTGGGACAGGTCGCCTTCCAGGATGAAGAACGCGGTTTCGACCCGGAAGGCGCGGGGATCGGTGGACAGCACGCGCAGCTCCGGCGGGCCGCAGCGGCGCTGGATGACGGCGCCCTCGGACATGCGCAGCACGAAGTCCAGGGCGGCGTCGGCATAGGTGGGGTCGGCGTTATACAGGCCGGGCTCGGCCAGCAGCTCGGCGGCCTTGGCGTTGTCGTCGGTCCAGAACCAACTGGTGTCGTTGAAGCGCTCGGCGGTTTCGGCCAGGGCGGGGAAGCGTTGGCCTCCCATCTCGGCGGTCTTGACCAGGCGGCGCTTGATGAAGGCCACCATGGCGGGGAGCGTGTCGGCAGGCTGCATCCCGCTTGCATAGGGGGACGGGGCCGGGTTGTCAGCCCGCATTCGGCTGGACAGCACGACGCAGGGATCGCGCGCGCCACAGCGAAGGGACGGGAGTGTGACCGCCACGCACCTGGGCAACGTTAACGGGATATGGGATTATTTGGACGAAGCCGCCGAAGGATGCAGCGTGTCGCCCTTGTTCCGTCCCCTCACAGCCCTGCTCGTGCTGTCCTGCGCCGCCTGCGCGACCAAGCCGCCGGCCAGCGACCCCGACGCCCTGGCTGAGTATCGCGAGGTGAACGACCCGCTGGAGCCGACCAACCGGCTTTTCTACCGGATCACCGACAAGCTGGACACCTATGTGCTGCGCCCGGTTGCGGTCGCCTACCGCGACACGGTGCCCGAACGTGCCCGGCGCTCCGTGCACAACCTGCTGGTCAACCTGAGCACGCCGGCGCAGTTCGCCAACGACGTGCTGCAAGCCAAGCCGCGCAAGGCCGGCGACAGCATGATGCGGTTCGTCATCAACAGCACGGCCGGGGCCGGCGGGCTGTTCGACGTGGCGACCGGCCTGGGCTACCCGGACCACGAGAACGACTTCGGCAAGACGTTGGCGCTGTGGGGCGTGGCGGACGGCGGACCCTACCTGTTCCTGCCGGTGATTGGGCCGAGCAACCCGCGGGACGCGACGGGCTACGGCGTGCAGACGGTGCTGGACCCGTTCACCTGGACGTCGTTCGGCGGGCAAACGGCGCTGGACCTGAGCCGGCTGGGATTTGGCCTCGTGGACACGCGGACGCGGCTGATTGACCAGGTGGACAGCATCAAGCGCGGGGCGCTGGACCCATACGCGACCTTCCGCAGCCTGTATCGGCAGAACCGTGCGGACGAGATCAACAAGGCCCGGGAGGACCGTCCGCATACGGTGCCGGCATGGTTCGCACGGCCCGCAGCGGCGCCCTGATCCCGTCCACCGGCACCACCAGGGCACATAGCTGACCAGCATCAGAGGATGCCGCGGGCCGAGCGACCAGGCTCACCGGTTGCCATGCCGCTGCCTGGTGCGGATGCCGCCAGACACGGGCGTATGTGCACGGGCGCAGGCGCCGAGGTCTTCGACAAGCCGGATCAACAGCGCGGCCGATGCCAGGCATCATTCCGCCGCCCGCATCGCTCCACCAGCCATCCTGGCCCAGGCCCGGTCTGCTGGCCGCCGAACGTCCGACGGCTGCGGCGTGCGGGAGGCAGGCGTTCTGTCGTTCCTTGGTCCTGCCCGTGTCATGCCGCCTCGTCCGGCTTCGCGGCTTCCATCAGGCTGGCATTGAGCCTCGCGGGCGCAGAACCCATCTTGCAGGGTGACGGAACGGGGGCAGCGTGAAGGACAGCGCCGACATCGAACGACGCCTGGAGGCGGCAGCGTCCGCCTGTGTCAGGGCAGGGACACGCTTTACCGGACTGCGCCGGCACGTGCTGGCGCTGGTGCTGCGGGCGCCCGGGCCGGTGACAGCCTATGCCCTGCTGGACAGGCTGAAGGAGACGCACCGCACGGCCGCGCCCCCAACGGTGTATCGCGCGCTGGAGTTCCTGCAGCAGCAGGGGCTGATCCACCGGGTCGAACGGCTGCAAGCCTTCGTCGGCTGCGACGAGGAGGCAGCGCACAGCCATGCCGCACAGTTCCTGATCTGCCGGACGTGCGGTGGGGTGGACGAGGTGGACGATCATGGCGTCGCCGATGCGCTGGGCCATGCAGCCGCCGCCAAGGGCTTCACCCCAGCCCATTCGACAGTCGAGGTCGAAGGCACCTGCGCCGCCTGTTTCGGGGCAGCGCAGGCATCATAGGGCGGTAAAGGTCAGCGCCGCCCGCCATCTGCTGGCATGTGCCAAGTTTTCTCCGCCTTGTCGGAACGCGGCGCTGGCGGGCGTCAGCGCCCCCGCGCCAGCCAGTCCTCCAGCAGTGCCACGTTGCGGATGTTCGCCTTGAATACCGCGTCGAACAGGTCGCCAAGGAGGGGCACCGCGCCGCCCGCGACCTCGATGGCCACGTTGCCCAGCATGCGCGCCAGCAGCGCATTCGGTGCGCCGAGGTTGCGGGCCTCCCACACGACATACAGGGACAGCGCCCCGGTCAGCACGTCGCCCACGCCCGGCGCCAGGCCGATCAGCGCATCCACGCCGAAGCGGAACCGGGTGCCGGGCAGGCCGAACTGCGCGTCCATCAGCCGGGCCAGCCAGCGCAGGCGGGCCAGGCGGGCGGCGGTATTGGGCAGGGTGGCAGAAGCGTAGGTAGCAGCAACCATCGGAACCCCCTTCAAAGCAGCGCGGCGCATATCGGGGGCCGCAGCCGCCGCTGCAAGCAGGGATTGCAGGCGCAAGCCTTGCCCGGCGCGCAGACCAGGCAGATGCTGGATCGGCAGGGGAGGAACGATGGACATATCCGGCTTCGACCTGGCCCGGCTGACCCCAGGGTTCCTGCACGACCCCTATCCAACCTACCGCGCCCTGCGTGAGCAGGACCCGGTGCGCCGGATGCCCGACGGCACGCTGTTCCTGACCCGGCACGCCGACCTCTCCCGCATCTATCGCGACAGCGCGACCTTCGGCAGCGGCAAGGCGGAGGAGTTCCGCCCCAAGTTCGGCGACTCGCCCCTGTATGACCACCACACCACCAGCCTGGTGTTCAACGATCCGCCGCGCCACAGCCGGGTCCGCCGGTTGATCGCCGGGGCGCTCACCCCCCGCGCCATAAGCGGCATGGAGGCTGGGCTGATCCAGGCCGTGGACGCGCTGCTGAACCGGATGGATGGCGCCGCCGACCTGATCGGGGACTATGCCGCCGCGATCCCGGTCGAGGTCATCGGCAACCTGCTGGGCGTCCCGCCGGCGGAGCGCGGCCCGCTGCGCGGCTGGTCCCTGGCTATCCTGGGCGCGTTGGAGCCGGTGCTGACGCATGACGCCGCCGCCCGCGGCAACCAGGCCGTCACCGAGTTCCTGGCCTACCTGGAGCACTTGACCGCCGACCGACGCTCCCGGCCCGGCGATCCCGAGCAGGACGTGCTGACCCGGCTGATGCAGGACGGCCCCGAGGGTGACCGGCTGGCCCAGGCGGAACTGCTGCATAACTGCATCTTTCTGCTGAACGCCGGGCACGAGACGACGACGAACCTGATCGGCAACGCCTTGGTCCTGCTGCACGACCATCCCGCGGAGCGGGCGCGGCTGCTGGCCGACCCCGCGTTGCTGCGCCCCGCCATCGAGGAAGTGCTGCGGCACGAAAGCAGCAACCAACTCGGCAACCGCGCCATGACGGCGCCGTCGGAGGTCGGCGGGCGGGTCTATCCGGCCGGAACGCGCCTCACCCTCTGCATCGGTGCTGCGAACCGTGATCCGGAGGCGTTCGCGGACCCGGACCGCTTCGACATCGGCCGCACGCCGAACCGGCATCTCGCATTCGCCGCCGGCATCCACCAGTGCGTGGGCATGAGCCTGGCGCGGCTGGAGGGTGCGGTTGCAGTCGGGCGCTTCCTGGCGCGTTTTCCGCAATATGCCTTGGAGGGGGCGCCGGTACGCGGGATGCGGGCACGCTTCCGCGGGTTCACGCGGGCGCCCGTCGTGCTGAACGGCTGATGCCTGGTGACGGACAACCGGGCTGCGCCCGCAGATGCCGTAGGATGGAAGCGCAGCGCCTTCCGCCAACCTCGCGGCACCGGCACTTAGCGATGGGCGGTGACGCTTTTCCGCCCCACACGCTCTCCCAGGTTTGCCAGACGAAAGCGGCCGGGGATTGAGAATTGTAGGATGCGGCTGCGTGCATCAAGCTGCACACAGGGAGTATGCAGAGATGGCTACAGCAGGATTTGGACGGCGTGGCGTCCTGGGCGGGGCGGCAACGCTGGCGTTCGGCGCGCGGGGTTGGGCGCAGGGTGCCCCGGTCCGGATCGGCGTGCTGACGGACGAGGGTGGGCCGTATGCCAGCAGCGGCGGCGCCGGGTCGGTGGCGGCGGCGCGCATGGCGGTGCAGGACTTCGGTGGCGCCGTGCTGGGCCTGCCGATTGAGGTACTGCGCGCCGACACCCTGAACAAGCCGGACGTGGCCGGCAGCATTGCACGCGAATGGTATGACAGCGGCGTGGACGCCGTCACCGACCTCCCGGTGACGCCGGTGGCCGCGGCGGTGCAGCAGGTGGCGAAGGAGAAGGGGCGCACGGTGATGATCACCGCTGCCGCCGTCACCGAGTTCACCAGCAAGCTTTGCGCGCCCGTCAGCAGTCATTGGGCCGACGACACCCACGCGATGGCCGAGGGCACCGGCCGCGTGGTGACGGAGGGCGGCGGCAAGAGCTGGTATTTCATCACCGTGGACTTCAGCTTCGGCGCCGCCCTGCAGGCGGAGGCGACGCGGGTGGTCGAGTCGGCTGGCGGCCGGGTGCTGGGGGGCACCAAGTTCCCGCTGGGCAACACCGACTACTCGGCGCAAATCGTGCAGGCGCGGACCAGCGGCGCTGACGTGATCGGCTTGGCGGCTGTTGGCGGGGACCAGGTGAACCTGATCAAGCAGGCGGCCGAGTTCGGCCTGCAGGCCGGCGGCAAGCAGACCTTGGCCGGCTTCCTGGTTTACATCACCGACATCCAGGCATTGGGGCTGGAGGTGGCGCAGGGGTTCCGCTTCCCGGGCAGCTTCTACTGGGACACGGATGAGGGCACCCGCGCCTTCGGCCAGCGCTTCATGGCGGACCGGCGGGCGATGCCGAGCAGCAACCAGGCCAACGTGTATGCGGCGACGCTGCATTTCCTGCGTGCGATGGCCCAGGCCGGGTCGCGCGACGCCGTTGCGGTGGGCCGGGCCATGCGGGCGTTGCCGGTGCGCTACTTCGGCAAGGAGGCCACGATGCGAGGGGATGGCCGGGTGCTGCACGACCTCGTGCTGTATCGCGTAAAGACGCCTGGTGAGAGCCGAGGCGCATGGGACCTACTGGCGCCGCTGGGCGTGGTGCCGGCAGCGGATGCGTTCCTGCCAGCGAACCCGGCCTGCACGGTTTAATGCCACCTGTTCAAGGGTGTTCCAAACCTGCGCGGGCCTGCGCTGGCGAGCCGGTGCTGGTTAGCCCATGATCTCCAGGATCATCTGGCGGAGTTCGGCCTTGGTGAAGGGAAGGGCCAACGGCTCACGCCGGGCATCGTTTTGGTTGCGGCTTGCGGCGGCAAGCAGGGCATCGAGCGCCCGAGGGTCGGTTTGCTGGGAAACGTTCTGAAGTCGTGACATATAAACCATTCTTCTAGGGTGCCCAGGGCAGCGTTGCCGCCGGCTGGGCTGGGTGAGAACCCCCTGAACACCATCGTACAGGAGAGAACGCCGGCACGGTTGTGCGTGGCGCAGCCAATCTTGGGAGGGGTGGGAGGCTCCATTCCGCACTAGGCGCATTGCGCCAGCGGAACCATATGCCTCAACCTGCTTCAGGATAGCATTGCTGAGATCGGTGGATTCGCCCCTGATTACAAGTGGTCAATGCGCGATCCCTGGACACCCTGGGCTGTTGGCAGTGCTGAACGCCGCGGATGGAGCAGCCGACCCGCCTGCTGACGCGGCTTGCGCCGGTCCAGGACACGCTGCCTCGTGCCTGCGTTCCGGGCGGGCTTGCGACGGCATGGGGCCTGGAAGCCTTGTCCGATGCGCATGCCTACCCCAAGTGCATTTCAGTGAAAAAAGGGGCCTCCATGCCTGTCACACGACGCGCCGCGCTGGCCGGAGCCGCTGTTGCGGGCATCGCCGCCGCACCCGCACCCAAGGCCGCCTGGGATTTCGAGTTCCCATCCATAGACGAGGGCACGCTTCGCCTGGCCGACTTCCGCGGCAAGGTGCTCCTGGTGGTCAACACCGCCTCGTTCTGTGGCTTCACCCCGCAATTCCGGCAGCTTGAGGCGGCGCAGCGCGCCCTGTCGCCACGCGGCTTCAGCTTGATCGGCGTGCCCAGCCAGGATTTCGGCCAGGAAAGCGGCAGCAACGGCGAGGTGAAGGCGTTCTGCGAGGCTACGTTCGGCGTGGATTTCCCGATGGCCGGCATCAGCCATGTCCGCGGCGACCAGGCCGCGCCGTTCTACCAGTGGGTGCGGGCGCAGCGCCGCTGGGAGCCCGGCTGGAACTTCGCCAAGGTGCTGATTGCCCGGAATGGGACGATCGCCGGCACCTTCGCTTCCGGCGACCTGCCGGAGGCCGGCAGCGTCCAAGCCGCCATTGACCGGGAACTAGCCCGGAACGTCTAGCAGCCGGACGACCTCGGCGATCACCGCCTGGAACATCGGCGTCGTCAGCAGCCCGGTGTTCGTGTTGTAGCGGGACACATGATAGCTGTCGGCCAGGATCAAGCCGCCGGGCAGGGCGGTGAAAGCGCCGTGCTGGAACTTGACCCGACTCACCGGCAGCCCGCAGGCCCGCAGCACCGCCGCATGGGCGAGCACGCCCAGCGTCAGGACCACCCGCAGGTTTGCCATGCCCTGCAGCTCCGCCCGCAGGAACTGGTTGCAGGTTCGGACCTCCACCGGCTGCGGCAAGTTGGCGGGCGGAACGCAGCGCACGGCGTTGATGACGCGGGTGCGGGCCAGTTGCATGCCGTCGTCCGGCCGTGCGTCATACCGGCCAGTCGCCAGGCCATGCAGGATCAGCGTCTCATACAGCAGCACCCCGGCATGGTCGCCGGTGAAGGGCCGCCCGGTGCGGTTAGCGCCGCGCACGCCGGGCGCCATGCCGACCACCAGGAACGGCGCGTCCGCCAGCCCCCAGCTCGGCACCGGAGCGTTGAACCATTCGGGGTTTGCGGCCTGGTTGGCCCGGCGGTATTCGACCAGCCTCGGGCAAAGCGGGCAGTCGTGCGGCGGTTGTCCGATCATCGCAGGTATTGTCATCCTGGGCACCATAGGACAGCAGGCATGAACTGGCGACGCATCCTGGTGGCCATCGGCGCCAACCTGCCGGGTCCCGGCGGCCGCACGGCGCTGCAAAGCTGCGAGTGGGCGGTGGCGCGGCTGGCGGCACTGCCGGGCTTGCGCTTGGAGTCGGTGTCGGCCTGGTATGACTCGGCGCCGATGCCGGCCTCGGACCAGCCGCCGTTCGTCAATGGAGTCGCCATGCTGTCCGGCACCGCCGAGCCGCACGCGCTGCTGGCCGCACTGCACGGGATCGAGGCCGAGGCGGACCGTGTCCGGACCGTGCCGAACGCCGCACGCACCCTGGACCTGGACCTGATCGGGATGGATGGGCTGGTGCTGGACGGGCCGCTGCTCCTGCCGCACCCGCGTGCGGCCGGGCGTGCCTTCGTGCTGGCGCCGCTGTGCGACGTGGCGCCGGATTGGCGGCACCCGCTGCTGGCCCGGACGGCTGCAGAGCTGCTGCCGGGCGTGCGCGGCCAGGCCATTCGCGCATTACCCTTGCCCGGGAGCGCAAACGCAACTAATTAAAGGGTTCAATTGAATTTGCTGGAGGTCGTGACGCATGGCTCGCGTGACCGTTGAAGACTGCGTCCAAAAGGTTCCGAACCGCTTCCAACTGGTGCTGCTGGCCGCTCAGCGCGCCCGGAACCTGAGCCGCGGCGAGGAGCTGACCGTTGACCGCGACGACGACAAGAACCCCGTCGTCGCCCTGCGTGAGATAGCCGAGGAAACGGTGGACCTGAAGTATCTGGAGCAGGACCTTATCAAGTCGCTGTCCCGTGCTCCGGAGCCGGAGCCGGCGGACGAGGAGGTGCTAG
>DASWOJ010000205.1:0-3042 GCA_036398775.1 Acetobacteraceae bacterium
TGGACACCGTGTAGGCTTTGCGCGCCTTATCCCAGCGCATGGACGGAACCGCCTTAACGGTGGGCGCGTCGGCATCGCCTGGCCAGGGGATGATGATTTCGCCGCCCTCGATCCTGACCGCCAGGCCGGGCACGTCCGGCAGGTTGATGGTGGTGGTGGCGCCCTTCACTTCCGCAGTGTCCGCCTTGTCCAGCAGCCCCACCAGGTCCGCTTCCGCATCGAAGGGAACGCGGAACACGCCTTCCGTGCCAGTCCATGTGCCGACGCGCTTGAGGGATGCCCGGCCGGAGGGCTTCGTGGTGACTTCGTATTCCCAGGCGTCGGGGCAGCGCGCCACGGTGAAGATGCCGCCATAGGTGCGTTCAGGGATGCCGCCGGCCCCGCCTTCGAGCGTGGCCTCCAGCTTGTCCAGCACGTCGGCAGCAGACACAGGGGCTGCGTCCTCCCGCGCCCGTGAGATCGTCACGCGGCCGTCGGACGTGGTGTGGACAAGGGAGGAACTGAGTCGCCGGACTAGGGAGGCGGCGTTCGGCGCATAGGCCAGGTCCGGGGGCAGCACGAAGTGCACGGTGCCATTGGCAAGGGCGGTCGGGCTTTGGCCGACCCACACGCCGCTTGGACGTTGGCCGCAAGCCAAGCCTTGCACCGTGCCGTCATAGGACACGGCAGCCTTCGTAGGGGGGGGTGTCGTCATGGGAGCAATCCTCCGGTCAGCCGCGCCATCCGCAGCATCGTTGCTATTGTGGGACGTTTCTGGACCGGCTGCAAGGGCCGGCGGCGCTGCCATCAGCAGAACCATAGTGGCAGGCGGAGGCGTCCAGGCAAACAGGTCCGGCACGGCCGCAACGCTTGGCGCGGCAACGGTCGCCGGCGCCGGCGTTGCGCGCTTCAAGCGCAGCGCCGTGTGGGGCGCTACGGTGACGCCGCCCGCCGTGGTGTGACCCTTGACCGCCACCGGGACCGCGAACAGGTCGCCGGCGGCGCCCCCGCGCACGAGTGCTTTCAGGAACAGGATCATGGAATCGCTTTCCGCAGGGGCTTGCCGGTGAAAAGGTCGGGCTGCCGGCGGTCCGCCATCTCGGTGGCATGGACTGCCATCGTGGTTGCGGCGGTTCCGAGGGATTGGTCCGCCTGTTCCAGCCACAGGCGCTGCAGCTCCGGCTGATCGTCCAGCAGGTGCGCGAAGGCGTCGCGCAGTTGGACTTGCGCCACCTTGGCCGCTTCCGTCATCGGCCGCCCCTGCCCCACCTTGGCGCGGATGCGGTTGGCGTCCGACGTGACGATGCAGGACGGGTTGGCCCGGTGGACCACGGCGGCCAACTCCGCCAGTTTGCGCAGGTTGCCGGCGACGCCGAGGAAGTGGACCCGCGCCGGCTTGTCCCGGCCGCCCATCAAATCCTCCAAATCCCCGATGGAAAAGGCCGCCTTGTTGGATGGCACGCAGACGGTGAAGTCGTCCGTGCCCAGGATGTGCACGGCCTCGTTCCAGGCCATGCGCGGGGACAACGGCCCCTTCTGGATGGCGACAAGCGCGTCATGGCCGGCGCCGATGACGCCGCGGACGTAGTCGGCATGGTCCGAAAGCAGGTCCAGGGACCCCTCTTGGTCGCCAATCAGGTCCGGCATGACGATATGCAGCCGGGCGCCGCGCGCCTCCTCCGTCAACCGCTGGACCAGCGCCATGTTGCGCGCCCAATCCACCGGCTCTCCCCGCGTGAAAGCCGGGAAGGCGCCGCTGTCCACGAACACCTGGCCGCCGCGCTGCGCGTAGCCGACGACCATGTCCCAGGTCGCCGACCCCGGGTTGAACTCGCTCAAGGACACGCCGACCGGCGACCCGGCGACGATGTAGCCCCGCAGGTGCGCGGGCGAGCTGGCGCCCGAGTTGTAGGACACGACGGACGGCGTGGCGGCGGGCGGCGCCGGGGCCATCTCCGCCGTCAACTCCTCCAGGCCCGCCGTCCGCACGATCTGGCCGCCGCTGACCAGGTGGACGCGCGCCACGTCCGCCCCGCGCACGAAGCCGTCGGGAAAGCCGAACTCGTCGCCGGACATGCCGGACATGCCGTGTGCCGCGCTGTAGTGCAGGCCGCCGTCCAGGGGATGCGTTTCCAGGATGGCCGATGTGTAGGGGGCGCCGGCAATCGCCTTCCGCCGGGCGACGATCCAAGCATTGCTGGCAGCGCGCCAGTCATCCCGCGCCTTGCGGGCGGCGGCTTGCGCGTCGTTCAGGCTATCGGCGATCTTGCCGCGCTCCCGCCAGTCCCGCTTGCCGGGCTTGGCGTCGTAGGCCCGCAGCGCGTCCCTGGCGTCGCGCTCCGCCTTGTCCGCCGCATCGAAGGATGCTTCGAGCGGCGTTCCCATCAAGGCGACGTGGGCTTGCCGGTCTAGCTCCTCCCCTTGGCGGATGATCGAGGGCGTGAGGGCGTCGCCAAAGAACACATGCCGCCGGTCGTCCGAGAAGGTGTTGCCCTTGCCGTGCACCGCGCCTTTGGCGACCAGGTCCTGCAGCGCGGCCGGCGACACGCTACGGAACATCGGCCGGGCGCCCTGCATGACGCGCGGTTTCCAAACGGCCGCTTCCTTCGCCAGCGCCGCGTCCGCCCAGGCCTTGTCAGGCTTGCGCGGGGCGGGCCCGGCGGCGGCCGGCGCCTTGTGGCGCACCGCCTGGTAGGGCGCAACATAGGTGCCGCCCGCCGTCGTATGACCCTTGACCGCCACCGACACGGCGAACAGGTCGCCGAGGGCGCCCCCCTTCACCGCAGCCTTCAGCAGCAGGATCACGGCGAGGGTTCGCCTTTCCAGCCTTTCCCAAGCGGGGTTGCTTCCGGCGTCGCGCTGGACGCCGTGCCCCATGCCATGAAGGCAGCCCGCGGATTGCCCTTTTCGGCATAGGCCGCTACGTGCCGCACCATGCTCTTGGCTTCATCGGGCGAGCTGTAGGGGCCGGCGAGCAGGTGCTTGCGCTTGCCATCTACGGCACTGACGTAGTGGTGCGGATGGGCCGGGTTGACCATGCCAGCCTGCGACCCGCCGGCTTTT
>DASWOJ010000206.1:0-6946 GCA_036398775.1 Acetobacteraceae bacterium
ATCTGGGACGACGCCGACGAACTCGGCCGTCTCGCCCGCCTCTCGCACCCTCGGATCACCGTCGACACCGCGGGCCTCTCCCCGGCCCAGACCGCCCTCGCCAACCGCCTCGCCCAAACCATCCACCGCCTCCCCCCCGAAACGGTGGCGGCGATGCACGCCTTGCTCGACGCCGCTTAGGCCCGTCCGATCTTCCCCTCGATCCGGTCCCAGATCACCGCGCTCAGATCGACCCCATCGAACCGCGCGACCTCCTGCAGCCCCGTCGGCGACGTGACGTTGATCTCCGTCAAGTAATCCCCAATCACATCAATCCCGACAAAGATCAGCCCATGGTCGCGCAAATAAGGCCCGATCCGCCGGCAGATCTCCCGCTCCCGCTCCGTCAGCTTGGTCCGCTCCGGCCGCCCGCCGACATGCATGTTGGACCGCGCCTCCCCCACCGCCGGCACCCGGTTCAACGCGCCCGCCGCCTCGCCGTCCACCAGGATCACCCGCTTGTCGCCCCGGCGCACCGCGGCCTCGTACCGCTGGATCATCAGCGGCTCGCGCGACCGGGCGAAGTGCATCTCCAGCAGGCTCGCCAGGTTCTCGTCGTCCTCGCGGATGCGGAACACCCCGGCGCCGCCGTTGCCGAACAGCGGTTTCACGATGATGTCGCGATGCTCCGAGCGGAAGGCACGTATGGCGTCGGTGTCCCAGGTGATGAGGGTCGGCGGCATCAGGTCGGGGAAGTGCGTGACCAGCAGCTTTTCCGGGCTGTCCCGCACCCACTTCGGGTCGTTTACCACCAGGGTGCGCGGGTGGATGTGCTCCAGCATGTGGGTGGCAGTGATGTAGGCCATGTCGAACGGCGGATCCTGCCGCATCAGCACGGTGTCCATCGTCGCCAGGTCGAGCGTGAGGGCCTCGTCGAACCGGTAATGATCGCCCGCCACGCGCTGCACCTGCACCGGCCGGGCGCGGGCAATCAGCCGCTCGGTCCGCTGGCCGTCCGGGCTGGATTTGCCCTCTTGCAGGCTCATGTGGCGGAAATCGTAGTGCCACACGGCATGGCCGCGCTGCTGCGCTTCCAGCATCAGGGCAAAGGTGCTGTCGCCGTTGATGTTCAGCGATTCCATCGGGTCCATCTGGACCGCGACATTCAGTGGTCGTGGCAGCGGGGGCCGGGACAGCAGTCGGGGCATAGGGTGGCCTCGTTAGAGTTGTAACCGCCGCTGTAGCAGGGCTTTACGCCGCTGGCACGCCCTTGGTGGTGGAGTATTCGAAGTGCAGGGCAGTGTCGGGATGGACGATGGGGTGGATGGCGTGTGCGGCCATCGCACCCTCGCTGAAGCCCTGCAGGATCAGCTTGAGCTTGCCGGGATAGGTGGCGACGTCGCCGATGGCGAACACGCCGGGCATGGAAGTCTCGCAGGTCGCAGCCGTGACCTGGACGTGGTTGTGCGCGCTGTCCAGGCCCCAGGCCGCAATCGGGCCGAGGTCCATGCTGAGGCCGAAGAACGGCAGCAGGCAGGTGGCGGGAAGATGCCGGGTCTGGTCGCCGGCGATGGTGCTGACCTCGACCGACTCCAGCACGCCATCGGCGCCGTGCAGGGCATGGAGTTGGTAGGGGATGACCATCTCCACCTCCCCGCGGGCGGCGGCGGCGTCGAGTTGCGCGGCGGACTCCGGGGCAGCACGGAACTTGGGGCGGCGGTGGATGACATAGACCTTGGCGGCAATGTCCTTGAGCGACAGCGCCCAATCCACGGCGCTGTCGCCGCCGCCGGCGATGACGACATGCTGGCCGCGGAAGTCCTCACGGCGGCGGCAGGCGTAGCGCACGGCGCCAGTGGCCTCGTAGGCGTCCAGGCCAGGCAGCGGCGGACGGTTGGGACCGAAGGCGCCGGCCCCCGCGGCGAGCACGACGGCCTTGCAGCGTATCTCGTCACCGGCATCGGTATGCAGGCTGAAGGCGCCGGCCTCCCCGCGCAGGGCGTCCACCCGCCGGCCGAGCAGGCGCGGCACCTCGAAGGGAGCGATCTGCCGCTCCAGGTTCTCGATGAGCTGGCCGGCGGGAATGCCGGGGTGGGCGGGGATGTCGTAGATCGGCTTCTCCGGATACAGCGCGGTGCACTGGCCGCCGACCTCGCCAAGGGCGTCAATCAGGGTGGAGCGCAGCTTCAGCATGCCGCACTCGAAGGCGGCAAACAGGCCGACGGGGCCCGCGCCGATGATGGCCACGTCGGTCTCGATGAATGAGGTCATGCTGGGGTAGGTAGCGCCTTACCGGGAGCGGTCAAGCGGCTGGGGTGCACCGGAGGATGGGCTCGTGCCGGTGAAGGTCGTTGCGGCGGGGTGCGGGGCAACGCTGAGCCTCCCGGTTGGCAGGGCGGTCTGGCCGGGCCATCTCTCTGCGGTGCCGCTTCTCCTCGACTTGCCCGACCTTCCCGCGACCGAGGCGCTCGGCGGGCGCATCGCCGGGCAATTACGGGCCGGGGACGCCGTGCTGCTGCAAGGCCCGCTCGGCGCCGGCAAGTCAGCCCTGGCCCGCGCCCTGCTGCGCGCCCTGCTGCGCGACCCGGTGCTGGAGGTGCCCAGCCCGAGCTACACCCTCGTGCAAACCTACGACGGCCCCCTCGGCCCCGTTCATCATTTCGACCTGTGGCGCCTCGACGGCCCTGCGGCGGTCGCGGAACTTGGCTGGGAGGACGCGCGGGAAGGCGTGGTGCTGGTGGAATGGCCGGACCGGCTCGGCGCGTTGCGGCCCGGCGAGGCGCTGGTGGTGGAGTTGTCGCACGGCGCGGGCGACGCACGGCAGGCGGCCCTGCAAGGCTGGCCCGACCGCCTGGACCTGCTGCGGTGATGCCAGCGCCACGTGCTGGAAAGGCGCTCAGCACTCCAACGGCCGGCCGTATCGTCCGCAGGCCGCCATGACGCTTGGCTTGTCACGTCATAAATGTTAATGACAATTTTCCTATTCATGTGGTGAGGACTCCATGCTGAACCTCCACACCATCCCGCCGCACGTTTCCTTCCTGGACGCCCTGGCCCGGTGGTGGCTCGCCCGCCACGGCGGCGATCCCTTGCGCGTCGCCGATGGCTTGATCCTGCTGCCGACCCGCCGTTCCGCCCGCGCCCTGTCCGAGGCGTTCCTGCGGCAAACCAACGGCACGCCGCTCCTGCTGCCCCGCATCGGCGCGCTCGGCGCGTTGGACGAGGCGCCGCTGGCCCTGGTGGGCGCGCTTGACCTGCCGCCCGCCGTGGACCCGATCCGGCGCCTGGCGGTGCTGACGCGGCTGGTCATGGCTGCAGGCGACAAGGTCGGCGGCGGCCAGCTCGGCGGTCCCGCCACCGCTGACCGCGCCTGGCCGCTTGCCGCCGAGCTCGCCACCCTGCTGGACGAGGCGCACCGCGCCGAGGTGGACCTGACGGAAGTGCTGCCCGCCGCCGCCGAAGCCGGCTATGCCGAGCACTGGAGCCGCACCATACGCTTCCTGCAGATCGTCACCCGCGCCTGGCCGGATTGGCTATGGGACCAGGGTCTGATGGACGGGGCCGAGCGCGGCGTGAAGCTGCTGGACGCCCAGCGCGCGGCCTGGGCGGCGGATCCGCCCGCCTACCCCGTCGTGATCGCCGGCACCACGGGCGGCATCACCTCCGTGGCAAGGCTGATGGGCGTGGTGGCCCGCCTGCCGCAAGGTGCGGTGATCCTCCCCGGCCTCGACAAGGCCATGTCGGACGAGAACTGGGGCGCCCTGGAGCCGGGCCATCCCCAGGCCGGACTGCGGAGCTTGCTGGCCGGCCTGGGTGCTGCCCGCGGCGACGTGCAGGACTGGGACGATCAGTCCGGCCCCGTCTCGCCAGGCCGGTGCGAGGCCCTGTGGCAATCCCTGCTGCCCGCCCGGGCGCTGGGCGAGTGGCGTCAGCCTTTCAGCCCCGACGTATCCGGCCTGACCCGGTTGGAGCCTGCGGACCAGCAGGAGGAGGCGGTCGCCATCGCCATAGCCCTCAGGGCCGCATTGCAGCAGCCCCATGCCCGCGCCGCCCTGGTGACGCCTGACCGCCAGTTGGCGGCGCGCGTGGCGGCGGAGCTGGGCCGCTACGGCGTCGTGGTGGACGACAGCGCCGGGGAGCCGTTGGCCGACACCCCGCCCGGCGCCTTCCTGCGCCTGCTGGCCCGCGCCGTGGCGGACGGGCTGACGCCCGTGGCGCTGCTGTCCCTGCTGAAGCACCCCCTGACCGCGCTGGGCCTGCCGTCCGCGGCCTGCCGGGGTGCGGCACGCGCGCTGGAGCTGCGGGTGCTGCGCGGTCCGGCGCCGCCGCCTGGCCTGCAAGGCTTGCGCGATGCCCTGGCCCGGCGCGGCTCCACGGAGGAGGTGGATGGCCTGGTGGACCGCCTGGCCAAGGCGTTGCAGCCCATCATCCGCATCGCCCAGCGCAGCGACGCCACCCCGGCAGAGGCGCTGGCCGCGCTGATCGAGTGCGCGGAGGCGGTCGCCGCCACGGACGAGGACGAGGGCGCCGCCCGGCTGTGGTCGGGCGAGGAAGGCGAGGCGCTGGCCACCCACCTGTCCGCCTTGTCCGCCGCCCTGCCGATCCTGCCGCCGCAGCCGGTGGCGACGCTGCCGGGGCTGCTGGATGCCTCGATGGAGGGCGCCGTCGTCCGCAGCCGCCGGGCGCTGCGCGGGCGGGACGGGGCGGAGCATCCGCGCGTGTCCATCCTGGGCCTGCTGGAGGCCCGGCTGCAATCGGCCGAGCTGATGGTGCTGGGCAGCCTGACGGAAAGCGTCTGGCCCCCCGCCACCGACCCCGGCCCCTGGATGAGCCGCCCGATGCGCAACGCCGCCGGCCTACCCTCGCCGGAGGAGCGCGTAGGACAGATGGCGCACGACTTCGCCATGCTGGCCTGCGCCGCGCCGGACGTCGTGCTGTCCTGCCCGCGGCGGCGCGATGGCGCGCCCGCCGTGCCGGCGCGCTGGCTGGTGCGGCTGCAAGCCTTCCTGCGCGGACACGGCGCTGCCCTGCCGGCCCATCCCGCCACCGGCTGGGCACGCCTGCTGGACCAGCCTGCCGGCGACCCGCGCCCGGTATCGCCGCCCCGCCCGCGCCCGCCCGTCGAGGCACGGCCGCGCCGGCTGCGCGTGACGGAGATCGAAACCTGGCTGCGCGACCCCTATGCCATCTATGCCCGGCACATCCTGCGCCTGCGCGCGCTGGACCCCTTGGAGCAGTCGGCGGATGCCGCGGATTACGGCAGCATCGTCCATAGCGCCATCGCCGCCTTCCTGGCCCGGCTGGGCGGCCGTTACCCGCGCGACGCCCCGGCCCTGCTGCGGGCGGAGATGGAGGCGGCGCTGGACGCAGCCGGCCTGCGCCCTGCGCTCGCGGCCTGGTGGCGCCCGCGCCTGGCCCGTATCGCCGATTGGACGGCAGAACAGGAGCGGGTGCGCCGCCTGGCCGGGCCGAAGCCGGCGATGCGTTGGGAGGTGTCCGGGGAGTGGCAGGTGCCCTGCGCCGGCCGTCCCTTCACCCTGCGCGGCCGGGCCGACCGGATCGAGCGCAACCCGGATGGTACCCTGTCCATCCTGGACTACAAGACCGGCGTGGTGCCGAACACCTCGCAGGTGCAGGACGGCCTCAGCCCGCAGTTGCCGCTGGAGGCGGCAATGGCGGCGGCGGGGGTGTTCGGCGACGACCTGCGGGGGGACACGACGGAGCTGACCTACTGGCATCTGACCGGCGGCTACATCCCCGGAGAGGAGGTGCGCCTGTTCCGCGGCGACCCCTCGGAAACCGCGGCCCAGGCCGGAGAGGCGGAGCGCAAGCTGTGCGCGCTGATCACGGCCTTCGACGACCCGAACCGCGCCTACCTGTCCCAGCCGCACCCGGGCGATGCGCCGAGGTTCTCTGACTACGTGCAGTTGGCGCGGGTGCTGGAATGGGCAGCCGTGGAGGAGGGGGGATGATGCGGCACGACCACGTTAGCTCCCTCTCCCCCCGGGAGAGGGTTGGGGTGAGGGGGTCTTGTTGCGGAGCAGGGCGCCGCCGGTGCTGCCGGGACATGGTGCGGCTTCGGCTATGGCAGTGCGCGAAGGCCCCCTCACCCCAACCCTCTCCCGGAGGGAGAGGGAGCAGGCACAGGCAGTTCTCCCGATGAACATCATCACAACCCTCCCCACCAACGCCCGCGCCCGTGCGGAGGAGGAGCAGCGCCAGGCCTCTGACCCCGCGGTATCCGCCTTCGTCAGTGCCAGCGCCGGGTCGGGCAAGACCAAGCTGCTGACCGACCGGATGCTGCGCCTGATGCTCGGCGGCGCCGACCCGTCGCGCATCCAGTGCCTGACCTTTACCAAGGCCGCCGCCGCCGAGATGTCGCTGCGCCTGCAAGCGCGGCTGGGCCGCTGGGTCACGCTGGACGACGACGCCCTGGAACTCGAATTACAGGAACTTGCCGTGGACCCGGCGCCGGCGGCGCTGGCCAAGGCGCGGGAGCTGTTCGCGACCGTCCTCGACCTGCCCGGTGGCATGCGGATCGGCACCATCCACGCCTTCTGCCAGTCCCTGCTGCGCCGCTTTCCCATCGAGGCCGCGATCAGCCCGCATTTCAAGCTGGTGGAGGACACCGACGCCCGGCAGGCGATGGACCAGGCGCGCGAGGGCGTCTTGGCCGCGACGCCGCAGGACGAGCTGCGGGACCTGGCAGGGCTTGCGAACGCCGAGCGCTTCGCCACCCTGGTCGGCATCCTGGAAGGCCAGCGCGTCCGTCTCGCTAAGGCGCTGGACCTGGCGGAACCCCGGCTGGAGGCGGCGATGCGCCGCGTGGCCGGCGCGGGCGGCGCCACGGACGAGGCGATCCTGGCCGCCGCCGTATCCTGGCCCGCCGAGCCCGACGTGCGCGCCGCGCTAGGCATGGCGCAGAAGGAAGGCACCCCGGCGGTCAAGGAGAAGGCCCAGCGCATGT
>DASWOJ010000207.1:0-27341 GCA_036398775.1 Acetobacteraceae bacterium
TTTATGTGCCGGATGTCTGTGCCTCTCCGGTGTTTGGCAACCTACGTCAGCCGCCTCAGCGCAACGCCGTCTAAAATAGGCTTTGCAGGCCAAATGCGAGTGCTGGGTGTCAAAGGTCAGCCTATCCATTCACGCTCCACAACGCATGGTCCTGAATGGATGTTGCGGAATAGCATGCAACTGCAAACAGCCTCCCGCGCAACACGAGCCCGGCGTTCGGCAACCTGCCGCACCAACACCACTGCTCCCAAGCTTTCTTGCAAAGCGGCAAGTCCCGATACATGCAGCGCGTCGGTGATCGTCCAACGGGCCAAGCCGTTCCGCATCGCGGATTACGCTTCGCAATCGCATTCAGGCCGTAGAGGCGGGCAAGCGGCTCAGGAGACAGCCATAACCGCCGTCGGCAGCGGCAATGCAATGTGATCCGTCCTAAACTGTCCGGGTCCGCATCCCTGCGCCTCAAATGCAACGACACGGCAGCAGTTGCTTCGCCCTGATTGGCAGCGGTAAGTCAGACGAAGCCCGGCGTAAAGTTGGAACGGACGATGCTGGCGCCCGTGAGCCTGGACAGCATCTGTCACGGCGGCCGGGATATCCGGTCAGAACCTCCGTTCGAATACCTTGACGACATCGCCAGGAGCTACGAACGAGCCCGGCGCTCCCTTGCCCTCTATCGAATTGCCGCCGGTTGTCCGGATAACGGACATATAGTCCTGAACGCCTCGGTAGGTGAACCCACCGGCAATCGCCACCGCGGTCAGCACGGTCATGCCGGGCTGGTAGGGATATTGGCCGGGCTTTGCGACCTCGCCAAGCACGAAGATAGGCCTGTAAGCCAGCACCTCGACCGAGACACTTGGATCGCGCAGCAGGTTGCGCTTGCGGAGCGCCTGAGCCATCGAGGTTTCAAGCTCCTGTGGGCTCAGACCCGCGGCCACGATGCCGCCCAGCAGCGGCACGGCAATGCGGCCCTGGTCGTCCACACGGAACTCTCCCGTGAGCTGGTCCTCGCCGAAGGTGATGATGCGTATCTGGTCACCACCGCCCAGGCGGTAGCCCTGTGCACGATAGTCCGGCAACGGCGGCAGGTTGCCGCCGGGCGCACAGGCAACCAGGGCCATGCACAGGCATAGGCTGTGGATGGCCTGACGGGCGGTCCGTCTGGCGGGCCGGACAGGGGCAGGGCGCATAGATGCTGTTCTCCAGGGCAAGATGGGATGGACGCTCATAGGCTGATGCCGAGCTGCAGCAGGTAGCGGTTATCAGAATAGCCGGTGCTGGAGCGCAAGGTCGGCGTCAAGCTGACTACGCCGCCGCCGCTGGACAGTCGGGTCGTGAAGTCATAGGTCGCGCTCAGGCGTACCGTGCGGTTCACCAGCCAGGTCGCACCGGCCCCGCCGCTCAGCAGGCTCTGGTTGCCGCCGCCGTTATACTCGTCGAGAAAAAAGCCGCCCTGAGCGCGCAAGAGGACGTTGCGGTAGTATTCATGGTCCACGCTGAACCGCGCGGACGTTTCGGTATAGCCCAAGGTGGTTTCGTCGGCCGAATCCTGGATCCGGCGGCCCACGGCGCCGGTCAGCGTCGTCAGGCCGGTCGGGGTGTAGATCACCGTGCCCTCGACGATCGGCGCCTGAATGGTTTTAACCCGGGACGATACGAAGTTCCGGACCTCGTATCCCGCCAGCAGTCGGAAACGCCACGGACCCCCGCTGGCAAAATCCAGTCCCGCCAAGACCGACTCGTCATTGAAGTCCCGTACCGTCGAGCCGATCGGCCGGTTCGTATAGCTGGCGTCCAGCCCGCGCACGACCAGGACAGCCGTCCGGCCTGGCGAAAACTCATAGGAAGCAGTCACCGCGGGCGCCGCGACGACGCGGTTGCGGAACCTCTGCGGATAAGGTTGGCCGGCAATCGTCCCGTCATCAAAGTCGTAGAGCTGCAACGCGAGCACCGGTCGCAACGACAGCCGGTTGAAGGTGATCCGGTAGCCAGCCTGCACAGTATCAACCCGGTAAGCGATGGTCTTGTCGAGCCGCGGCGTATCCAGGTCACGCGGAGTTTGGACCAGGTTGGCGTGCGAGTAGTCGAGCGAAACGGTGTCGCGGCCAAGCTCGTAGAAACCCCCGGCCGATGCGGTCCAGTCGGTCGCCGACTGCTTCGGCTGGTCCAGGTAACGGTTGTCATTCACGGTGAGCCGGACCGCCGCGCCATAACGCGACAGATCGGTGGCCGCGCTCAGGTTGAGCCGCGACTGCACAAACGAGCTGCCCTGGCCCTTGGATGTTCCGGTCACGTTGTCGTCATAGCCAGCGGCTTCGCTGTATTCGGACCGGACCAAGACGCTGCCAACCCGTATGCCGCCATAGTCGTAGTCGGGACGCAGGCGCGACAGGACGGTTACGCCTGGCTCGACCCGGACACCGGACACGTTGGGATTTATGAGTTGGTCGAGCAGCTGCGCCCGTGCTGCTTGCCCTTGAAACATCAGCAGACCAGCCAACGCAGCCGTCGCAACTGCCCGCCTCATGCCGCCGTTCCTGCTGCAAGGCGGCTGCAGGGCGGGTCAAACAGGTATAGGGTCAGGTAAACAGAAAGAGGACGATCCACATGCCGCATCTGCCACGCCTCGCTTTGGCCGGGCTTGCTGCCCTGTTGCCGCTTGCTGGCACAGCACGGGCGCAGACGGCAAGCCGCACTGGGGCATATGCCTCGGTCGCCCAGTCCTGCATGCCCGAAGCCCGGCGTCTGTGCCCAAGCCTGGATCAAGCCTCCCCGCAACCGCGCGGAATGGCGATTTGCCTGCGGCCATACAAATCCAGCCTGTCCCTGTCGTGCCGCCGGGCCATCAATGCGACGTCGCCTTGAACGCGGGCCGGGCGTAGCGGCATGACGACACTCGTTCAGCCAGGGCGCACGGCTGCCTGGCGTCCCACCATGGACCACGTGCAGCAGGCGCTGGTGTTCGCGACCCTCGTCATGGTGGCGTCCATGTTCCTGCAACGCTTCGGCCTGCCAGCCGGCAGCAAGCCGGTCAACGTGGTCGGGCCGGTCGGGCTCGGACTGGCGGCGGTTGGGATTCTGCGCGGCACCTTGACCTTCAGCCGCATCCGCCTGCCGCTGTTCCTGTTGCTGTGCGCCCTGGCTTTGCTGGGAATGGCCTACCGCCAGATCATACCCGGCCGATTTCAGATCCCAACTGTCCTGCCGTCGCTGCTGCAGTTCCTGATCCTGACCAGTTTTGCCACGCTGTCCTTCGCCGCACCCGTGCCGGAACGCGAATTCATGCGCCGGGTGACGGGTGTGCTTTCCCTGGTGGCAGTAGCTGGAATAGCACAGTTCTTCTTGCAGTTCGCGGGATTGGGTCTGTTCAGCTTCCGCGGCATCGTTCCCGCGTTCCTGTTGTTCGAGGACGGCTACAACCTGCAGATCCCGGCGGGTTTTGGTAATGCACTGAAGGCGAACGGATTCTTCCTCCTGGAACCCTCCATATTCTCCCAGATCATGGCCTTCGGCCTGATCCTGGAACTGCTGGTGCTGCGGCGCGTCCGCATGCTGGCTCTGTTCGCGGCGGGCTTGATGCTTTCCATGGCTGGGACGGGATGGATCGTGCTGGCGGCCTTCGTCGTTTCCTCGGCATTCAGCATGGGACGGCGCGGCATCCTCATTTCCATTCTGACCGTGGCACTGGTCGGGCTGCTCGCCGGCGGCGCCCTGGTGCTGGCGCCCGACGCCGCAGCGTCGTTCAGCAGCCGCCTGGACGAGATCGTACGGCCGGGCACCAGCGGCCATCTGCGCTTCGTGACGCCATTCTGGCTCCTCGACGACGTTCTGACGGACGAGCCGTCCGCAGCCCTGCTCGGCATCGGCAGCGGCGGCAGCGAGCGCCTGATCCGCTCCTACGAATACACCGTCAATACGCCGGTGAAGATCATAGTTGACTACGGCTTTCCTGCGTTCGTCGTCTATGTCGCCCTGCTTGCCGTCGGTCGGAAGACCGTCACCCAGCGGGCCATCATGTTGCCCGGCCTCATGCTGCTGCTGTTCACCGGTGGCTATCAACAATTCGCGCCAGTCCTGTTCCCGGTCCTGCTGGTGATGTCGGTGGCGAATCTCCGACCCGATAGCGGAGCTGCGCCCTGACGCCGCAATCATGCCGCCGACCGGTAGGCATCGGCAGTCATAGCCGCGATGCCGTCCCAGCTTGGCACCGCGTCAACCAAGGCGCGTGCCTGACGGCTGCATGAAGCAGCAAAGTCACGGTCGGACAGCATGTGCGCCATCGCTGCAGCGAGGGCCGGAACATCGCCAGGGGGCACCAAATGGCCGTGCACGCCGTCCGTCACGGTTTCGGCGAAGTTGCCCAGGTTTGATGCAATGACCGGGCGCCCACAGGCAAGGGCAATGGACAAGACGCCGCTCGCCTCGATCTCCCGATAGGGAAAGACAGCCACCGTGCCGGGTGCGAACAGGCCAGCTACCTCGTCGTCACCAACGAAGCGTGGCTCGATGACAAGCCGATCCGCAACGCCCAGCCGCTCCGCCAATGCCTGCAGGGGAGCAAGATCCATGTATGGCTTGCCAACGACCCAGATCTTGGCATCCCTCCGAAGGACAGGGTGCAAAGACGCAAACGCCTCAATCAGCAGGTCGAGACCCTTGTAAGGTTTCACCTTGCCGAACAATAGGAACGTCAACGACCCCGTCATGGGATCGTCAACATACGGCGGCGGATCCAAGAGCATCCCATGTGGCAACACCAGAACTCGATTCGCTGGAACACCGGCACTGCAAAGCCGTTCACGTCCTTGTGCAGTATGCACGATCAGCCTGTCAAATTCATTGAGGCTTCGGAAGAAGCCACGCTGCTGCAGGCTAGCAGAAGGGTCCCCATTGAAGGGATTGGTGTCGTGAACCGTCAGCACCAACGGTGCGACACGCCGGAACAGGCCCAGCAGCCGGGCGTCCACTAACGGCAATGGAAGCCATTGAAAGTGAATGACGGCCGGACGCTCCCGGCGCAACCGGCGCAGGAGCAGCAGCATCGAAGCCGCGTGATCAATGCCCTTTAAGCCCAACCGGAGCGGGGTCGGCAGGCGCCGGGCTGCCTGGCTGTCTGCCAAACGGTAGAAATGGGGCGCAAGACTGATACCCTCCGCCCCGTTGTCGTCCGGGCCTGGCCGGCGTCCAAATAGGGTAACGTCGTGCCCGGCCCGCCCCAAGGCGCTGACAAGCGCGCGGTCGTAAGGTAAGGTGAACAGCGATGGGTCAACCATCGCAACCCGCATCGCCTACCCCCCAGTACCGGGCAGGACCGGACGGATGGTGCGTGCCGACGCCGGCGGGTTCCAGGTCTGGAACCGGTCCCCGCGCCAGGACCGCCACACCCCGATCCCAGTTGCGGCGAAGGCTCCCAGGATGTCGCGCAGAGTGGCCAGGATGCCGCTGCGGGCAGTAAACATCGCCAGTCCCGCCAAGGCGCCAACTACGGCAACACCAGCCAGCAGCCACCAGGCTTCAGCGGCAATGATGGTGCCAGCCCAGCACAAGGTTCCCGCGACTAGCAAACCAGCGGTAAGCCAGCGCAAGAGCTTGTGCGACACGTACTTATAGAGGTCGAGCACCGGCAGACGGCGAAGACGCGGCCACAAGGCCCGGTGAACATTGAACGCCTGACATGCAATGCGGATTTTGCGGCGATACTCTTCCGCAGGACGTGACACCGCCTCCTCATAGGCGAGCGCATCCGCCACACGCACGATCCGGTGGCCGCGGCACAGTGCCGCGAGTGACACATACATGTCGTCAATCAAGTCCGGCGGCGGCGGCTCGTGCACCGCGCGTCGCAGCGCGAAAATTGACCCGTCGGCCCCCATCACCGAGCCAGTCGCGCTTTCCAGCCGCTTGATCGTCTCCTCCAGCCGCCAGTAAAGCGAACCCGTGGCTGCCGTCGCGTTGCCCTCGGGCCGGGTATAGATCAGGTGGCCGCAAACGCATCCGACAGCCGGGTCAGTGAAGGGCGCGAGCAGCTTTGGCAGCGCGTCTGGCGCAAACAAGACATTCGCATCGCTGAACACCAGGATTTCGGCCGTAGTCAGCGCGGCTAGGGTGTTCATGCCATGCGTCTTGCCCAGCCGTGCCGGCGACGCGACCAAGCGGACACGGTTGCCAAAGTCCCGAACGATAGCTGCCGTCCCGTCCGACTCGCCGTCCACATACACCAGCACTTCCATCCTACCGAGCGCCTCCCCGGCAGCCAGCATGTTCTCCACCTTCGCCCGTATCACCCGCTCCTCGTTGTAGGCGCACACGCAGAACGCTGCCCGGCCTGAAAACGGTCCAGCCGTCAGCACGGGCCGTGGCCGAAACCGTGCCAAGGCCCATAAGCTGACGGGATAGGTTATGAACGGATGCACCGCCAGCAACAGGAACACGGCCCCAGAGATGGCCAGGGCAAACGTCATCCTTCGATCAGCACCGTAGCAAGAGGATTCCGCGACATCGCGCCCAGACGGGACGCGGCAGCCTGGATAGGCTCCTGCGGGTCTGAGGTCCGTACTACCAGCACGACTGCATCAGCGTGCCGCGCCAGGGTGAGGGCGTCGGCCTGGTCAGCCGCCGGAGCAGTCAGGACCACCAGGTCATACTGAGCCTGCGCCTCGACCAGCAGGTTCTGAAAAGCGGCACTGCCAAGCAGGATGTGAGTTTTCCCAGCAGGCTGAGCCGCCGCCAGCACTTGCAACGGAGTGGCAGTGTCATGCGAGACTTGGTCCAGCCAACTGGTTTTCCCTTCCAGTGCCTCGATCAACCCGTCATGCGCCGCGCCAAGCAGCCCACTTACCTTGCCGGATTGCAGGTCGCCCTCCACCAGGAGCACACGATCGCCGTCCGTTGCGGCTACCCGAGCCATCGCCACGGCAACACGAGCCGCGTCGTCACCGTCGCGCAACCCGGCAAAGACCGCGCTACGTGGCGAACTGACCTGCCCTAGACGGGCTAGGCGGAAGCGCAAGGTTCGAAGCCCCTCCGCCTCACGTCCGGCCGGCACTGGCATGGCACGGACCCGGCGGCCGCTGCGGCCCAGCACCGCACGGGAAACTACCCCCGGCACTGGCAGCCCTGATGCCGCGAAGTCTGCCGGCTTGGAAAAGCCTCCCGCAGAGCCGACCCGGGCCATGACGAACATGCAACCCAACATGGCGCCGGCAACCCCGCCAGCGCCTGCGGCAAGCTTCATGTTGGGACTGGTCGGGCTGCCAGGAGGCGCCGCCAACGCCACAACCCTGACGTCCGGGGTCTCGGTGCCGCTCGGCTGCACCACCGTCTGCTGCGCGCGCTCCAGCAAGGTCTGATACAGCGTGCGCCGCGTCGTGATCTCCTGCTGCAGTTGGTCCAACTGAGCGCGGGAGTTTTCTCCAGAAACCCCTTTGCGTCGGGAATCCTCCAACTGCTTCTGCATGTTGACTTCGTTTTCACGCGCTGCACGCAGCTGGGTTCCAAGCGACGCGACGATCCGCCCGGTCTCCTCCCGCAACTGCCGCTGCGCCGTCACCACTTCTGCCTGTACGCTGCGCACGCTGGGGTGGCCTGGACCGTAGCGGGTCGTCAGTTCCGCTAGCCGGCGAGACGCAGTGGCCTCTTGGTCCCGCAATCGCGAAACCGTGCCAGAGCCTAGGACGCTAGCCAGAGCGTCAGAAGAACCTTGGCTGGAAAGAGCAACCGCCCGCTCATAATTGGTTTGCAGCTGCGCGCGCTCGACCGTGGCCCGGGTAGCGGCAGTCGCAAGCTCCTCGACCTGCTGCTGGCCGACGCTGCCGGCGCGCGTGCCAACCAGGTCGCCCTTGGTGCGCAGGTCGCGCATTTCCTTTTCCAGCCCGGCAAGATCCTGTCGCACCTGGTCAATCCGCTCCGTCAGGGCCGTGTTCGCCCCCTGGTTTGCGGTCACGCGCCGCTTGGCGCGGGAGGCGATATATTCTGTGATCAACGTGTTCACGACCTTGGCGGCCAGCGCCGGGTCATGCGAAATGAAGGAGACCTCAATGACCAGGCTGCGGTTGTCCTGGAAAATCGCCAGCGACCGCAGCGCCGAGCCGAGCACAGCTTCTCCGGGTGAGCCTGCTGTCTCTGGTCCCGGCTGCTGAGGCAGCCAGGATTGAATTTTGTCCTTGATCTGCTGGACCAAGGTTGGCGGCCGTAAGCTGGGGTTGAACTCCGGCACATCCTTGAGATCCAACTTGTCCACGACAACCTGCATCAGGTCGCGGGACGCTATGGCCTGCATCTCCGTCCGGACCCACGGCAGAGGGTCCGGCGCACTGTCACTCCGAAGCGCGCCCTGCAGTTCCGGGATCGCGATCCGGTCGCCTTCCACGGCGATGAGGCTCGACGCGGTATACGACTTCGGCACGGTCCGCGCGTAGGCATAGGCGCCAGCAGCAGTGACGAAGGCAAACAACGCGATCAACCATGCACGGCGACGCAGCATGCGCAGCATCGGAGCAAACTGCATCCCCTCCGGAGCCGGCTGAGCAAGGCTCGAATTTCCGACCGAGATATCCATCAAGCCCCCGCTGCGATTGTATGCCCAGTGGCGGGCGCCATCATGCTCCCGGTGCCAGAACTGCCTGGCTGCACGACCGGCCTGCCGGACCCTGGCTGGGCATCATGCGCCGCAAGCAGGATGATATGATGCATCAAGCTCCGGTCGGCAAAGGTGTAAAGGCCAAACCGTTCTGGGACTGCACGCAAGACGCCAGCGTCGAGGATACGCGCCCAGCTTTCGGCCCGGAGGTGGTTCTGTCCCACCGCGACCCCATCCCGAAACGACGGCATGACGGCAAAGCGTCCCCAGACATCCTGATTGGCAGTCGCCAGCGCCAGCAGAGTCCGGACCATCTCCGCATCGGTTGTGCCTGATGTAAGCGACGCGTGAAAGGCTAGGGTGTGCGGCGCAGCCTCCGCCAGCAGGCGGTTGACGGCGTTGGCGAGGTCGGTCTCGGAAACGTCGGCGTTACCCCGCTTCCTGGCAGACTGTACCAGGCGAAGGCCGATGAACTGCGCCATGTAGGGGCTGCCCCGAGCCAGTATGGCAACGTTCTGCGCCACCGGCGGGGTCACCTTGAACCCGGCCAGCCGCGCTCCGGTCTCAATTATGACAGCGACCTCGGCATCGCTCAGCAACGGAAGCTGCACGGCAACCAAGTTGCGCTGAATGGACGGGTGCTGGCCCAGTATCTGCTCCAGGTTTTCCGACACCCCGACGACCATGAACAACAATGGGATGCCCTGGTCAGACACCTGCTTGATGGTGTCTGCAAGCCGGGTGCGGGTGTCCTTGTCCTGGACACGGTCGAACTCGTCCACCACGCAAACCAGCGTGCGGCAGGTCAGCCGGTCCATGACCGCGATGACATCGCGTGGACGCAGGTCCCGGGGCGGGACGGCAGCTTCGCAGCCGACCTCGGCGGGATCATTGGCTGGTGTCGCAAGAAGAGAACGCGGCAGGTCTCGCAGAAGGCCGCGCACTATCCCGTCGAACGTGCTGCCGGCCTCGCAGGTGTGCCGGGCAACGATCACCCCGTTTTGCCTCAGGGTCTCGATGACCAGGTTCGCCAACGATGTCTTGCCCCGGCCGCGCTCGGTATAGAGCACGACGTGCGCCTGCTCTTCCTGGAGCGCTTGCAGGATGCGCTCCAGCTCGATTTCGCGCCCAACCAACTGACGTCGCCCCGGCTTTGGCCTGGTGGGTGTGAAGGCCTCGCCAGGGGGAAGCAGCCTCGGCTCGACCCGCGCGCTGGCGATCCGTGGCGCCACCTTCAAGGGCGTTGTCGTCGGCTGCGACCATGGCCAACGCAAGATCAGCGCGCCCCCGTCCGGTCAAGCACCGCCGGGACAGTCTTGGCCAGAATTGCGATGTCGTGCCACAGGGTCCAATTCTTGACATACCAGGTATCAAGCTGGACCCGCTGCTGGTAGGTCGTGTCGCTGCGCCCACTGACCTGCCATAGGCCGGTCAAGCCAGGCCGGGTTTCGTAGTAATAGGTGATATTCTCGCCGTAATGAGGCAACTCCGCTTCCACGATGGGGCGGGGACCAACCAGGCTCATCTCCAGCCGCAGGACGTTCAGGAGTTGCGGCAACTCATCCAAGCTCGTCTTACGCAGCCATGCGCCAATTCTGGTCACCCGTGGATCATTCCGCAGCTTCTGTGTCGCGGCCCATTCCACGGCTGCCGCAGGGTTGGTGGATAGTAGGTGATCCAGCACCTCGGCGCTGTTTGTCCGCATCGAGCGGAACTTCAAGCAATTGAACCGGCGTCCTCCGGCCCCGATCCGCACGTGGGAGAAGAGTACCGGCCCGCCATCCAGCTTGACGAGCAATGCGACCGCCAGCAGAACGGGCGAGATAGCCAGGAGTATCATCGCCGCACCCGCGGCATCCAACGCCAGCTTGACCGTCCGCGCGAGCGGCTGCGAAAGGTTGTTGCGATAAGACAGCATGACCAGGTCGTGTCGGAAGAAGTAGGTCTGCACGCAACCGGAAACCGGTAGCCCCTCCGCATGAGGCATCACTGCAAACGGCACGCGCTCCCGCACGAGCGTCTCATTGCGGTCACGGTCGAGTGTCTCGTCGGCCTCAGGAGCGATGACGACCAGGTCGGCCCGGAACTGCTGCACAAGCCTGGTCCAGGGTTTCGTGGTGGACAGTCCTGAAACCACCGCAGGGCTGATGATGCCGATGACGGCATAGCCGAGGTCGTGTTCAGACGTCAGCGCTTCCGCGGCCCGGTCGGCGGCCGCACCGTGTCCAACGATGACGGTGCGGATCTGCCATAGGTTCGCCTCGCTCAGCAAATGCCGTGCGGTATGGCGCATCGCGACCAAAGCGAGCGGGAACAGCACCCAGATGCAGAATACGACCACCCGCGACACGTCGGTCTTGAAGGTGAACTCCACGAAGCTGCTGCAGAGCAGGGCGAAGATGCTGCCGATCAGCACCTGTTGCAGCTCCCACCAGAACGGCAGCCGACGGCTGTAGTGCCCCTTTGCCAGGAAGTACGCCAGGAGCCCGCCCAGGATGAAGGCTGGCGCCAGAGCGGACCGAAGCGCCTCCGGCGACGCAGCCGGAAAGGCTCCCCCGGTCATTGGCGCAAGCACGCCAGACGTGGAAATGAGCCAGGCTGCCAGTGCTGAGGCCCCGAAGGCGATCATGTCCGCGGCGATCATCGCAGCGGCGCACACCGGCCTGGCTGCCAACCTGCCCGTTGCCGTGGCGCCGGAGTATGCTTCCACCGTTGCCGTAACCGTAGTTGCCCCGCCACTCGCGATGGCGTCAAGTCTCCGAATCATGCGGGGTGCCTGATGATTGAGGGTTGCATGGCTCATTCTGCGCTCCAACGACAAGACGTCGCAGCGCTAGCGTTATTCCACCCCAAACAAGCCTTATGTGGATGTTTACCGCGTAAGCTTGGCGCATGGAAGTAGAAAGTTGGTGAAGATTGCCGCGATTCATTTTGCTACAGTAAGTGTTCTAAGGCGTATGTAACATTTTTGGCATTTTGCCTCGAACATTCTCAACTCTACGTCACTAGCGAACCCAAATTTATAAGCACCCTGGTTGGACATGTCGGGTGCACGCTGCCTGGTGTTCGCCAACTAGCTTTATAGAGCGTCCAAGTTGTATTCGTCTCTTCTAAGATCGAACTGCGGGTGGTCACGAGAGAAGCCACAGTTGTAGTAGGCGAGGCTGATCCGGACACATTATGCACCACAGGCAACGGCGCCAGTGACGGAATTATGGCAATGTGAGGCAAATCTTACCCTCGCTGCCGGACTAGGCATGCCAAGCCCAACGCTGGGGCCGAAGGCGCGACCGAACCAGCTTGGCCGGTCCGACGTTCGAGCGGCGGCAAAGGCGACGAACGTGACTCTCTTCGTGGCCCTGAAAAGCAGGCACGTTATAGCATAAGCCGCCGACAATTTCGCGACGGCTCCGCCAAGTTGCATGACACCCCTGCAAACCGTCTCTGCCAGCTAGACTCACGAACAGATTAATGTCTTGGGCATGAGTACAGGCGCGTCCAATCCAACAAGACACGCCTTCGCCTTGTCGGATGTCCCGACCATGCGACTGCTCGGCGGCCGTCTGGAAAGCCCTGAACGGGGCGCTGCAGCTTTCAGAGTGCCTGTATTGGCCGAGTTGCCTATGCCGCATAAGGCTGTGCCGCGACCGAACTCCAATCCGGCCGCTCACGCCGTCAACGTGGGAGCCTTGCCGGATGCCGTCCCGTCCTGCGCCTGGCACCCAGTGACGCGGCATGCTTGGGAGTCTGCGAGACTGCACCGGCATGTCTAATCCAATCGTCCTGCCGCGCACCGAGGCCATTTGACAGCCGGCACGGCAGCTTGCAGGCCGCATATGTCCCGCCCTATCACGATAACCCAAGAAGCCAGTTGCAGCCGATCCAACGATCTCAGCCGTCCCGCCTAGGGTGCCCCCGAAGAAGCTGAACTCGCGAACCTCCAAGGTCAGATGGGAGCAGGACGGCGAAGACGCGCTCATGCCCCAGGGTGGATCCGGCGATCTGACGCCGGGCGTCTGCCTACTTGAAGCGTGCACCCGACGACGTCCGCCACCCTTGCTGCTTGTAAATGCAAGCTGAGGGGCAGCCCAACGGCGCACATGACGCGTCCCGCTACAGCCTGAACATCTGGCGATCCACAGCCCCGCCGTGCCAGCGGAAACCGCAGCCGCCATACGTGAGAAGCCCGCACGGTTCGTAACGTCGGCCCGGCGGCGGATATGAGTAAAGCATCCTGATCCATAAAGCAGTCCCGCAGTGTTCGGCCTGGCCAAACAGCGTCAAGGAGACGCGTTCGGTTTGTGCATTGCAGCAAGCGCAAAGATGCCCGGACTGGTTGCTTATTGCGAGCTTTGTCACGTCTTAGTGATAAGTCGTCCACCGTAGCGCCGCGTCTGCGTTCACAATTCAGCGGATGCACCGGCGGTATGTTGCTGCACCGCACAGACGACTGCTAGAGAACAATAACATGCTCAGGACGGCACCAATGCCAGGTATTGGCCAACATGGCGCCGTGGCTGCGCCAACCGAAATCGTCATAGGCATCGCTACGATCGGCCGTCCTGCCTTCCTTCGCGAGACCCTTGGCAGAATCGCGGTGCAAACGATGCGTCCTAGCCGTGTCCTGGTCTGCTACACAGCGCCGGAAGACATTGCCGGTCTGGACAGTCACGACACAGACTTCATCATGTCGCCACCGGGACTGCCGGCCCAACGAAACCTGATTCTTGACAAGCTCGGCGCGAGCAGCGCCATCCTCTTCGTAGACGACGACTTCCTGATGGCGCCGCGGTATGTCGAAGCCACCTTGCAGGCCATGCAGTCTGACCCTGGGATTGTGGTGACTACAGGCGACCTGATCGCCGACGGCAGCAAGGGTCCAGGTCTAAGTTTTGCCGAAGCGCAAGCAATGATGGATGCGGACGGACGCATGCCGCTGCGTCATGGGGTCATGCCGGCGCCGCACGGTTACGGGTGCAACATGGCAATCCGGCACGACGTCGCCCAAGCGCATGGCATTCGGTTCGACGAACGTCTGCCGCTATATGCCTGGTCGGAAGACATGGACTTCACCCACCGGCTGGGCCGGCACGGGCGCATGGTCAAGCTGCGCGGGGCACGCGGCGTTCACCTCGGAGTCAAGCAAGGACGCACCTCGGGCCGTCGGCTGGGCTACTCGCAGGTCGCAAACCCGATCTACCTGTTCCAGAAAGGAAGCTATACCTTGGGGCGTGCCGTCCGCAGCATAGGGCGCAACGTGGTAGCGAACCTGGTGCATTCGATCCGGCCAGAACCCTGGATTGACCGGCACGGCAGGCTCCTGGGCAACGCCCGCGCCGTGGCCGACATCGCCCGTGGCCGGCTTAGGCCGGAGCGCATCCTTGAGTTTTGAGCTGCCTTCGCCGGGATGCTTCGCTCGTGACATAGGGTCCAGTGGAAACGTGGGACAATGCCCGGGTGACTATGGCAGTCAGCGTCCGCTGCAATGCAGCGGCAATACAACCCTGCGTCCGGCCGTTCCAAGGCAAACCATGCCCGGCATCAAAATACCGGGGGCCAACGGTGCTTCGCCTGCCCCCGGCGCCTATGCCGCCGGGCGTTTGGCAGCGGAGCACACCCGCACAAGCGTCCTGCAACTGTCGGCGCCCAGCGGAAACCCGGCTTGGGTGGAGCCTGCGGATGGAACGGCCCGGCAAGGCGACCGTCCAGCATCCGTCGCCGGCATATCAGGTTCGCGGCTGAATTGACCCGGATGCTCGCTTGCGGGATGCTGCTAGACCGGAACATTCTGCCCTCCGGGGCGCTTGCGTCCGGCATGGGGATTTGTGGATGGGCGGAGGCGAGGTTGCCGAAACGACCGTTTGGTTGGATAGCCAAAGCGCATGCTCATCGGTCACGGCATCGCAGCGGCAGCCCATGTGCTCCGTTGGCGTCATAAATTGGCCAGGTTTCCACCGCACGTTCCGGTATGCCGCCCTGGGAACCTTGGGTTGGGCGCCCTGCCGCTGCCCTGGGACGGGTCGAGGTGTTGGCGCCGCATGACCAGTTCGCGCTCAAGCACGTCATCTGCGGGAGCATACCAGGTGGCCCGGGCGTGGAAACGTCGGGCTTGTTGGGTCTCGGCTGCAACAAGGTATGCGACAAGGAGAGTGCCAATGTGCAACGATGTGGTCGAAGCGTTTTGCAATCCCCCCATGCCATATGATCCGGTCCACGCGGTCCACATTGCCGGCCCGGCACAGCCTACGGCTTATGATTCCCAGCGGACCGGTGCAGGCAGGCTCCTCACCTGCATCCACCGCGGCGCAGCGCCGGCCCGGCCGGTCTTGGACGCGTCGCTGGCCGACACGCTATTGCGGGTGGCCTGACGTCATGCGCGCAGCAATCGCACTCCTCCTTCTCACACCCTTGGCCGTGCATGCTGCGGCTCTACCGCCCGCGGGCGACGAAGCGGCGTGCCAGGCAGCCATCCAGGGAGTTGAGCATACCGTTCGGCTGCCGCCCGCGCTGCTTTCTGCCATCGCCCGCACCGAAAGCGGCCGCGTGCTGCCGAGCGGGCGGCTGGTTGCCTGGCCCTGGACCATCAACGTCGCCGGCACCGGCTACTACTATGCCACTGCGGAGGAGGCGGCTGCCGCGGTGCAAACGTTCCGCTCTTCCGGAATACAATCCATTGATGTCGGATGCATGCAGGTCAACCTGATGCATCATCCCGGCGCGTTCGCCTCTTTGCAGCAGGCATTCGATCCCGCCGTCAATGTACTCTACGCCGCTCAGTTCCTGGGCCGGTTGCAGGCGGAGTTTGGAACCTGGCCAGCCGCTGTTGGCGCCTACCATTCCCGCACGCCGGACCTGGCGGACGAATATGGCCGCCGCGTCATGCAGGCTTGGCCGCTGGCGGCTGCCTACGGCGGGATGGTTGGGATACGGACGGCAGCGGTGTCCCAACAGCAAATGATTGACCCATATGGGATATACACCCCCGAGTTCGCCCGGCGCGTGGCCGCAGACGCTGCCGCCCACAATGCCCGGGAGAGGCTGCATGCGCTCGCTGGCGCTCCACAGCCAGCAGGCGTGCTCGCCCAGCGCTTCCCGTCGCAATTACGCGTGCCGGGGCAGCGGGCTGCCGCGACTCGATTTGCACAAGCGGACTCGGCATCTCCGGTTCTGCGCCGGCCACGGCCTCTCTCGTCCAGGCCGCTGTAGCCAGCCGGCTTGAATTGCAGCCAAATTACGTAGGGCGAGCCAGGCGTGCTGACCGGCTTCAGGCGACACGCTGGAACCGCGGGTTTGCAAGGCAGTTCTTGACCGAGAACGGCAGTTGGCTACGCGCTGCCTGCCACGGGATCCCGTGGCACCGGCGGGCCAATCAGCGTCTCCTCACTCGTCAGCCCTACGCGAACTCCTCTATTTCAGAACTCGCGGCCTGCGGTTGGAGCGGAACCCCGCGTATCTGCAACGCAAGCCTGCTGTGAGGCCGAAGCCTGGTCACAAGCTTTTTGACAACTAATCCTCGGAACCCTCGCCGGATCGCCACGATGTCGAAGCAGCGGTCCGGCTTGCAGTAGCGCGCCAGCGCCGCCGAAGTGCCGCCGACGAATATGATTTCGCGCACGCCTGCAAGCGCCTCATGTTCCAGCAGGTAAGTCCGCATCACCGTGGAAAGCGACGCCGCCGCAAACTCATGATGGTTGAGCTGCCACTCGACAAAGGTAGCGTCGGCACGCCGCCAGCCTGCGATGTAGCTCAGCCATCGCCCCGACCGGTCGCGGACCCCCATGGCAAAGGAGTCCGGCGTTTCCTGGATCGCCGCTTGAAACTGCATGGCGCGTACCCGCGGCACTGGGAACATGGACACGCCGTGCAGCTCCTTGACCGCCTGGGCCGCTTCCGCGTTCGTCAGGCTGGACACGAATACGACGCCAAGCTCGCTTTCGGCCCGGCGTCGGAAGTACCGGTAATTCCTGCGGCTGCGGGTGCGCAGCCGCGACAGGAAGCCCTCAAATCCTCCCTGCAGCGAAAGGTTGGTCTCGACCTCCCGTGCGCGCCACTGGGCATCCAGCTCAACCTGCGGCCGGACCGACGCCGCTTGAACGTCCACTCCACGCACGGCAACAAGGACGGTATGGGTCAGCGGCAACGACAGGACCCTGGCAAGAGCCGCCTGTATCGCTGCGGCCCGCAACGGCATCGGTGCAACGACCACGCCGTCGCCCGACCCGTTGCCGCCCTTGATCACGCCGGTTGAGATTCCACAGAAACGGCGCTGATACAGCAGCACGGCAGCGGCTGGCTTCGTGCCCTGATCCACCAACACCACAATGGGGCTGTTGCCCCACAGCACCGTCCGCGACACGAACCATCCCATGTCGGTGGTCATGTCGGCGTCCAGTCCGTATTTTCGTCGCAGGGCTTCCACCGTCGGTGCGGCCGCGGCGACCTGCCTCCGGCCTATGAAGATGCGGCATGTCAGACCATCAGTCATGGGCGCATCATCCCGGCTTGTCCGCATATGTTCTGACCAATACTTTGAAGTCAGGCATCGCTGTGACCGATCCCGCGCCCTTGGCAGAGGCTCACCCAGCAGTCCCGCCATCTCACGTCGAAATCACCCATCAGCAATCGCCAGTGTTGCCTGACGGTCATCGTTTCTACCCTTGGCAAGCAAAGTAGGGAAGCGGCAGGCACACTGCTGATCTTTGATGCTTATCATGCAGGTTTATTCCGTTCTACTCGCATAAAGTGCATTTTAACTTAGATATTTCTATTCATGGTTGTGCAACGCAGCAGTGCTGCCTGAACCATCTAGGATAGCCGGCCATCGTCATTGGCGGCTGCCGAGACATGCCCGGTTGCTTTTGCTGGCCCACGGCCAGTGCTCCGGCTGCTTCGACGGCATAGCCGTGCGCCGGTTCGGGACCGCCCGGCGGATCGTCCCGTCCGCCCGCTGCGTCTCGTCATGCCGCGTCCCGGCCAGGACGGGTTAACCTCTGTGAAATAACGATGCCCTAAAAAGCTTTGATCGGTTGCCGACGTGGGTGCGGACGTCCAGACTCCGGACAACTGCGTGCCCGCCAGTGCAGCCTCAGCATCCACGCAGGCGGACCCGCATGGCATCCCAGAGCACCCTTGATCTCACAGGGTTCAAGCTGACCTTCGATGACGAGTTCGGCACATTCAGCTCGAATGGTCCGTCCAACCCTGGCGACCGCAGTCATGGCGGCACCTGGGACACGACGCTGTCCTATGGGGAGCGCAAGCTGAACGATGAAGTGGAGATGTACTCGGACCCAACCGTCGGCATCAATCCGTTCTCAGCCGCGAACGGCTGCCTCGATATCCATGCTGCGCCCTCCCTGGACATTTCGCAGACCTACGGCGCGCCCTACACCTCCGGCGTCATCACGACCAATCACTCGTTCTCGCAGTGCTACGGGTATTTCGAGATGCGTGCCGAACTGCCCCAGGGAACCGGTATGTGGCCTGCCTTCTGGATGCTGCCGCAGCAGCACGTCTGGCCGCCGGAGCTTGATCCTCTGGAAGCGTTCGGTGGGCCGGGGCCGGGCGGCGACGGCGGGGCATACTCCTTCCACAATGGCCAGGTCGCGGCAGGCGGCGGAGGGGGGCAATGGAACGACACGAACGGCGCCAACCTCTACACCCAGTTCAACACGTTCGGCGTGGATTGGGAGCGGGATACGATGACGTTCTACTTTGACGGCGTCGCATGCCAAACGGTCGCCACGCCAGCGGGCTTCGACCAGCCGATGTACCTGCTGGCAAACCTCGCCGTGGGCGGCCACTGGGTCGGTGCGCCCGTCGGAGAGTCTGCCGACATGCTGATTGACTGCATCCGCGCCTATTCCAAGGACGGCGCGAACCCGGCAGTCGTGCAGCAGGCTATCTCGTCTCCCGACGGGCGAGGCTACAACTTCTATGGCGCAACGGACGCGAATGGCGACGCAGCGTTGGGCGGCGTTGACCTGCCGCCCGCTCCGCTGACAGCTCCGCCCGACCCTATACCCGCGCCAACCGGCGATCAGATCGTCGGACAGGGGCCGCATGACCTCGCACTCGTAATCAGCGAGGATGCATATGAGGGAGATGCGCAGTTCATCGTGACGATTGACGGCACCCAACTCGGTGGCGTGCTGTCCACGTCGGCGTCCCATTCGGCCGGGGCGGTCCAGACCTTCCATATGATGTCTGATTTCAGCACCGGTCGTCATGGCGTCGGCTTGAACTTCCTGAACAACTTCGGCGGCGGTCCCGGCGGCGACCGAAACCTGTTCCTGAACAGCGCGACGCTCGACGGCTCGCCTGTCCCAGGCGCGCAGTTGAATGAGTACAAGGGCGGCGCAGAGTACTTCTTCTTCGTGCAGGGCGATCTCACGACCGTTCAGGCAGCCATGCCGAATATTGCCGTCGGATCGGGTCCGGACACCGTGACGCTGCTGGTGGCCGAGGACGCATGGCTGGGCGACGCCCAGTTCACGGTGGCGGTGGACGGAGTGCAGATCGGCGGCATCCAAACCGCCACGGTCCCTCATGGGTCTGGACTGGATCAGGTTTACCAGGTTCAGGGCGCCTTTGGAGCGGGACCGCACCAGGTCTCCTTGAACTTTCTCAATGATGCCTGGGGCGGATCGCCTGCAATGGACCGCAACCTGTTTCTGGACGGCGCATCATACCGGGGCAGCATACCGTCGGCTGTCAGCCTTACGCTTCTCAGCAATGGGATGCAGGCAGTGACCGTCGGCAGCGCATCAAGTCCCGCCACCCCGCCGCCCCCGGGCCCAACGGCCGCCTTTTCAATCACCGACACCACTGTCGAGACGTCCGAGGGCGCCGCCGGGGAAACCTATTCCGGCCCAGTCGCGTCGCTGCGGCAACAGTTCATCTGGTCCAACCCGGATGGCGTCGCCATAGCGTCCAACGTGCCTGACGTCCTCCTGCATGGCGGCCCCGGCGATGACGCCCTTACCGTAATGGCGGGCACCAACGTCCTTGACGGCGGGGGTGGCTCCAACTTTCTGGTCGGCGCCCCCGGCAGCGACAATGGCGTGGACACTTTCTTCGTAGATGGCCGGGGCGGGCGCACGACTTGGAGCACGGTCGTTAACTTCCATCACGGCGATAACCTGACGATCTGGGGCTTCGTGCCCGGCGTCAGCACCATGCCGTGGACCGCATCCGAAGGGGCCGAAGGCTACAAGGGTGCAACCATTCATTCCGAACTTTCTGGCCCTGGCACGGGTATCAACGAGTCTGCGACCCTCGCCGGCCTGAGCGTTGGCGACGTTGCCTCAAATCTGACCAGCACGATCGGGAACATCGGCGGACAGGACTACTTGAACATCGCCTATACCGGCTGAGGCCCAGGCGCCCGGCGTTCGTGTCGGCATCGGGGGAGCGGTCTGCGCGAAAGCTGTTTTGCGGCCCGCTCCCATCCAGCGAGCCCAGGTCACGAGCCGTAGATGCCCCTTCCAAGCTGACCTGACACCAATCCTCATACGCTCCGGCCGCTCTTGCAGCCCCATCGCGAGCCGCCTGCGACGGTGCGGTCTAGGCTGCCAGCAAAAAGCCACAGCTACCGGGTGCAGCGCCGCTCCACCCTCTGCCACTTCGATACGGCATCGCATGGCGTGGGATCGCTGCCGGCTGGCCTCGCTTCGCTGCCGGCCCGACGACCGCCGCACCGGTCAGCCAGTCGTCCGCCACGTCCATCGTTTGTCGCCGCCCCAGCCCGATTCCGGCCGGGGCGGTCACGCCTCAAAACTCCTGCCATCCCTGCGTTGCCGCTGCCGGGACAAGCGGCAGACGGGTGGCCCCCTCGGCACTCCTGCTCACCACCCGGAGTTTTGCAGGCAGTTTTGCAGGTGCCACCTTCGCGGGACGCTGCGCCGTTGCCGGAACCGCAGGGACCAGGCGGCGCTCCGGCTCGATGCTCGCAGTGACGGCGCCGACATCCGGGCCAAGCCTGAAACGGCCGGCCATGTCAGCCAGCTCCTCGGTTTCCGCTGCAAGCGAGCGCGCCGCGGCGGTGCTTTGCTCCACCATGGCCGCGTTCTGCTGCGTGACCTGGTCCATCCTGCTGACCGCCGCATTGACCTCCGCCAGTCCCGTCGCCTGCTCCCGCGCCGAACCTGCGATCTCGCCGACAGCGGCATCCACCTCGTCCACCTGGGCCGTGATGCGCGCGAGCGCCTGGCCGGTTTCGCCTACGAGCTTCACGCCCGAGCCAACCTGCCGCGTCGAGGCTGAGATGAGCGTCTTGATCTCCTTCGCTGCACCAGCCGAGCGTTGCGCCAGGGCGCGGACTTCCGACGCGACCACGGCAAAGCCTCGCCCGGCATCCCCGGCTCGCGCGGCCTCCACCCCCGCGTTCAGGGCCAGGAGGTTCGTCTGGAACGCGATCTCATCAATCACGCCGATGATCTGGCTGATCTGTTGGGAAGACATCTCGATTTCCGCCATGGCCGCCACAGCTTTTTCCACAATCTCACTCGACTGCCGGGCGTCGTTACGGGTCCGGGACACCACGTCCTGGGCCTGCGTCGCACCCTGGGCAGTGCGCTTGACCTGATCGGTGATCTCCGCAAGCGCGGCAGCCGTCTGCTCCAGGGTCGCCGCCTGCTGCTCCGTGCGGCGCGACATGTCATCCGTGGCCTGGGCAACTTCGCCCGTGCCGGTCCGCAGGGTGTCCGCACTCCCGGCGATGCCTCGAACCAGCACCTGCAGGCTGTTCATGGCTGCGTTCAGGTCGGAGCGGAGCGGTTCGTATGCCTCGGGCAGAGTGGCCTCCAGGCGATAGGTCAGGTCGCCAGACGCCAGCCGCTCAAGTCCCATGCCGATGGACCCTACGACGAGGGCCGCCGCGCCGGCTGCCGCCGTCCGTTCGGCGCCGCTCCGTACCCGCTCATCGTCTGCCGCGCGGCGTGCCTGCGCTTCCGCCTGGTCCCGCGCCATTGCCCGGGCCTGCAAGGCTTCTTCCCGGAACACCTGGACTGCCCGAGCCATGGCGCCAACCTCGTCCTTGCGGTCCACGCCGGACACCGCGTCATCCAGGTCGCCCGCGGCCATGGTCTTCATCCGGGCCTCCAACCGGCCGAGCGGCTTGGTGATGCGCCGCGCGATGAGCAGCGTCAGGCCGCCAGCCACTGCGATCAACGCCGCCGCGCCGCCGGCCAGCTTCATCAGGACGGGCTGCAGACGTGCGTCCAGGTCATCCACATATGCTCCGGTTCCGATGAACATGTCCCATGCCGGGAACGCGGCGGCATAGGAAATCTTCGGCGCGGCACCGGGTTGCCCGGGACGCGGGAAATCGTAACTGACCACGGCAGTCCCGCCGGCCTGCACGGCGTCGCGTATCTCACGGATGACCTTGCGGCCGTTTACCAGGGTATCCAGCCGGTTGGTGCCGATCTGCTTCGGATCGGGCAGCGCAACAGCCGTGCCATCCATCCGGTAGGCAAAGATGTAACCCTGTCCGCCATCGTACACCATGGAACGCGTCTGGCGCGCAAAGGCGTCGAGCGCCTGTTCCTGACTGATCTCACCGGCATCAGCCTGGTTTTTCAGGCTTGCCGCGACCGAGACCGCCGTATCCGCCAGCGCCCGCAGCTCCTCGACCCGGCTCGCGACCATCTCACGGTGCACGACGCCAGCCAGCAGGAAACCGGCGCTACCCAGCACCACTGCCATCACGACGACGATCAACGCCAGCTTCCTGCCAAGTCGCAAGTTGTCGAAAACTCTCAATGTGATCCCCTTTACCGGTGCCCGCGGCCGCCCGGGATGGCGAACGCAATCGAGCATCAAATCCGGGGCAGCATGGCACGCATACCTTTCGTCATCTTAAATTTGATACGGACGGCAATCCGTTGCCGGATCATGTTCAGTCAGGTCACGGGCTGAGTGCCTCGCTGGGCAGGCTATCCACGCCATGGCGGCACGAAGCGCCAAAAGCCGTGCGCCCGCACAACCAGGGATCCATCGTCAACGCTGGCTCGGCGCTCGCCTACGGGTCGGTGCCGCCGCAATCCATTTGCCGCGGCGCCGAGTTCGCCATAAGCAGCTTCACCAACTCCCGGCAGTCCGAGCTGATCCATGACAAGTGCAAGGTGACGCTCGCCGCACTGGCCCTGCCGGCGGCTGGCCGCACGGGTTCCTGGCTTGGCCCACAAGGCGCACATCCGCCGTTCCCTACGGCGCTGCCGAAGGCGAGGGCGTGGACCGGTGTCCCAGTCACAACCGGTCCCAGGGGAACTCGACGAACCCGCCAGCCCGGCTGCACGCCCTTTCAGGCGGCCTGTTCAGGCCCGTGCCTGACCGCCATGTCGCCTGCCCCTTCCGGCAGCGCCGCCGCAAGCGCGTCGTCCACGGTTTCCAGCCATACGAACTTCAGGGCGTCGCGGGCGCTGGGCGGGATGTCGTCCCAGTCCCGGCGGTTGCGCGCCGGCAGCATCACCGTCGTGATCCCGGCCCGCGCCGCCGCGACCACCTTCTCGCGTATGCCGCCCACCGGCAGCACCAGGCCGCGCAGGCTGATCTCGCCGGTCATCGCCAACGCCGGGTCAATGGCCCGGTTCAGCAGCAGCGACGTCAGCGACATGAACATCGCCACCCCCGCCGATGGGCCATCCTTCGGGATGGCGCCGGCCGGCACGTGGACGTGGATGTCACGGTCGAATGCCCCAGCAGGAACCCCGAGCGGCCCGGCGCGCGACTTCAGCAGGGTCAGCGCGGCTTGGGCGCTTTCACGCATGACCTCGCCGAGCTGTCCCGTTAGGATCAGCCGGCCCGAGCCAGGCATGGCAGCACTCTCGATGAACAGGATGTCGCCCCCCACGGGAGTCCAGGCCAGCCCCGTTGCAACGCCCGGCACCGCCGCGCGCCCGGCCGCCTCCGCCTCGAAGCGGCTGGCACCAAGTATGCCGGTCAGATCGTCCGGCCCAATGCGTATCGGCTCCGACACCCCGCCTTCCGCAACCCGCACGGCCGCGGACCGGAACACGGCGCCGATCTCGCGCTCCAGGTTCCGCACCCCGGCTTCGCGGGTATAGCCGCCGATGATGGCGGACAGCGCTTCGTCCGACATTTCCGCCTGCCCCTCGGCCAGCCCGTTCGCGGAGATCTGCCGCGGCACGAGGTAGGTCTTGGCAATCGTCAGCTTCTCCTCGGCCGTGTAGCCCGACAACTGCACGATCTCCATCCGGTCCCGCAGCGGGCCGGGGATGGTGTCGAGCTGGTTGGCAGTGGCGATGAACAGCACCCGGCTGAGGTCGAACGGCACCGCCAGGTAGGTATCGCGGAACGTGCTGTTCTGCTCGGGGTCCAGCACCTCCAGCATCGCGGACGCCGGATCGCCCTGGAAGCCGCCGGCGCCAAGCTTGTCCATCTCGTCCAGCATCATCACGCAGCCGCGCGACCCCGCCCGGCGCAGTGCCTGGATGATGTTGCCCGGCAGCGCCCCGACATAGGTGCGGCGGTGCCCGCGTATCTCGCTCTCGTCATGCACGCCGCCGAGGCTGACCCGCACGAAGGGCTGGCCGACCGCATGGGCGATGCTCTGGCCCAGGCTGGTCTTGCCGACGCCGGGCGGGCCAACGAAGCACAGGATCGGACCCTTGCCGCCGGGGTTCAGCTTACGCACCGCCAGGAACTCGACGATGCGGCGCTTGATCTTCTGCAGCCCGAAATGCTCGTCGTCCAGCACCTTGCGGGCCGCGGCAACATCAATCGGCGGAGTGTCGCCAAGTTTCCAAGGCAGCTCCGACAGCCATTCCAGGTAGGTCCGCACCATGCCGACCTCGGGACTGGCCTCCGGCATGCGCTCCAGCCGGCGCAGCTCGCGGTTGGCCTGGCGCTCCACGTCGTCCGGAAGGCCGGCCTCAGCCAGGGCCTGTTTGAGTGTTTCCAGCTCCGGGGCGCCGCCGTCGTCGTCGCCCAGCTCCTTCTGGATCGCCTTCAACTGCTCGCGCAGCATGAACTCGCGTTGGCGCCCAGCCATCGTTTCCTGCGTGCGCTTGCCGATGTCCGCGGACAAGCGCAGCACCTCCAGGCGGTAGGCCAGGCGCCACAGCACCCGGTCGAGGCGCGCGCGCAGGTCCACGGTGTCGAGTATCTCCTGCTTCTCCTCCGGCGTCAGGTCCAAGAGGCCCGCAACCAGGTCGGCCAGCAGGCCCGGCGGCTCCACGTTCTGGATCGTCGCGGCCAGGTCCGCCGGCGCTTGGTCCAGCAGGCGGACGGTTTCCAGGGCGCGTTCCCGCAGCTGGTGGGCGCGGGCGGCAATCTCCGCCCCGTCCGCCTCCGGCTCTGCAATGCGTTCCACCCGCACTGCCGGATAGGACAGGCCCTCGACGGCCGAGATGACCCGGGCGCGTCCGGTGCCCTGGATAATGGCATGGTGCGTGCCGTCCGGGGTGGTGAGGTAGCGGAGCAGGCGGGCCTCGGTGCCGATGCCGTGCAGGTCGGCAACGGCAGGCGCCTCCATCGAGGCGTCGCGTTGCAGAACCACGACGATATGCTGGCTTTTGCGGGCTGCCGCCTGCAGCGCTTCAACCGTAGCGGGGCGCGTCACAGCAAGCGGCACGACAGCCCCGGGGAACAACACCACTTCCCGTGTGGCCACGAGGATCAGGGCATCATCGGGCAGTACGGTATCCGTTTGGGCAGGAACTGGCGCGTCCATCATGTGACCTTCCGTAGTACGACCGTCAGGCAGCCGTCGGCCAGGTCGCTGCGCACCAGTTCATACGAGCCCGGTGGCAGGACGACCCGCCGTTCGAACTGGCCGTGCGGCAGCTCCATGCGGTGTATTCGGATCGGCCCATAGGTCGCCGGCATGCGCCGGGTGCCGACGATGGCAAGCTCGCCCCGCGAGACTACAAGGTCAACGTCGGCCGAACGGACGCCGGGCAGGGCTGCAACAAGGATCAGTTCCTCCCTGGTTTCCAGCAGGTCCACCGGCGGCTCCCATCCGGCAGAAGCCGGGCGGAAGAACTCACGGTGCAGCCGGTCAGCGCGCGCCACGGCGGCGAGAGCATCAGCCCACATCAGGTTGGTTGAGGTGCGGGACAAAGGGACGCCTCCTTGGCAATGCGGGGCTTGACGGGCTGATCCGGCAACGGACGGGTTGGCCAGCGAATGCCTGGCAGCACCGGGTAATCCGCGATATAGGTAGTCCCGGCCTCACTGTCATGAGATCGTTGGCTGCGGCCCACCCGCCAGCCCTTAATGTCCCAAGAGCAAGCGATGCGGAACGGCAAGAACGGAAAGCAAGCTGACGGTGAGAAGCCGCCAATCTTCGACGAGGACACCATCGCCTTCGCGGCCCGGATGTTCGACTACGCCCGGAGCGGGCAGGCGGAGGAGTTGGCGCAGGTGCTGGCGATGGGCCTGCCGCCCAACCTGCGGAACGACAAGGGTGACACGCTGGTGATGCTGGCAAGCTATCATGGCCATGCGGATGCCGTGCGCCGGCTGCTAGCGGCGGGTGCCGATCCCAGCCTTGCCAACGACCGCGGCCAGACGCCGATTGCCGGCGCCTGCTTCAAGGGCGACGCCGACGTGGTGCGCGCCCTGCTCGACGGCGGCGCGGCGGTGGACGGCCACGGCGGTGACGGCCGCACTCCGCTGATGACGGCGGCTATGTTCAACCGACTGGAAATTGTGGAGTTGCTGCTGGACCACGGGGCGGACCCGGCGCGGCGCGACTTGCGCGGGATGACGGCCGAGGATTTGGCGAAGCACATGAATGCTCCCGACACCTCGGTGCGGTTGTCCCGCGCAAAGGGGGATCGCCAAAATTAGCCGCATCTACACCCGAGGACTCTGGACGCGGCGACAGCCGGGCCATCGTCACCGTGGTGCGTTTCCGTGTCCATACCACAGGGCCGCTTCCGGCCTTCCATCAGCCGGAGTCTGGTAAAAGCCTCCAGGCGCCACCCGCAGCCTCACGACTGCTGGAGCGCAAAGTCCTGCGACGCTAGCCGTTCGGGCGCAACACCACCTTGATGCAATCGTCCTTTTTGTCGCGGAAGGTCTTATACAAATCCGGCCCGTCATCCAGCCCCACCGCACGGTGGGTGATGATGAAGGACGGATCAATCTCGCCCTTCTCGATCCGCTCCAATAGCGGTGCCAGGTAACGCTGAACGTGGGTCTGCCCGGTCTTCAGCGTCAGGCCCTTCTGCATCAGGCCGCCCAAGGCGATTGGCCCGACCTGGCCGGCATACACGCCAGGCATGGACACGATGCCGCCGGGCCGGCAGGCGAGAATGGCTTGGTTGAGCGCGAACGGCCGTTCAAAGCTGACGGTGTGGGCCATCACGCTGGACACGATGCTCTGGGCGGTGGTGGCGCCGTGGCTCTCCATGCCTACCGCCTCGATCACCGCGTCCGGACCTTGACCGCCGGTCATCTCGGCAATCTTGGCCTGCAGGTCGCCCTCGGCGTAGTCCAGCGTTTCGGCCCCGGCCTGGCGCGCAAGGGCCAGCCGCTCCGGCACCGTGTCAATCGAGATGACCCGCTTAGCCCCCAGCATCAGGCAGCACTTGATCGCCAGCAGCCCCACGGGACCGCAGCCCCAAATGGCTATCGTGTCCTCCGGCTTGATCTCGCAGTGGTCCGCGGCCATGAACGCGGTCGGGAATATGTCCGACAGGAACAGCACCTGCTCGTCGGATAGCCCTGCAGGGACCTTGATCGGGCCGACATCGGCGTAAGGCACGCGGACGTATTCGGCCTGCCCGCCCGG
>DASWOJ010000208.1:0-8630 GCA_036398775.1 Acetobacteraceae bacterium
CACCCACGTCGGCAGCCTGCCGCGCCCCAAGAACGTGTCCGACATGCTGTTCGCCCGCGAAGCCGACGAGCCCGTGGACCCCCAAGCCTTCGCCGACGCCACCGCCGAGGCCGTCCGCGACGTCGTGGCAAGGCAGCGTGCTGTCGGGGAGGACATCCCCAGCGACGGCGAGATGAGCAAGATCAGCTACGCCACCTACATCGGCGAACGCCTGACCGGCTTCTCCGGCGACAGCGAGCGGCGCGTCCCCGCCGACCTGCTGCTGGTCCCGAGCTATGCCAAGCGCCTGGCCGGGTCCGGCGGCACCCCCAGCTACAAGCGGCCCTGCTGCACCGGCGAGATCACCGTCCGCACCCTGGAACCACTGCAAGCCGACATCGCCCGCTTCCAGGCGGCGCTGTCCGCCAGCGGCTATGCCGAGGGCTTCATGAATGCCGCCGCCCCCGGCGTCATCAGCCTGTTCCAGCCCAACAAGCATTACCGCGACGACGACGCCTACCTGGGCGCACTGTCCGAGGCGATGGCGGCGGAGTTCCGCGGCATCGTGGACGCCGGGCTGATCCTGCAGGTGGACAGCCCCGACCTGGCCCTGGGCCGCCAGACCATGTACGCCCACCTGACGGAGGACGAGTTCGTCCACCGCATCGGCGCCCACGTCGCCGCCCTGAATGCCGCCCTGGCCGGCATCCCGCCCGACCGCGTGCGGCTGCACTTGTGCTGGGGCAACTACGAGGGGCCGCACACCCTGGACGTGCCCATCGCCCGGCTGCTGCCGACGGTGCTGGGCATCCACGCCGGCTTCCTGTCGTTCGAGGGCGCCAACCCCCGCCACGCCCACGAATGGCGCGTGTTCGAGGACATCCATCTGCCGGAAGACAAGCGCATCATCCCCGGCGTGCTCGACAGCAGCACCAACTACGTCGAGCACCCCGACCTGGTGGCCCAGCGCCTGCTGAACTACGCCGGGCTGGTCGGGCGCGACCGGGTGATCGGCGGGTCGGATTGCGGCTTCTCGACCTTCGCCGGGTTCGGCGTCGTGGACCCGGACATCGTTTGGATGAAGCTTGCCGCCCTGACCGAGGGCGCCCGCCGCGCCTCCGCCGTACTATGGAAGCACTGATGACCCCCAAGACCCCCGGCTACCCCGACGTTCCCAGCTTCATCTACGGCATCACCCGGGAAATCTGGGAGGACCGCGGCATCGGCGGCAAGCTGGACCATCTGTATGCCCCCAACATCCTGCTGCGGGCGCCCACCGGCTTCACGACCGACAACACCGGCGTCACCTCGCAGACTCTGCAAACCCTGCACAGCTTCCCCGACCGCCAACTGGTGGGGGAGGACGTGATCTGGGCTGGCTATGACGACGGCGCCTTCCTGTCCTCGCACCGCCTGGTCTCGGTCATGCGCCACACCGGCGACAGCGCCTATGGCCCGGCAACCGGGCGCATCGTCCGGTCCCGCATCATCGCCGACTGCTGGGTGGTGGACGGGGTGGTGACGGAAGAATGGCTGGCGCGCGACCAGGCGGCGTTTGCCGCCTGCCTGGGGATCGAGCCGCGCGCCCTGGCCCGGCAGATGGTCGCGCAAGACCTGCGCCGCACCGGCGCCGTCGCCTTCTTCCTTCCGGAGCACGACAGGCCCGGCCTCTACCGGCCCGAGGTGCAAGCCGGGCCGGACATCGAGCTCTACACCGAGGGATACCGCCGCATCTGGGGCGCAAAGGACCCGTCCGCGATCCGGGACCTATACTTCCACGGCGCCGACCTCGCCGCACCTGGCGGCGGACGCTACCACGGCCACGTGGACATTGACCGCTTCGTGCTCGGCTATCTCGCCTCGTTCCCGGACGCCGAGTTCTCGGTTCAAAGCGCCATCGTCAACACGGGCGGCGGCCAGGCAACGCGTGTCGCTCTGCGCTGGTCACTCCGGGGCACCCATGCCGGCTTCGGGCACTTCGGCGAGCCAACCGGCGCCCCGATCTACATCATGGGCTTCAGCCACGCCGAAATCGTGGCTGGCCGGGTCCAGCGTGAATGGCTGGTGACCGATGAAGTCTCCATCTGGAAACAGGTCGAGGCCCACCTCGAAAGCCAATCCGGCAACAACTGAACCGCGCCGGGTTTGCCGGAGGCGCTTTGGCTTGATGCCGCTCGCCCGGCACCCTTCTGCCATTGGGGCATCTGGCTGAGCCTCGGCCGGACCGTCGCAGGCCCGGGTGCCGAATCAATCCAAGAAAGGAAGGACGCGGTTGTGCCGGTCAGGCTGACCATAGACATACAAGATTTCATCAACTCACGCCCGTTGAGCCGATACCAGCTTTCATGCTGGCCCTTTGCTTCCCCGTTGTTGCGGCGCAGCCGTCTTTCGGGACGGGTTCGGCGCTCACGCGACCGCAGCCCTGCCCGGGGCCATGCGGGCTGCAGGCATGCTCATCCAGGTCTGGTTCCAAGATAAGGCCCGCGTGGGCCAGCAAGGGACCTTGACCTGCGTATGGCCGGCCCGCTGCTCGCGCCGCTGAAACCTGCAAGCTTCGAGTTTTGCATCACCGCCAGGTTGAGGCGGCGCCAGCAGGACGGCATTCAGCCGTCCCGCAGCACGCAGCGGAACCCAAGATGGCTCGTCCCGCTGTCCACCGCCTGCGGCTGCCGGGCTGCCGGGCGGTAGCGCCGGCAGTAGTTCGGGGCGCACAGGTGGGACCCTCCCTTGATGACGCGCCTGGCGATGGCGGCGTGGGCGGACGCGCAGCACGGGTGGCCGCTCCCGCCTGACCACGGGTCGCCAGTCCACTCCCAGACGTTGCCGATCATGTCCACCAAGCCGAACCCGTTCGGGGGATACGCCCCGACCGGCGAGGTGCCGGCAAACCCGTCCTCGACCAGGTTCTCGAACGGGAAGCGGCCCTGCCAGGTGTTTGCCCGGTGCGCGCCGTCCGGCGCCAGTTCGTCCCCCCAGGCATACTCGCCGTGGTCCTCGCCGCCACGGGCAGCGAACTCCCACTCGGCCTCGGTCGGCAGCGCCTTGCCGGCCCACGCGGCATAGGCGGCGGCGTCCGCGTATGCGACGTGGACGACGGGATGGCCAGGGTCGCACTCCCGCGCCACCCCATCAGGGCGCCGCCAGTGCGCGCCAGGCACGAAGGCCCACCAGTCCCCCCAGAACCGCATCGCGTCCGGGCGGCTGTGCGGCCGGAACACGATGGACCCAGGCACAAGGTCTGCCGGATCGGCGCCCGGGTAAATGCGGGGGTCAGGCGGCGCCTCCGCCACCGAGCGGTAGCCGGTGGCCCCAACGAAGGCCGCGAACTCCCGGTTGGTCACCGGCGCGCGGTCAATCCAGAAGCCTGGGACCGTGGCGGCACGGGCCGGCGCTTCCTCCGGGTAATGCCGGTCGGAGCCCATCCGGAACAGCCCGCCGGACAGGCGGACCATCGCCTCAACGGGGCGCGAGCGGCTCGACGGCACGTGCCCAGCCCTGGGTGCGCAGGTCGCTGCGGATGCGCCAGCGCAGGATCTCCTCGATCAGGGCGCGCTTGGCCGCGTCATGCGCCGGGTCGTCCCATAGGTTCCGCAATTCCTGCGGGTCGGCCTGCATGTCGAAGAGCTGGCCCTCCGGCGTGTCCACGAAATGCACCAGCTTCCACTCATGGCTGCGGATCATGGTCATGAACTCGGTGCCGTGCAGGATCAGGTCGCGGGCGTGCTCGGCGAACACATGCTCGCGTGCGTCGGCGGCGTCGCCGCGCAGGTAGGGCATCAGCGTGCGTGCCTCCATCCAGCGCGGCGCCTCGATGCCGGCAAGCTCCAGGATCGTGGGACCGAAGTCGAACAGCGACACCAAGTCGGCCACTCGCCGGCCCGAGGCGACCCGGCCGGGACCCCAGACGATGGCCGGCACGCGGACGCTCTGCTCATACATCGTCCACTTCTGGCTGTGCCCGTGGTCGTTCAGGCAGTCGCCGTGGTCGGAGGTGAAAATAATGACAGTGTCGTCCAGCACGCCGCGGCGCTCCAGCGCCTCCATAATGTGGCCGACCTGGGCGTCAATCATCGTCACGTTGGCGTAGTAGTGCAGGCGCTGGCGCTGCAACTGCTCCGGCGTCGGGTGTTCCAGGTGGACGACCGCGTCGTGGTCGTGGGTGAGGTGCTGCAATCGCAGCTTCTTCAACGGCGTCGGCTGGCTGTCGAAGTCGGCCTGGTCGCCGATCGGCATCGGCAGGTCGCGCCCGGCATACAGGTTAATGGCGTCCTGCGTCGGGTCGTAGGGCGGGTGCGGGCCGGGGATGCCGACCTCCAGGAAGAACGGCCCGGCGCCGCGCCAGGTATCTATCCAATGGCACGCCAGTCCCGGCACGAAGTTGTCGGAGTGCAGGTCGGCCGGGATGTCCCACACGAAGGCGCCCAGGCTGGTTTGGTAGTCGTCCCGGCGCCGGTAGGTGATGCGGCTCGGCTTCTCGAACCCCCGGGTCCAGATCGCCTTGTCCCAGTTATCGAGAAAGTAGGGCAGCTTCGGGTTCGCCCGATCCTTGTTCTCGACGACATGACGCTCGTGGAAGCCGAAGGACTGCTCGAATGGCGAGGTATGCATCTTGCCGACGTTGACGGTGCGGTAGCCCGCCTCGGCCAACTGCCGCACCCAGGTGTGAGTCCACGGCTCGTCGTTGCGGAACACGCCGGTGGTGTGCGGATACAGCCCGGTGAACAGGCTGGCCCGCGACGGCGCGCAGGACGGCGCGGTGACGAACATGCGGTCGAAGCACACGCCCTCCCGCACCAGCCGGTCCAGGTTCGGCGTCAGCATGTAGTCGAACCCGGCGGCGGCGATCGTGTCGAACCGCTGCTGGTCGGTGATGACGAGCACGATGTTGGGGCGCTTGGGTGCATCAAGCGGGGCGGTCTCAGGCGGCACTGAACAGCCTCCCTTCGTAGTACTGGCTGGGCGGCAGCGGGTTGGGCAGCTTGCCGAAGGCGTGGAACAGCTCGTTGAAGTTGCTGAACCAGCCGTCCACCGTGCCGTCCTCCGTCAGGTGCACCAGCTCCTGGCTGGTCAGCAGCTTCACCGTTTTGGCGATCGTCATCACCGCGTCGCGCGGCACGCCGAGGAAGGTGGCGGACAGCTCGACCGAACGGTCGAAGTTGGCCACCCGGTAATCCATCGCCCGCTTCAGCACGCGGACGAACCGCGTCACCAACTGCGGGTTGTCCGTCACGGTGTCGTTGCGGGCGACGAAGGTGTTGATGAACGAGGTCTTGGGGTAGAAGTCCTCGTCGTTGGCCAGCTCGACGACGCCGGGCACCCGGCGGCGGATCACGTCCAGCAGCGGATACCACAGCCCGGCGCCGGCGATCTGGCCGGAGGAGAAGGCCGCGACAATCGTGCTGGGGTCCATCGGCACCACGTCTATGTCGGCGACTGTCATGGCGGCGCGGCCGAGCGCCAGGCGCAGGATCATCTCGCCGGAGGTGCCCTGGGGCACGCCGACCTTCTTGCCGCGCAGGTCCTCGATGCGGGTGATGCCGGGCTGAGCGATCACGCGGTCGCTGAAGGTCAGCAGGTTCACCGCGACCACCTTGGTGCGTCCGCTGGCCGGCAGCCACAGCGCGCCGGGGCCGATGGCGCCGAAGTCGAGGGACCCCGCGCCCATTGCCTGTATCTGGATGGGTCCGTTGGTGAACACCTTGACGTCGGGCACCAGGCCCTCGGCCTCCCACATCTTCTGGTCGGCGGCGATGGCGGGCAGGCTGGCGTTCTGGTAGTCGGCGATGTAGCCCAGGCGCACCAGGTCGCCCGCTGCCCGGGCCGGGGTCGCTGCGGCGGCGAGCACTGTGCCCATCAAGGTCCGGCGGCGCATCATGGCATTCCTCCTGCTCGTTCAGCTTGTTCGTTGGGGTGATAAACCGCACGCCAAACCCGGTTGCGCAAGGCGGCAAACTCGGGCGACAGGCGGATTTCCTCGGTGCGCGGATATGGCAGGGTGACCGGGACCACCTCCAGCAGGCGGCCGGGCCGGGCGGCCATGACCACCACGCGGTTGGCGAGGTAAACCGCCTCGTCCACGTCGTGCGTGATGAACATGACCGTGCGCCGGTCCTGGCTCCAGACCTGCAGCAACTGGTCCTGCAACTGCACGCGGGTCAGCGCGTCCAGGGCGCCAAAGGGTTCGTCCATCAGCAGGATCGCCGGGTCCACGGCATAGGCGCGGGCGATGGCGCAGCGCTGCTTCATGCCGCCGGACAGGGTTTTCGGCAGCGCCCCGGCGAAGTCGGTCAGCCCGACCAGGGCGATGAAGCGGTCCGCCACCTCCCGCCGCCGCGCGGCCTTCATGCCGGCGACGCGCAGGCCGAACTCGACGTTCTCCCGCACAGTAAGCCAGGGGAACAGGGCATACTGCTGGAAAATGACGCCACGCTCCGGTCCCGGGCCGGTCACGGCGGCGCCGTTCACCAGCATCCGCCCGGACGACGGCAGCACCAGCCCGGCGGCGATGTTCATGGCGGTGGACTTGCCGCAGCCGGACGGGCCGACGACGGTGACGAACTCGCCGTCGCCGATGTCCAGGCGCAGCCGGTCCAGCGCGAGGAACGTGCCGCCGCCCGCCAGTGGGAATTCCCGGGAAACCTCCTGGAACGAGACCTTGGCGGTCACGCCCGCTCCTGCCACGAGGTCAGCCGCCGGTCGGCCGCCCCGATGGCCCGGTCCATCGCCAGCCCGACGACGCCGATGGCGATCAGGCTGACGAAGATGGTCGGCAGCTCGTAGTAAAGCTGTGCCTGCTGCATGCGGAAGCCCAGCCCGGATTGCGCCGCGATCAGCTCCGCCGCCACCACCGTCGCCCAGGACGAGCCGAGGCCGATGCGAAAGCCCACCAGGATGAAGGGCAGCGACGCCGGCACGACCACGCGCAGGAAGATGGTGCCGTCGCCCGCGCCCAGCACCCGGGCGGCGCTGATGAGCGTCTTGTCCACGCTGACCACGCCGCCATAGACGGCGACGACGCTCGACAGGAACGAGGCGAGGAAGATCACGAACACCTTCGGCGTCTCGCCGATCCCCATCGTGACGATGGCGAGCGGGATGATCGCAAGCGGCGGGATCATGCGGAAGAACTGGACGTAAGGCTCGATCAGCCCGCGGGCCGTGGGATACCAGCCCATCAGGAAGCCGACCGGCACCGCGGCCGCCGCTCCCAGCACGAAGCCGGCCAGCACGCGGGCCAGGCTCGCGCCCATGTCGGAGAACAGTTGGCCGCTCTGCATCATCTCGGCCGCGCGCAGGGCGACCTCCTGCGGGCCGGGCAGCCCGGCGACCCCGCGGGCTGTGACGCCCCACCAGACCGCCAGGCCGAGCGCGACCGCGGCGACGTTCAGCGCCGTCGAGCGCGGCGTCACTTCGCGGCCTGGTGCAGCATCGCGGCTATGGCGGGCCAGCGCAGGGCGGCGACGTAAAGCGCCGTGAGCAGGACGACGAGCACGACGATGCGGAGCGTGGCCTTGCGGGGGTTCGCTGGGGTGCTCATGCTGCTGCCTGGTAGCGCCGGAGCGCGGATGGATCGGGTAGGGAGCCGAGGCCGGGCTCATCGGACAGGGTGGCGCGGCCATCCCGGATGTGTGCGAGCGACCCGCAGGTCAGAGTGCGGAGCGGGTTCGGGTTGGCATCCACCTCCAGCAGACCTGGTGCGCCGACAGCCGCCAGCAGGTGCGCGGAGGCGAGCAGGCCGACCCCGCCGCCAAGCCAGTGCGGGCAGTAGCGCAGCCCCGCCGCAACGATGCCCCGCGCCAGCGGCAGCGTCCCGGAAATGCCGCCCCATTTTCCCGCGTCCGGCTGCAGGACGGCCAGCGCACCGGACGCGACGGCCCCGGCGAATGCCTCGCCAGCCAGGTTCTCCCCGGCGGCGAGCGGGATGCCGGACCCTGCCAGCACTTGCCACTCCGCCCAAGGGCGGTCGGCGCGGATCGGCTCCTCCAGCCAATCGAGTTGGAAAGGTGCGAGCCAAGATGCCGATTGCTGCGCCTGGCCGAGGGTCCAGCCCTGGTTCACGTCGGCCATCAGCACCGCATCCTCGCCCAGCGTGCGCCGCAGGGCAGCCAGGTTTGCCCCGTCACGTGCCGTTCCGAAACCCAGCTTCAACTTGAAGGCCCGGAAGCCCCCATCCTGGCACGAAGCCGCCAGGCGTTCGGGATCAGCGGGGTTGAGGCCGCTGGCATAGACCCGCACGTCCGGGCTGGTCCCGCCCAGCAGACGCCACAGCGGCAGGCCCGCCCGGCGGGCGGCCAGGTCCCACAGGGCGATGTCCACGCCGGCGATGCTCTGCGCGAACGGGCCGGGTTCCCCCGATTGCAGCGACATCACCGCCGTCGCGTCCGTCAGCGCCGCGAATGCCGCGGGCGGGTCGGCAAAGGCACGGTCCTCGGCCAGGGGCGCCAGAATGCGGTTGACGATATGGGCGCGATGCCCGGCGCCGAAGGACGGGAAGTTGCACCATGCCTCGCCCCAGCCAACGGTTCCGTCACGGTCCTCGGCGCGGACGAGCAGCATCGGCCGGTCGTGCATGGTGCCGAACGAGGTGATGACCGGGGTCTCGATCGGGCAGCGGTAGACCTGCGCGCGAAGGCTTGCGAGGGTGATGGCGC
>DASWOJ010000209.1:0-2909 GCA_036398775.1 Acetobacteraceae bacterium
CGGGATGACGATGATCCTGGTAACGCATGAGATGAACTTCGCCCGCAACGTGGCCGATACGGTGGTGTTCATGCACCAGGGCACCATCTGGGAAAGCGGCCCGGCGCGGACGCTGCTGGCGGAGCCGCGGACGGCGGAGCTGCAGGCGTTCCTAGGCAGCAGCTTGAAGTAGCGGCAGCCGTGAGGACGGGTCCGCTGCAGACCTCGCCGCCATGAGCGGCCAGCCAACGGCGTCGTCCACTTAGCTGCTGGCTGGCTTGCGAGGTTGGATTGGGCCGGGTAGGCGGGCCGGACAACAATGCCCGCTCCTCCCAGCTACGCCGGTTATCGCTTCCCAACCGAAATCACCGGCGTCGCCGCGGCAGCATAACCACGAGCATGCCGTCCTATCCGCACGCTGCGCTCAACAAGGCGGCGGTGCCCTCAGAATTCCGTCCAACCCTCTTCGGCCGCGGGCTTGCGCACGGCATTGCCAACGAGCCGCAGAGTTTTCGGCGACGGCGGCGCGCGGTTCCCCTTTCCCTTTGGAGCAGGGGTAGCGTCCCGTGCCATGCTGGGCTGCTGCACTCGCTCGACACCGGTGTTGAAGCGGGCGGTGAGCCGCTCGAGTTCGGCCGTGTCCTGGGCCAGGCTATGGCTTGCAGCGGTGGACTGCTCGACCATTGCGGCGTTCTGCTGTGTCACCTGATCCATCTGGTTGACTGCAACGTTGACCTGGGCGAGGCCGCTTGCCTGCTCTTGGGCGCTGGCCGCAATCTCACTCACCGTGCCGGTGATCTGCGTGACCTGACCAAGAATCCGGCTCAGGGCTGCTCCGGTCTCCGTCACCAAGCCCACGCCGCGGCCGACATGCGAGCTGCTCGTTCTGATCAGCGCCTTGATCTCCTTCGCGGCCTGCGCGCTGCGCTGCGCCAAGGCACGCACCTCGCTGGCGACCACGGCGAACCCGCGCCCGGCATCCCCAGCCCGGGCAGCCTCCACCCCGGCATTCAGGGCGAGAAGGTTGGTCTGGAAGGCGATCTCGTCAATCACGCCGATGATCTGGCCAATCTCGTTGGCGGACTTCTCGATCTCGCTCATCGCGGTCACGGCGTCCTTCACGATGGCCTCGCCATGTTCAGCCTCGGTTTTCGCGGCTACCACGATGGCATGGGCTGACGTCGCACCCTCGGCGGTGTTGCGCACCGTTGCCGTGATCTGATCGAGCGCTGCGGCAGTCTCCTCCAGGCTGGCCGCCTGCTGCTCGGTGCGCCGCGACAGGTCGTCGGAAGCTTGGCTGATCTCTCCCGTGCCGGCGCGGATGGCACCCGTGTTGACGATGATCGTGCCGATGACGCCCCGCAACTCGACGACAGCCGCGTTGAAGTCGGTACGCAGTTGTCCGTATTCAGGTGCGAACTCCTCGGTTATGTCGCAGGTCAGATCACCGTCCGACAACCGCCTCAAGCCGCCCGCCAGGCTCTGAACGACGAGGGCCTGCTGTGCGGCTTGGGTCTGCCGTTCGGCCTCCGTCTCCGCCCTTTCCTGCTCTGTGACGTGGCGCAGCTCTGCTGCCTGGCGTTCCAGCTGCACCTTCTCGATCGTGGCGTCCTTGAACACCTGCACGGTGCGAGACATGGCGCCAACCTCGTCTTTGCGGTCGCTATACGGAACCTGCTGCTCCAGGTCTCCTCCAGCCAAGCGTTCCATGACCAGCGTCAGCGGCAGCAAGGCCCGGACCGATCGCATTGACCACCAGGCCGCCGCTATGCCGATGACCAGCGCTGCCCCGCATGCCCCTACAATCAGCAGCAGGAAGCCGTCGGCGACCGAGCGCACCCGGGCGCCGACTTCTTTGTTCTTGGCCTCCTCGAGGTCAATGAAGCGGTTGATGTCCCGCAACCAAGCCACGAATGCTGGCCGCGCCTGCTGCATAAGAGTCGTTTTGGCGTCGGACCCAGCGCGTTCCAGGCGGATCACCTCGGACACCAGGGGCAAGGCCGTCGCTTCGTCCGCTTTGATGAGGCCGAGAATGGCCACTTCGTCGGGTGTGACCCCGGCGCCGCTCGCGATCACATCGTCCAACGGCTTTGCCGAGGCGGAGTAAGCCGCGGCAAGGCGCTCGATATTGGCGACGCTGTTTTCCATCTCAGCCGGGGTCGCGGCCAGGGTCACGTCGCGGATAGCGATCGCACGGTCGTGCACGCTGCCTCGGAAGTTGATGCCATAACGCTGCTTGACGCTATTGACGTCGTTGATCGTGTACAGGCTTTGCGCGATTCCGCTGACTCGAATTTCAGCGATCACAGCTAGCGCCAAGGTCAAGGCGAACGCTACGCCGAAGCCGAGTATCAACCGTTGAGTTATTTTCAGATTAGCCATGGAAGCCTCACTGCTTAGAACGGCTCCTTCCGTATGGGTAAAAGCTTAACCATTCACAAAAAAGATATTTCGAGATCTATAAATCATCCGCGCCGCAGCGCTTCGTCGAGAAAACCCAAGGGCACCGTTATTTTAGTTGGCGGCTGGCTTGGGCCGGGTATGCGGGCAGGGCGATCGTGCCCGGTCCTTCCAGCTATGCCGGCTGTTGCTTCCTGGACGAGATCACCGGCGTCGCGGCGGCAGGATGCCTACGAGCATGCCGTCCCAACCCCGCGCTACGTCCAACAACATGACGGCGGCTAGCCAACACTGGTGTCGCTTATGCCGGCCTCTCGTTGGGCGGACATGCTGGAAGCGCGCCTGGCATAGGCTCAGGCCACTTGGGGACCCTGATAGGCAGCCGCCGTAAAAGCATGATTGCCGGGTGCTGCGGGAACCCTACGCACATGCTTTGGTTTGTCCCAGCGTCATGCGTGCCCTGCCCGTGCTGCCCGTAGTGCTGCCCGGAGGCATCATGTACGTTCGCACGACTGCCTTGGTATCGGCGG
>DASWOJ010000210.1:0-15382 GCA_036398775.1 Acetobacteraceae bacterium
CCGCCGACCACGCCGAGGGAAAAGCTGCCTTCCTGCAGAAGCGGCCGCCGCGGTTCAGCGGGGTTTGATGCTACCTGGAGACGTTGGGCGTCACGACCTCATCGCTGGGGGTAGTCCCGATTGTCGCCGAACCGGTGCGCCCGCTGCCGCTGTAGGCGCCGCTGGGTGTGGCGCTGAACGGCGCCCCAACATCGGCACTGGACGAGACGCCGGCACGGTCAACCGGCTGCACGTTGTCATCAATGGCTCCCGGCGTCGGCGCAGCGGTCCAAACCTTTCCGTTCTGGCCGCGCCCCTCTGCCTGGGCCGGTCCCTGAGCCTGGCCCGTTCGTTGCCCCTGGGCCAGAACGGGCGTCGCCAACAAGACAGCAGCAATGATAATGGCGCGCATAGCAGATAATTCCTATTTCACCGGCAACGCAGCACTCCGGCACCCGGTTGCCTGCCTTCTCCCTCTCCCTCCGGGAGAGGGCCGGGGTGAGGGAGGCGTCCAGCACCGGCCCACCCGGCGCAGGCAATCCGCCCCGCAGCCAAGACCCCCTCACCCCAACCCACTCCCAAAAGGAGAGAGGGCCGGGCCGTACGCCTGCTGATGCCGCTCTGGCTGCCCATCACCCTGGCCGCCGCGCTGTTCCAGACCTGGCGCACGGCGTTGCAGCAGCGTTTGCGCGGGCGGTTCTCGGTTGGGACTGCCGGGTTCGTCCGCTATGTCTATGCCATCCCGGTCGGCGCGGCGCTGCTTGCGGCCTACTGGACCGCCACACGCGGCGTCTTGCCGCTGCCCAATGCCGGGTTCCTGCTGGGATGCGCCGCGGCCGGGCTGGCGCAGGTGCTGGGCACGTCGTTGCTCATCATGGCCTTCGGCTACCGCAGCTTCGCCGTAGGCACCGCCTACTCCAAGACGGATGCGGTGCAGGCTGCCGCGGTGTCCTGGCTCGTGCTGGGCGAAACGCTGCGTCCCGTGGCGCTGGCCGGCATCGGCGTCGGCGTGGCCGGAGTCCTGCTGCTGTCCCTCGCCGGACGCGGCCTGAACCTGCGCGAGCTGCTGCGCGCCACGACGCAGCCGGCAGCGCTGTGCGGCCTGGGCGCGGGCGCCGGGTTCGCCCTGGCTGGGGTCGGCATCAAGGCGGCCACGGTCGCCCTGGCCGCGCCGGACCCGGTGATGGCGGCGCTGCTGGCGCTGGTCGTGACCAACACGCTGCAAACCGCGATGCAGGGCGCCTGGATGGCATGGCGGGAGCCGGCCGGGCTGCGCGCGTCGTTCACCGGCTGGCGCAGCGGCATGTGGGTCGGGTTGCTGTCGGCCTGCGGGTCCGCCTGCTGGTTCGCCGGGTTCGCGTTGGCGCCCGTGGCGCTGATCCGGACGGTCGGGCAGGTCGAGGTGGTGTTCACGCTGCTGTTCAGCCGGTTCTACCTGCGGGAAACCCTGCACCGGGTGGACGTGGCAGGGCTAGGCCTGATCGTGGCGGGGGTGGTGCTGGTACTCGTCGGCCGCTGACGACAGCCGCCCTACGATCTTTCCGGGGCGGTGATCCGGTAGAGCACGTGCCGGGACAGGGCGTGGTCCGGCGGGACGCTTGGATGGTCGAAGTCCCCGGCAAGGTCGCGGAACATCCCGATCCGCTCCATCACCCGGCGCGAGGGCAGGTTGCCCTCCGCAGTGAATGCGACGACCGCCGCCAAACCAAGCCGGCTGAACCCGTCCGCCAGCGCCGCACGCGCAGCCTCGGCCGCATAGCCCCGGCCCCAATGCGCCCGCGCCATCCGCCAGCCGATCTCGACGCACGGCGTGAAGTGCGCGGCAAATCCCGGCACCGCCAGGCCGCAAAAGCCGATGAACCCGGCATCCGGCAGGTCCATCGCCCAGAAACCAAATCCGTTCGCCTCGAAGCTGGCCTCGAAACGGTCCATCGAGGCCGCGCTTTCCGCCCGGTCCCGCAAGGCCGGGAAATAGCGCATCACCTCGGGATCCCGGTTCAGCGCGGCAAACGGCTCCAGGTCGGACGGCATCCAGCGGCGCAAGCGCAGCCGGGCCGTCTGCAGCATCATGCAAACATCGCCGCGACCGTCTCCTGGTCCACCGCCGCCAGGCTGGACGGCGACCAGCGCGGGGCACGGTCCTTGTCCACCACCATCGCGCGCACTCCTTCCAGAAAGTCCGGGTGCCGCGTCGCGTGGCGCGTGAGCGCCAACTCGGCCTGCAGGCAGTCCTCCAGCGTCCGCCCGCCGCCGCGCCGCAACAACTCGAACGACCACATGACGGAGCTGGGAGATGCGGCATGGATCGTCTGCAGCGCCTCGTCCGCCCAATCCGACCCGTCGTCCGCCAGCGCCGCGATGACCCCGGCGACGCTGCCTGCCTCAAAGGCGCGCAGGTGCGGGGCGGCGTAGGGCAGCAAGGCGTCCGTCGTCGGCACTGTCGCGCTGCCCAACACCGCGACGCCCTCTTCCGCGATCTCGTCGGCCAACTCGGCCAGGGTCTCACGCGACACGTAGTGCGTTGCCACACCCGCCCACAGCGCGTCAGCCCCGCCCAGCCGCGCCCCGGTCAGCGCCATATACATCCCGCAACCCGGGCGCAGCCGGGGCAGGGCATAGCTGGCGCCGACGTCCGGGAACAAGCCAATGCCTGTCTCAGGCATTGCAAACACCGCCGCCTCGGTCGCGACCCGCGCCGTACCATGAATGGACAGCCCAATGCCGCCACCCATGCAGATGCCGTCAATCAGCGACACATACGGCTTGGGAAATCGGGCGACGGCCAGGTTCATCGCGTATTCCGCGGCGAAGAACGCCTCGACGCCAGCATGGTCTCCTACCAGCGACAGGTCGCGGACAAACCGGATATCGCCCCCGGCGCAGAACGCCCGCCCGCCTGCACCTTCGATGACGACGGCATGTATTGCCGGGTCGTCGCGCCAGTCGGCCAAAGCCTGGTGGACCGCCTGCACCATGACCAGGTCCAGGGCATTCAGCGCCTTCGGCCGGTTTAGGGTGATGCGCCCTATCCGCCCCTGGCGGCGGGCAATGACGGTGGATGAGCCTGGAAGCGTCAAGGGCCGGGTGTCCTCTAAGGTCACCCGGCCCTATAGCCGCAGTCCCGCTATCCGGCCAGGGCAGGCCAGCCAGGGGCAGCTACCGGCGCAGCAGGCGCGACGCCACTTCCCCAGCCAGCCTGACCGTCCCGCGCGGGCGGACAACGGACACGCTGCGCTTAGGGCGAACGGCGAAGCCGAGAGCCTCTCCAGCCAGGGACATGGCCGTGATTGACCCCCTCATATCGTGGACGGCCTGCTTGCGTATCGCCAGGGCCTCGGTCTCGACGATGCCGGGTACGCTTTTGAGCGCCTTTAGGCCGCACGCCCCCGCAATGACCAAATCCACTGCCAGCAAGATCAGGCTTGCGACCAGCGGCGAGACATTGGGAACCATGGCGTCGTAAGCAACGACATGCAGCAGCACGAGCACGCCAATCCCGAACACGGCGGCGACGCCGCCGTAAACCGCACGCATGGACTGCCGGCTCGCCATCTCGCGCAGACGAAGAGCCTCCGCGTTCGCAGCAACCTTGGCTAGCTCGACCGCGCGCATCGGATCAACGCGCGATACGGCCGAGCAGGTAACCGACGCCAGCGGCAATCAAGATCGCCGCAAGCGGTGATTCCCGCACCTGGTCAGACAGCATCTCGGCTTGGTCCGACGCCATGTCGCGTGCCTGCCGGGCATAGTCCTCGGCAGTACCGGCGGCGTTGGAAAGGGCAGGGGTAACACGCTCGGACACGAGGTTCTGCACCTGGTCACGAAGCTGGGCAATCTGCGCCTTCGCGTCGTTCATGCTGTAATCTGACATTGAGGCCTCCGTTGATGATGGCCTGACAACGCCGGAAATTCGGGCGGGTTGCCCCTATGACCGAAATGGGTCAACCAAGTTCCTTTCCCCTCCTCTTCCACGGAAAAGGTCGGGGAGAGGGGGTTTTGGCTATCCGCCGGCAGACTGCCTGGCCGTCCGACAACGGCCCTGGCCAGGGACAACGCGACGCTTGCCCGCCCTCTCACCCCAACCCTCTCCCGAAGGGAGAGGGAGAAGGATGTTCCTCGTTACGCCGCCTGCGCCATGTGGATCGCCTTCCACACCTTCTCAGGCGTCGCCGGCATGTCGATGCTCTTGACCCCGGACCCGCGCAGCGCGTCCACGATGGCGTTGATCATCGCCGGCGGGCTGCCGACCGCCCCGGCCTCGCCAGCACCCTTAACGCCCAGCGGGTTGCTGAGGCAGGGCACCTCGATCAGGTCCACCTCGATGTCCGGCAGGTCCGCCGCCCGCGGCAGGGCATAATCCATGAAGCTGCCCGATAGCAACTGGCCGCTTTCATGGTCGTACGACGTCCGTTCGAGCATCGCCTGGCCCACGCCCTGCGCCACGCCGCCATGCACCTGGCCGCGCACGATCATCGGGTTCACCGCCTTGCCCACGTCGTCGCAGACGATGTAGCGGACGACGCTGATGATGCCGGTCTCCGGGTCCACCTCGACCTCCGCCATGTGGCAGCCGTTGGGATAGGTGTGCTTCTCGATCTGCGCCACCTCGGCCGCATCCAATTGCGTCGCCTGCTGCCCGCCCGACGCGCGGCTGCGCTGGTGGGCCGCAAGCTCCAGGATGCCCATGCCGCGGTCGGTGCCGGCCACGCTGAACCGCCCGCCGGTGAACTCGATGTCGGCGGCTGACGCCTCCAATGCCTCGGATGCCGCCTGCTTGCCCTTCTCGATCACGCTGGCCGCCGTCACCAGGATGGCCTGGCCTTCGGAATACAGGCTGCGCGCCCCGCCGGTGCCGCCGCCGGTCGGAATGGTATCGGTGTCGCCCTGGCGGATGCGGACCTTGTCGCCGTCAATGCCAAGCTGGTCCACGGTCAACTGCACATAGGCGGTCTCATGACCCTGGCCCGTGCTCTGCGTGCCGACGAACACGTCCACGAAGCCGTCATCGGCAAACCGTATCTCCGCCCGCTCGCTGGGCGACCCACCCGTGGCCTCAAGGTAGTAGGCCATGCCGATGCCTCGCTTCATCCCGCGCGCCTCGCTGCCGGCCCGGCGATGCTCGAACCCGGCCCAATCCATCTTCTGCAGCGCCGCGTCCAGCACCTTGCCGAAATCGCCGCTGTCATAGGTCTGCTTCATCGCCGTCACGTATGGCATGGCCGAGGGCGGCACCATGTTGCGGCGGCGCAGCTCCACCCGGTCAATGCCGGCCTCGAACGCCGCGGCGTCAATCAGCCGCTCGACGACGTAGTTGCTTTCCGGACGCCCGGCGCCGCGGTAGGCGTCAACCGGCACCGTGTTGGTGAACACGCCGACCACGTTGGCGTAGATCGCCTGGAAGCCATAAACGCTCGCCAGCACCTTGGTGCCGGCCATGGTCGGGATCATCGGCGCATAGTTGGACAGGTAGGCGCCCATGTTGGCGACGTTGCGTATCCGCATCGCCAGGAACTTGCCGCCATCATCGAGCGCGATCTCACCCTGCATGATGTTGTCGCGGCCGTGCGTGTCGGACAGGAACGCCTCGCTGCGCTCACTGGCCCACTTCACCGGGCGGCCGACCTTTCGGGCGGCGTAGCAGGTCAGCGCATGCTCGGCGTACAGGAACAGCTTCATGCCGAAGCCGCCGCCGACATCGGGGGTCACGACGCGGAAACGCTCCGCCGGCACGTCGAACACGGCGCTGGCGAGCATCTCCTTGATGCTCCAGCCGCCCTGTGTGTTGGTATGAAGGGTCCAGCGTTCGCTCGCCGGGTCATACTCGGCAACGGCGGCGCGGGCTTCCATGCTGGCGACCACGACGCGGTTGTTCACCACCGTCAGGCGGGTGACGCGCGCAGCCTGGCCGAACAGCTCGTCGGTGCGGGCCTTGTCGCCGGTCTCCCAATCGAAGCAGCGGTTGCTCGGTACGCCATCCCAAACCTGCGGCTGGCCGTCGTCCATCGCTGCGCCCAGGTCGGTGACGCTCGGCAGAAGGTCGTAATCCACCATCACCGCCTCAAGCGCATCACGGCCGGCCTGATGGGTTTCGGCGACGATGAAAACGACGGGGTCGCCGACGTGGCGCACCTGCTTGGTCGCGAGCACGGGATGCGGCACGTCCGCACGCTTGCTGCCGTCGCGGTTCTTGAGCGGAATGGCGCAGGGCAGGCCGCCGATGCCGTCCGCCTCCAGGTCGGCGCCGGTGATGACGGCGAGCACACCGGGCAGCGCCTTGGCCGCCGAGGTATCAATGGACAGGATATGGGCTGCGGCATGCGGGCTGCGGAGCACGACGCCGAACGCCTCGCCCGGCAGGGAGATATCGTCGGTGTAGCGGCCATCGCCGATCAGCAGGCGAGGGTCCTCGACCCGGCGGACGGGCTGGGCCATGCCGAACTTTGTCATGCGGAAGTTTCCTTCGTTGTGGAGCGATTGCGCCTACACTTACGGCGTCAGTCGAAAAGGGGAAGAGGGCGCTTCATCACTCCCTCCCTCTCCCGCAGGGAGAGGGAGCAAAAGCGGTCACATCAGCTCACGGACTCCGGCACCCGTGCGGGCGGCGTCGGCACGGTGGCCGGCGGGCCGCCATGCCCCTCGTCGCCGCCCTTGCCGCCAAACCGCGCCTTCGTCTTCTCGCGCATCGTCTGGAACACGACATACAGCATCGGAATCAGGAAGATGCCGATGCTGCTCGCGCCCAGCATCCCCGCGAACACCGGCGTCCCCACCGCCCGCCGGCTGACCTGGGCCGCGCCGTTGGCCGTCACCAGCGGCACCAGCCCCAGGATGAAGGCGATGCTCGTCATCATCACCGCGCGGAACCGGGTCTGCGCGCCCAGCCGCGCCGCCTCCTTGATGCTCTTGCCGGCCTCGCGCTGGTCCTTGGCGAACTCCACGATCAGGATGCCGTTCTTCGCCGCCAGCGCGATCAGCACCACCAGGCCGATCTGCGCATACAGGTCCAAAGCCAGCCCGGTGACCTGCATGCCGACGAAGGCCGTCAGGATGCCGACGCTGACCGACAGCAGCACCGGTATCGGGATGACCCAGCTTTCATACAGCGCCACCAGGAACAGGTAGGCGAACAGGATCGCCAGCCCGAGTATCTTGCCGGTCTGCCCCGCCGCGGTCTTCTCCTGGTAGGCCGTTCCCGTCCACTCGAAGCTGTAGCCCGTCGGCAGCGTGCGGTCGCTGATCCCCTCCATCGCCGCCAGCGCCTCGCCGGACGAAACGCCGGGTTTCGGCGAACCCTGCACGGTGATCGAGCGGTAGTTGTTGTAGCGGCTGATGGTCTGCGGCCCCAGCACGATCCGCGCGTCGGCAATGGACCGCAGCGGCACCATCGTGCCCTGCTTGTTGCGGACGTAGATGCGCCAGATCGCCGGGATGTCGGTCCGGTCCACCGCGTCGCCCTGGATGTTCACCTGCCAGGTCCGCCCGAACAGGTTGAAGTCGTTGACGTAGATGCCGCCCAGCGTCGCCTGCAGCGCGGTGAACACGTCGCTGATGGACAGCCCCAGCGCCTGTGCCTTCTCCCGGTCTATGTCGAGGTAGATGGACGGCGTCGAGGCGCTGAAGGTGCTGAACACCCGGGCCAGCTTCGGATCGGCGTTGGCGCTGGCCAGCAGGCCGTTCAGCACGCTGCCCATCTCGGCAGGCTCGCGGCCTTCCAGGTTCTGCAGCTGGTATTCGAAGCCGCCGCCGGTGCTCAGCCCGATGATCGGCGGCAGGTTGAACGGGAAGGCGATGGCCGAGCGTATGCCGCCCAGCCCTTGCGCCATGCGCCCGATCAGCGCCTGCACCTTGTCCGACGCCGCCTTGCGGTCGGCGAACGGCTTCATCCGCAGCACCATGAAGGCCGCGTTGGACTGGTTGCCGCTGTCCAGTAGGGAGAAGCCGACGATGGCCAGCACGTTCTCGATCTGCGGGATGCCCTTGGCGATGGCCTCGACGCGGGTGACCACCTCCCGCGTGCGGGTGACGCTGGCGCCGTCCGGCAGTTGGATCGCAACGAAGAACGCGCCCTGGTCCTCTTCCGGCAGGAAGCCGGTGGGCGTGCGCAGCGTCAGGCCGTAGATGCCGCCGAAGCACGCCACGACCAGCACCACCGCCAATATGCCCACGCGCAGCAGGCGGCCGACGATGTTGGCATAACCGTCCCGCACGTTGTCGATGCGCCGGCCGATCCACCCCATGACCCCGCGCCGCGGCCCGCCGTGCCGCAGGAACACCCCGCACAGCGCCGGCGACAGCGTGAGCGCGTTGGTCGCCGAGATCAGCATCGCGACGCTGATCGTCACCGCGAACTGCCGGAACAGGGTGCCGGAGATGCCGGGGATGAAGCCGATGGGCACGAACACCGACAGCAGCACCAGGGTGATGGCGATGATCGGCGCCGTGATCTGCTGCATCGCCTTCTTCGTCGCCTGGCGCGGCGTCAGCTCCGGCTCCTCCTCCATCACCCGCTCGACGTTCTCGACCACCACGATGGCGTCGTCCACGACGATGCCGATGGCGAGCACGAGTGCTAGCAGCGACACGGTGTTGGCCGAGTAGCCCAGCACCAGCAGCACGGCGAAGGTGCCGATCAGGCTGACCGGGACCGCGATGATCGGGATCAGCGTCGCACGCAGGTTGCCGAGGAAGATGAACACCACGATCGCGACCAGCACGAACGCCTCGATCAGCGTGCTCTTCACCTCCTGGATGGTGTCGGACACGAAGGTGCTGCTGTTGTAGAACACGTTGCTGCGCAGCCCCTCCGGGAAGCGCTTGCCCAGGTCGTCCAGCGCCGTCTGGATGCGTGCGGAGGTTTGCACCGCGTTGGCGCCGGGGGCGAGGTAGATGCCCAGCGTGACCGCCGGGTCGCCGTTCAGCCGGCTCTCGCTGTCCTCCGTCGCAGCACCAAGGTCCACCCGTGCCACGTCGCGCACCCGCAGCACCGAGCCGTCCGGGTTGGCGCGGATGATGATGTTGCCGAACTCCTCCGGCTGGGTCAGGCGCCCCTTGGTCTGCAGGTTGATCTGGAACTGGGTGTCGTCGCTGGTCGGACGCGCGCCGACCCGGCCAACCGGCGCCTGCACGTTCTGCTGCTGGATGGCGGTGATGATGTCGCTGGGCGCCAACCCCAGCTGGATCAGCCGGTTGGTGTCGAACCAGATGCGCATGGAATAATCCAGCGCGCCGAACAGCGACGCCGACCCCACGCCCGACACCCGGCTCAGCCGGTCCAGCACGTTGATCGTGACATAGTTGGAGATGAACAGCGGTTTCTGCTTCGCGCCCTCGCTGCTGAACGCCAGGAACTCCAGGATCGCCGAGGACCGCTTCTGCACGGTCACGCCCTGGCGCTGCACCTCGGCCGGCAGGCGGCTGAGCGCGGCCTGCACCCGGTTGTTCACGTTGACGGTGTTGATGTCGGCATTGGTGCCCAGCTCGAACGACACCGTCAGGCCATAGCTGCCGTCGTTGCCCGAGTTGGACTTCATGTAGATCATGCGGTCGGCGCCGTTGACCTGCGCCTCCAGCGGCTGCGCGACCGTCGCCTCCACCACGGCCGCGGATGCGCCGGGGTAGCGGGTCGTGACTTGGACCTGCGGCGGCACGATGTCCGGGAACTGGCTGACGGGGATCACCAGCAGCGCCAGCAGTCCGGCGATGCTGGTGATGATAGCGATGACGATGGCCAGGCGCGGCCGGTCAACGAAGACGCCGGAGATCATGGGGTTATGTCCTCGGCCCCTGGGGGGCCATGGTCGGCCCGGCGCCGGCCGGGGCAGGGTTCACCACGGCGCCCGGCCGTACCCGCTGCACGCCGTCAACCACCACCGTCTCGCCCTCCTTCAGCCCGGCGGAGATCACCGCCTGCTCCGGCGTGCTTTGGCCCAACTGGATGCGCCGCTGCTCCGCCTTGTTGCCGTCGCCTACCACCCAGACGTAGCTGCCCTGCTGGTCCGACAGCACCCCGGCACGCGGGATCGCCAACTGCTCCACCGGCTGCACGCCCTGCAGGATTACGGTGACGAACTCGCCGTCGGACAGCTCCCGGTCGCCGGGCTGCCCGGCCTGGGAACCTTGGCGGACCGGATTCGGCATCCGCCCGCGGAAGATCAGGGTGTCGGTGTTGGCGGCGACGGTCGGGTCCACGTAGTCCAGCGTGCCGGCCTGGTCATACTGCTTGCCGTTGGGCAGCCGCAGCCGGATCTTCACCGCATTGAACCCGCCCTTGTCGGCGTAACGGTCCCGCAGGTCGTCGGCCGCCCGGACCGATACCGGGAACAGCACATACATCGGGTCCTGGCTGGTGATGGTGGCCAGAGTGCCGGTGCTGGAGCTGACGACATTGCCTTCGGTCACCAGGGTACGGCTGATCTTGCCGTCTATCGGCGCCTTGATCTCGGTGTAGTCCAGGTTGGTCTGCGCCAGGCGGAGCTGCGCTTGTGCGCCGGCCAGCGCCGCGGCCTGGCTGCGCTGGGCCGACACCGCGTCGTCCACGTTGCTCTGCTGGCCGGCAGGGCCGCTCAGCAGCGACTGGGCGCGGTTCAGCTTGATCGCGTTGTTCTGCAGCACGGCGTTGGCCTGGGCGACCTGGGCGGCCTGCGCCGCGACCTGAGCCTCGAACGGCGCACGCTCCAGCCGATACAGCAGATCGCCGGCGCGGACCTCGCCGCCTTCCTGGAACCGGCGCTCCTGCACGAAGGCGGTCACGCGCGCCACCAGGTCCACGCGGTTGATGGACTGGACACGTCCGACGAATTCGCTGGTCTCCACCACCGGGACGCGCTTGGCCTGCGCCACGCCGACGGCGGGCGGGCCTCCCGGGCCGGGCTGGGCCAGGGCAGGGGCAGTGGCGGCATGGGCCGCCAGCGTGGCGATCGCGAGAGCCAACGCGGGCAGGGATCGGTGCAGCATGGATGTCACCAAGATAGTTCTATCGGTCGGTCATACGCCAAACGAGCTTAACGCAGTGCAGCACAACCACGCGAGGGTTGCACGCCTTGTCGTCTCGCCGCACCCTGAACCCTATCGGGAGGGCTGGCGATGCCGGAAAGGGTGACAGTGTGCGAGGTCGGGCCGCGCGACGGCCTGCAAATGTCGCGCTCACGCATGGCGACCGCGGCCAAGGTGCGCTGGATCGAGGCCATCGCCGCCGCGGGCGTGCCAGAGATCGAGGTCGGCAGCTTCGTGCCGCCCCGGCTGATTCCGCAGATGGCCGATACCGCCGAGGTCGTGCAGGCCGTGCGCTCGCTGCCGTGCCTGATCGTGGCCCTGGCCCCCAACCTGCGCGGCGCCCAGGCCGCGGCGGCAGCCGGCGCCCGGCGTGTCAGCATCCCCGTCAGCGTCAGCGAGGGCCACAGCCGCGCCAATACCAACCGCAGCACGATGGACCAGGTGGCGGAGGTCCGCCGCATCGTCGAGTGGGCGCGCACGGACGCGCCAGGGCTGCAGATCGAGGCGGCGTGCAGCACGGCGTTCGGCTGCTCGATTGACGGCGCCGTGCCGGAGGCCGCCGTGGTCCGCGTGGCCGAGGCGCTCGCGGCAACAGGGGTGGACAGCCTGGCCCTGGCCGACACGGTGGGCTACGCGCACCCGGCGCAGATCAAGTCCGTGGTCCGCGCCGTCCGCGCCGCGGTGGGCGCCAAGATGGACGGGCTGCACCTGCACGACACGATGGGCCTCGGCCTGGCCAACGCCCTGGCGGGCCTGGAGGAGGAGGTGCGGAACTTCGACGCCTCGCTCGCCGGGCTGGGCGGCTGCCCGTTCGCGCCCGGCGCGAGCGGCAACATCGTCACGGAGGACCTTGTCTTCATGCTGGAAAGCATGGGGTTCCAGACCGGCATCGACCTGGACCGGCTGGTCGCGGCCCGCGCCTTGCTGCACGAGGGGCTGCCGAATGAGCCGATGCACGGCGCGCTCGCCCGCGCCGGCCTGCCGCGCACGTTTGTCCCCGCTGGCGTCCCCGCTGGCCGGGCCGCCGCCTGATGCAGACGCCCTTGGCCGGCCTGCGCGTGGTCGAGTTCACCCACATGGTCATGGGGCCCGCCTGCGGCCTCGTGCTGGCCGACCTGGGCGCCGACGTCGTCAAGGTCGAGCCGGCGGCGGCGGGCGGGAAACCTGCAGGCGACAACACCAGGCGGCTGCGCAACGCCGGCGCCGGCTTCTTCGCCATGCTGAACCGCAACAAGCGCAGCCTCACGGTGGACCTGAAGTCGGCGGATGGATTGGCGCTGGTCAAGCGGTTGCTGGACGACGCCGACGTCCTGGTCGAAAACTTCCGCCCCGGCGCCTTGGACAAGCTGGGCCTGTCCTACGAAGCCCTGCGCGAAGTGAACCCACGGCTGATCTACGCGAGCTGCAAGGGGTTCCTGCCCGGCCCCTATGCCCACCGCACCGCGCTGGACGAGGTGGTGCAGATGATGGGCGGGCTGGCCTACATGACGGGGCTGCCGGGCAAGCCGATGCGCGCGGGGTCGTCGGTGAACGACCTCATGGGCGGCACCTTCGCCGCGTTGGGCGTGCTGGCGGCAGTGGAGGAGCGGCATCGGACCGGCCGGGGCAAGCACGTGCAGGCCGGGCTGTTCGAGAACACCGCCTTCCTGGTGGCGCAGCACATGGCGCAGGCCCGCATCATGGGCCAGGCCCCGCCGCCGATGGGCATCCGCCAGCCGGCCTGGGCGGTGTATGACATCTTCGACACCGCCGACGGCGCCCAGGTGTTCGTCGGCGTGGTCACCGATACCCAGTGGCAGGTGATGTGCAACGCCTTCGGCCTGCCGGAGCTGGCCGGCGACCCCCGGCTGGTAACGCAGACGGACCGGGTGGCGGCGCGGGAGTGGACCCTGCCGCGCATCGCTGCGGCCTTTGCCGCCTATGACAAGACCGCGCTGATGGCGCGGTGCGAGGCTCTCGGGCTGCCCTATGCACCGATCGCCGAGCCGGTGGACCTGTTCCATGACCCGCATCTGCTGGGATCCGGCGGGCTGGTGCCCGTGACTCTGCCGGATGGGCAGGTGCTGCCGTTGCCGGGTCTGCCGCTGTCGCTGGACGGGGAACGGCTGCCGCTGCGGCGCGATCTGCCGGCCGCAGGGCAGCATAATGCCGAGATCGCCGCGGAACTGGGGTGGACGGCGGGCCGGGCCTCCCCGTAATATGTGGTAACAGTCCGTGAACCGGCCCCGGGATCACGCATTGCGTCACGCGACGGCAAGGGGCGATGATGGCCAAGGACGACGTCTTAACCGCGATCCGGGAACGCGCTTACCAGTTGTGGGAGCAAGCTGGACGGCCCGAAGGCGGCGACCTGGAATTTTGGGAGCGGGCGCGGGCGCAGGTCGAGGCTGAGCAGGGGGCGCAACGCCCGAAAACCGGAGCCGTCGCAGCCTCGTAGCTCGCTTATGCCCATAACCGTTGTGACAGCCTCCGGCATTTGACCCCCGCAACGCCGCGCCGTTCCGCAACATGCTGCGCAAGGCCATGATATTCCTACGTATCCTGGTTCGGCGCGGGCGCTGCCCCCGCCGGGAGCCGTCCTCAATGCAGCTTGATGCCAGGCTCCGGACTTTGCGCGGAGTTGCGTGCCAGGAACCGCCAGGCCACCGCCGTCCCACCATGCAGCGCGGCCTGGTGCATCTTATATAGCGACCGATACACCATGCGGGCAAAGTAGCCCTCGATGAACATGCTGCGCCCGGCCAGGAAGCCCATCAGGCTGCCCACCGTGCTGTAACGCCCCAGCGACACCAGGGAGCCGAAATCCCGATACACGAACGGCTGCGGCGGCAGCCCGCGCAGCCGCCGGCGTATGGTGGAAACCATGTGCGATGCTTGCTGGTGCGCCGCCTGTGCCCGCGGCGGGACCGTGCCGCCGCTCGTGCCCAGGGGACATGCCGCGCAGTCGCCAATGGCGAACACGTCGGGGTCGTCCGTCTGCAGCGCCGGGTTGACGACAAGCTGGTTGATCCGGTTGTTGGTCAGCCCGCCCAAGCCGTGCAGCACCTCCGGCGCCTTCACGCCAGCCGCCCAGACCACCAGCTCCGCCGGGATCAACTCCCCATCCGACAGCACGATGCCATCCGCCCGGACCTCGGCCACCCGCGCGCCGGCGCGGACCACCACGCCGATCTTGGCAAGCAAGCCCTCGGTCGCGGCGCTGATGCGCTCAGGCAGGGCAGGGAGGATGCGCGGCGCGGCCTCAAGCAGCACGATGCGTATGTCGCGTGCCGGGTTGATCCGGTCCAAGCCATAGGCGACGACGGCGCGCACCGTGCGGTGCAGTTCCGCCGCAAGCTCGGTCCCCGTGGCGCCGGCGCCGATGATGGCGACGTGCAACTGGCCCGGGCGCACCGGACCGTCCTGGGCGTTGGCGCGCAGGCAGGCATTGACCAGGCGGCGGTTGAAGCGGCTGGCCTGGTCCGGCGTTTCCAGCGGCACCGCGAACTCGGCAGCGCCTGGGGTGCCGAAGTCGTTGGTGATGCTGCCGATGGCGATCACCAGGGTGTCATAGTCCAGCGTCGTCGCCGGCGTGATCTCCCGGCCCTCGTCGTCATGGGTCGCAGCCAGGCTGATCCGCTTGGCAGCCCGGTCCAGCCCGGTCAGCTCGCCATAGCGGTAGTTGAAGTGGTGCCAATGCGCCTGCGCCAGGAAGTTCAGCTCATGCTGGGCGCGGTCCAGGCTGCCGGCGGCGACCGAGTGCAGCAGCGGCTTCCAAAGGTGCGTGCGCGACCGCTCCACCAGGGTAACCCGCGCCTTGCCACGCTTGCCCAGGGTGTCGCCAAGCTTGGTGACCAACTCCAGTCCGGCTGCGCCGCCGCCGACGACTACGATGTGATGCATGTAGGGCTCCTGAGTCTGCTCCCTCTCCCTCCGGGAGAGGGTCGGGGTGAGGGAGGCATCCAGAACCAAGCTCATAAAGTGGCAGCCCTCCGCAGCCTGTCAACAACCAGGGTTAGTCCGGCTTGGCTTCCCGTGCCCACGCCGTCAACCCAGCTCACGGTTTCATTTCGGAATGCGACGGAACGGGAGCCATCCCCGCCATCTCCCGCCACTCCGCTTCCGTGACCGTCCGCACCCCCAATTCCGCCGCCTTCTTCGCCTTCGACCCGGCGTCGGCGCCCAGCACCAGCAGGTCTGTCCGCTTCGAAACGCCGTCCGTCACCCGGGCGCCCATCGCCTCGGCCCGCGCCTTGGCCTCGGTCCGGCTCATGGTTTCCAGCGTGCCGGTGAACACCAGGTTCTTCCCCGCCAGTGCCCCGTCGGCGGTGGCTGGCCGGACCGCGTCCTCGACGGTCAGCTCCGCCGCCAACTGATCCAACGCCGCCACGTTGCGCGGCTCGGTGAAGAAGGCGGCCAGCTCCTCCGCCAA
>DASWOJ010000211.1:0-5069 GCA_036398775.1 Acetobacteraceae bacterium
TCCCGCACCCCGGCCAATACCTGCTCGAACATGCCGAGGTCCACGATCATGCCGGTCGTCGGGTCGGGCGTGCCGCGCACGGCGACCTCGGCCCGGTAGGAGTGGCCGTGGATGCGCCGGCTCGGTCCGGCATCCACAGCGCGGCCGGGCAGGGTGTGCGCCGCCTCGAAGCGGAACCCCTTCGTCAGCTCGAACACGTCACGGTATCCCGATTAGCTTGTGCGTTTGCAGGCTCAGCCGCCACGCCGGGTTTGCGAGGCATTAGGCCACCGCCGCGGCGGTGTTCGCCACCCGGTCCGGTCCGTCCATCGGCTGCAGCCAGCGATGCGCAAATCCGAGACCGTCCGGCAGCGCATCCGGCTGCAGCCCGGCCTGGGGATAGACCAGCTTCAGCTCCGACCCGGAACGCAGCCGCCACGGTGCGCCTGCCTTCGGGCTGACCGTGATCCAGTCCAGCCCCGGCGGCGGGTCCAGCGTGCCGTTCGTCTCGACGGCAACCTCGAACCCGCGGGCGTGGACGGCCTCAATCAACGATGCGTCCAATTGCAGCAGCGGCTCGCCGCCGGTGAACACGACGTAGCAGTTGGCGGGGCCACCGGGCCAGGCGGCTTCGATGGTCCCCGCCAGGGCGTCAGCGTCCGCGAACCGTCCGCCGCCCTCGCCATCTAGACCCACGAAGTCGGTGTCGCAGAACCGGCAGGCTGCCTCCGCCCGGTCCTCCTCGCGTCCCGACCAGAGATTGCAGCCGGAGAAGCGGCAGAACACGGAAGCGCGGCCTGCCCGCACGCCCTCGCCCTGCAGCGTCGCGAACAGCTCTTTCACGGCGTAGGCCAACGGATGCCCTCCTGGAGGCGGCCGGCTAGGCGGCCAGCCCCTCCGGCTCCTCGACCTGCAGGCGGGTGCGGATCAGCTTCTCGATCCCGCGCAGGTGCGGGCGCTCGCTGCTGTCGCAGAAGCTGATCGCCATGCCGCCCTGGCCCGCCCGCGCCGTGCGGCCGATGCGGTGGACATAGGCCTCGGGCACGTTCGGCAGGTCGAAGTTCACGACGTGCGTCACGCCCTCCACGTCAATGCCGCGCGCCGCCACGTCGGTCGCCACCAGCACGCTGATGCGGCCGGACTTGAAGGCGGCCAGCGCACGCTCCCGCTGCGGCTGCGACTTGTCGCCGTGGATGGCGGCGGCGGTCTGGCCCACGGCCTCCAGGTGTTGGGTCACGCGGTCGGCGCCGTGCTTGGTGCGGGTAAACACCAGGACGCGGCTCATCTTCGAGTTGCGGAGCATGTTGGCCAGCATCGCCCGCTTGCGCGCGGTCTCGACGAAGATCACCCGCTGCTCCACCCGCTCCACCGTGGTCGCGACGGGGGTCACCGACACCTGCACCGGGTCGCGCAGCATCTGCCCGGCAAGCGAGGCGATCTCCTTCGGCATGGTGGCAGAGAAGAACAGGGTCTGCCGGGCCGGCGGGATGCTCTGCACGATCTTGCGGATCGGCACGATGAAGCCGAGGTCCAGCATGTGGTCGGCCTCGTCCAGGACCAGGACCTCGACGCCGTTCAACTGGATCGCGCCGTCCTGCATGTGGTCCAACAGACGGCCCGGCGTCGCCACGACGATATCTATGCCGGCGCCCACGGCCTTCGCCTGACGCAGCTTGGGTACGCCGCCATACATCAGCGCCGTCCGCAGTCCGGTCTGCCGGCCATAGGTGCGGAAGCTCTCGGCGATCTGGCTCGCCAACTCGCGCGTCGGCGACAGCACCAGCACGCGGCAGCCGCGGCGGGGCGCCTGGCGCGGGTTGGCCAGCAGGCGGTGCAGGATCGGCAGGGCAAAGGCTGCGGTCTTGCCGGTGCCGGTCTGGGCGATGCCCAGCACGTCGCGCCCGGCCATCACGTGCGGGATGGCCTGCGCTTGGATCGGGGTGGGGATGGTGTAGTCCTCGTGGACCAACGCCTTCAAGATCGGCGCAGCAAGGCCGAGGGATGCGAAATCGGACATGGACATGGACTCTCATTTGGCTCGCACCCGGGCGGCCATTCCCTTTACAGGGTGGCCGCGCGGAGGGGATGCACCACGGTCTGCAGGACCGAGAACCGGCGCAAGGAGCTTGAAAGAGACTGCTGGTGCCAGGCATCGCACGAAGTCACGCCAAACCGCGCCATGCGGGTATGGGTTTGCACTGCAGCAAAGTCAAGGAAAACCGGGCCTTTTAAGAAACAGCCACGAAATGAACACGGAAGGGGTTGATCCCGCCTGCAATCCGGGCGACCCCTTTGCGCCATCTGCCATCGTTCCAGGTCCCACAATGCTTCTGCTCATCCCCGGCCCGGTCACAACCCACCCGGACGTCCGCGCCGCCGCCGCACGGGACTATGCGCCGTGGGACAACGAGTTCCGCGCCCTGCTGTCCCGCATACGGGACCGGGTGCTCGCGATCGCCGGCGGGGCGCCCGGCGAGCACGCGGCGCTGCCACTGCAGGGATGCGGGCACTTCGCGATGGAGGCGGCGTTCCGCACCTTCGTGGCCCCGGGCGGCCGCATGCTGTTGCCGATGACCGGCCACTACGCCGACCGGTTGCAGCAACTGGCGACGGAGGCCGGCCGGCACGTCGTTCCCCTGCCGGTCCCGGACGGGGAGCGCACCAGCCCAGCGGCAGTCGAGGCCGCGCTGCACGCCGACCCCGGCATCAGTCACCTGGCCTGCGTTTACAGCGAGACCGCGACCGGCATCGTGCATGACGTGCCGGCCCTGGCCGCCGCCGCAGGCCGGGCAGGGCGGCGGGTGATCGTGGACGCGGTGTCCGCCTTCGGCGCGATGCCGCTCGACATAGCGGGCCTGCCGATGGTGGACAGCGTGGCCTTCACGACTAACAAGTGCCTGGAAGGGCTGCCCGGCGCGTCCTTCACCGTGGCGCGGGTGGACCGGCTAGTGGCCTGCGCCGGGCAGGCCGGGAGCTGGTCGCTGGACCTGGCGGACGTTTACGCGCACGGCCTGCGCGTCGGCGCCGGCAGCCACCGCTTCACCCCGGCACCGGGCGCCCTGGCCGCCTTCAACGTGGCGCTGGACCTGTATGATGCCGAGGGTGGGCAGCCCGCCCGCCTTCGCCGCTACGGCGCCAACATGCGTGCGCTCTACGACGGGGTGCGCGCCCTGGGGCTGCGGCCCTGCCTGCCGCTGGACGTGCAGGGACCCATCGTGCTGAACGTGCATGCGCCTGCAGACCCCGCCTGGAACCTGCAGGCCTTCGTGGACGCGCTGAAACGCCGGGGAGTCCTCATCAGCAACTTCCATAACACCGACGAGCCAAGCTTCCGCTTGGGCTGCATCGGCGCGGTGACGCCGGACGACATGCGCGGCGCGGTGGCGGCGATCGCCGGCGCCCTGGGTGAACTGGGCATCCGCCCGCGGCAGGCCGCCTGATGGCCTCCGACCTGGAGATCGCCCGCGCCGCCCGGCTGCGCCCGATCGGCGAGATCGCCGCCCTGGCCGGCATCCCCGCCGAGGCGCTGGAGCCATATGGCCGTTACAAGGCCAAGGTGTCGCTGGACTTCTTGACGTCGCAGGCGGACCGGCCCGACGGTGCGCTGGTGCTGGTGACGGGCATCAGCCCGACCGCCGCCGGCGAGGGCAAGACCACCACCACCATCGGCCTGGGCGACGCGCTGAACCAGGTCGGCCGGCGCACGATGATCTGCCTGCGGGAGCCGTCGCTCGGCCCCTGCTTCGGCGTGAAGGGCGGGGCGACCGGCGGCGGCCGGGCGCAGGTGGCGCCGATGGACGAGATCAACCTGCACTTCACGGGGGATTTCCACGCCATCACCTCGGCCAACAACCTGCTGGCGGCGCTGACGGACAACCACCTGTACTGGGGCAATACGCTGGGCATGGACCCGCGCCGGGTGACATGGCGCCGGGCGCTGGACATGAACGACCGGGCATTGCGCTCCATCGTCAACGGCCTCGGCGGCGTCCCTAACGGCTCGCCGCGGGAGGACGGGTTCGACATCACGGTGGCCAGCGAGGTCATGGCGGTGTTCTGCCTGGCGCGGGACCTGGACGACCTGCAGGACAGGCTGGGCCGCATCCAGGTCGCGACCCGGCAGGATGGCGTCGCCGTCACCGCGCGCAGCCTGCAAGCGGATGGCGCGATGGCGGCCTTGCTGCGCGACGCCTTCGCGCCGAACCTGGTGCAAACGCTAGAAGGTTCGCCGGCGCTGATCCACGGCGGGCCGTTCGCCAACATCGCGCACGGGTGCAACTCCGTGGTGGCGACGCGGTTGGGATTGAAGCTGGCGGATGTCGTGGTGACGGAGGCCGGGTTCGGCGCCGACCTGGGCGGGGAGAAGTTCCTGGACATCAAGTGCCGCAGCGCCGGGCTGTCGCCGGCGGCCTGCGTGGTGGTTGCGACATTGCGTGCATTGAAGCTGCATGGCGGGGTCGCGAAGGCCGACCTGTCGCGGGAGGACCCGGGCGCCGTCGGCCGCGGCATGGCCAACCTGGCCCGGCACGTCGAGAACATGGGCAAGTTCGGTCTGCCGGTGGTGGTGGCGCTGAACCGCTTCACTGGGGACACCGACGCCGAGTTCGCCGTCGTGAGGGACGGCATGGCGGCGCAGGGCGTGGATACGGTGATGTGCACCCACTGGGCGGACGGCGCCGCCGGAGCGGAGGACCTGGCGCGGGCAGTGCTGGCGCGGGTGGACGCGGGGTCGGCGCGCTATCAGCCGCTGTATCCCTCCGACATGCCACTCGCCGATAAGATCAGGACCATCGCACGCAGCATCTACGGCGCGTCCGACATCCAGGTGCCTGCGCCGGTGGCGAAGCGGCTGGCGGCGTTCGAGGCCGCCGGGTTTGGCGGCGTGCCGGTGTGCATCGCCAAGACTCAATACAGCTTCAGCGCCGACCCAGCGCTGATGGGGGCGCCATCCGGCCACGTGCTGCCGGTGCGGGACGTGCGGCTGTCGGCTGGCGCAGGCTTCGTCGTCGCGGTGTGCGGCGACATCATGACGATGCCCGGCCTGCCGCGGGTGCCGGCGGCGAACAGCATACGCCTGGGTGCCGACGGGC
>DASWOJ010000212.1:0-6472 GCA_036398775.1 Acetobacteraceae bacterium
AGAGTGCGAGGAGGTCGTGGCAGCCCTGGCCGCTGGCGGCATATCGGGTCAGGTGCCCGGCACCGCCATCCTGGACGGCGGCGCCCTACGTCAATGCGGCGGTCCCCAGGCCGGACGCTTCACCGACCTGCCGGCCCTGCATTGGCCGGACGAGTGGGTGCGCCGCCATCACCATCACCATCACCGCTTCGACCGCCCGGCCCAGGCGCCTGGCGCCGAGGTCGAGGCGTCCCGCGGCTGTCCCTACTCATGCAGCTTCTGCGCGAAGATCGACTTCCGCGACAAGTATCGCCGCCGCGACCTGGCGCCGATGCTGATGGAGATTGACGCGCTGATCGGGCAGGGCGTCGAGTATCTGTATTTCATCGACGAGATATTCCTGCCGCAGCGCGCCCTGCTGGAAGCCCTGGTGGACCGTCCGATCCAGTTCGGCATCCAGACCCGCATAGACCTGTGGAAGCCCGACATGTTGGCGCTGCTGGGCGCGGCCGGCTGCGTGTCCATCGAGGCCGGGGTGGAAAGCCTGACCGAGGACGGCCGCGCCGCGCTGGACAAGCGCTGCAAGCTGACGACGGACGAGTTGGCCGAGCTGCTGGTGCTCGCCCGCCGTCATGTCCCGTTCGTGCAGGCCAACCTTCTCGAAGTCGCGGACGACGATGCCGCGATGGTCGTGGCTTGGCGGGACCGGCTGCGCTCGCAGGGCGTTTGGGCCAACGACCCGGTGCCGCTGTATCCCTATCCCAGCTCGCCCGACTACCGGCGCCTGTTCGGCCTGCCCGACGGCGAGGCCTGGGAGCGGGCGCACCGGCACTACCTCGGCCAGTTCGACGCCTTCTCCGATATCCAGGACGCCCAGCCCCTGCCGTTGCCGGAACTGGAACAGGCGTGCCGGACGGCGTAACGGCGCCAGGGATGCAGCGCCTGCTGATGACGACGGACGCCGTGGGCGGGGTGTGGCGTTACGCCGTGGACCTGGCCAGCGGCCTGGCCGACCGCGGCATCGAAACCGTGCTGGCCGTCATGGGGCCGCCAGCCGATGCGGCGCAGCGCAAGGAGGCCGAGGCCGTCCGTAGCCTTCGCCTGGTGCAAACCGGGCTGCCGCTGGACTGGACCGCCGATGACCCGGCGGCGCTGGCCCATGCCTCGGCCAAGCTTGCGGCGCTCGCAGCTTTGACCGGAGTTTCTTCCGCGCACCTGCAAGCCCCGGCGCTGGTCGGCGGCCAGCCATGGTCCGTTCCAGTGGTCGCCGTCGCGCATTCCTGCGTCGGCACGTGGTGGCGCGCGGTCCGCGGCGGTGAGATGCCGGAGGACTTCCGCTGGCGGACCGAAGCCGCGGCGTCCGGGCTGCGCGGGGCGGCGGCCGTAATCGCTTCCACGGCGGCCCACGCGGCGCTGCTGCAGGAGGTTTATGGCCCGGTCCCGGTCCAGGTCGTCCATAACGGGCGTGACCCCGCAGCGCTGCCAAGCGGACCACGGAGCCGGGCGGTGGTGACGGCCGGACGCCTGTGGGACGAGGGCAAGGGCGTGACGCGCTTGGATCGGGCTGCTGCTGGTTTGGGCGCACCGGTCCGCGCCGCTGGACCGGTGCAGGGGCCGAATGGCGGGGCAGCCAATTTTGCCAACCTGGACCTCCTCGGCACCCTGGACCCCGCTGGCATGGCCTCTGCCTACGCCGGGGCAACCGTGTTCGCCTCGATGGCCCGCTATGAACCCTTTGGGCTCGCGGTGCTGGAGGCGGCGCAGGCTGGGATGGCGCTGGTGTTGTCGGACCTGCCGAGCTTCCGTGAGCTATGGGACGGGGCGGCACTGTTCGTGGGGGAGGGCGACGACCTCCCTGCCGTGCTGCGCCGTGCACTGGACGACCCAACGCCGCTCGCCGCAGCGGCCCGGCAGCGAGGGATGCGCTACACCGCCGACGCCATGACCCATGCGACCCTTGCCGTCCATCGCGCCGTGGCCTTGGCCTGATGCGCTTCGTTTACTTCACCCACTCCCTGGTGTCCTGCTGGAACCACGGCAACGCCCACTTCCTGCGCGGCGTGCTGCGGGACCTAGTGGCACGCGGCCATGAGGTGAGGGCGTACGAACCTGCCGACGCCTGGAGCCGGCAGAACCTGATGGCCGACGCCGGCCTGGACGGGCTGGCGGCGTGGCGTTCCGCCTATCCGGAGCTGTCCAGCACCGAGTATGCCCCTGACGCCGACCTGACCGCCCTGGTGGACGGCGCGGACGTGGTGATCGTCCATGAATGGAACGAGCCCGCCCTGGTCGCCGCCGTCGGGGCGCTGCGCCGGGCCGGCGGGCGTTTTCAACTATTGTTCCACGACACCCACCACCGCGCCGTTAGCGAGCCCGACGCCATCCGCCGCTACGACCTATCCGCCTACGACGCCGTCTTGGCCTTTGGCGAGGCGCTGTCGGAGGTTTATCGCCGCTGGGGTTGGGGCGGCCGCGTGTTTACCTGGCACGAGGCCGCCGACATCCGGCTGTTCCATCCTCCCGCCGTCGAACAGGGGCGTGCCGGCGCCGTTTGGATCGGCAACTGGGGCGACGGCGAGCGTACGGCGGAACTGGAAGCCTTCCTGTTCGCTCCCACCGCCGCGCTCGGCCTGCCGCTGGACGTTTACGGGGTCCGCTACCCCGAGGAAGCTCGCGCCATGTTGGCCCGGCACGGCGCCCATTACCGCGGCTGGCTGCCCAACCCCCGAGCGCCTGAGGTGTTCGCCCGCCACCTCATGACCGTCCACGTGCCGCGCCGCTTCTATGCCCAGACCCTGCCGGGCATCCCGACAATTCGGGTGTTCGAAGCCTTGGCCTGCGGCATCCCCCTGGTCTCCGCGCCCTGGCGGGATGCGGAAGGGCTGTTCAGCCCGGGGCAGGACTACCTCGTCGCCCGCGACGGCGCCGAGATGACGCGGCACCTGTCCGACCTGCGCGCCGACCCCGGCCTGCGCGCCACCCTGGCAGCACACGGCCTGGCCACCATCGAAACCCGCCACACCTGCGCCCATCGCGTGGACGAGCTGCTCGCCATCCTGCAGCGGCTGGCCGAACCTCAAGCCGCGAGCGCCTGATGCACATTGCCTTCTATGGATCGAGCCTGCTGTCGTCCTACTGGAACGGTGCGGCGACCTATTACCGCGGCCTGCTCGGTGCCCTGGCCGGGCTGGGCCATACGATCACCTTCTACGAACCCGACGCCTTCGACCGGCAGAGCCATCGAGATATCGAGCCGCCGGCCTGGGCGCGCTCGGTCGTCTATGCCGCGACGCCGGACGCCCTGCGCGGCGTGCTCGCGGAGGCCACGGGCGCCGACGTGGTGATGAAGGCCAGCGGCGTCGGCGTGCTCGACGACGAGCTGCTGGTTGGGACCTTGGCCCATGCCCATCCCGGCGCCGTCACCTGCTTCATGGACGTGGACGCCCCGGCGACGCTTGCCACCGTGCGGGCCGACCCCGGCAATCCCATGCACGCCGCCCTGCGTCAGCTTGACCTGGTATTGACCTACGGCGGCGGTCCGCCCGTGGTGGATGCCTATGCCCGGCTGGGCGCCCGGCGCTGCGTGCCGATCTACAATGCGCTCGACCCGGCTACCCATCATCCGGTGCCTGCCGATCCCCGCTTTGCCACCGACCTCGCCTTCCTTGCCAATCGGCTGCCGGACCGCGAGGCCCGGGTGGAGGCGTTCTTCCTGGACGCCGCCGCACGCCTGCCGGCGGCGTCGTTCCTGCTGGGCGGCAACGGCTGGCATGACAAGGCGATGCCGGGCAACGTGCGCGCGATCGGGCATGTCGGCACGGCGGACCACAACGCGTTCAACTGCTCGGCCCATGCCGTGCTGAATGTGGCGCGGGATAGCATGGCGGCCGTGGGCTTCAGCCCCGCGACCCGGGTGTTCGAGGCTGCCGGGGCCGGCGCCTGCCTGATCACCGACGCCTGGGAAGGCATCGAGCTGTTCCTGCAGCCGGACACGGAGGTGCTGGTGGCGCGCGACGGCGCCGACGTGGCGGAGCATGTGCGGGCGTTGACGCCCGGCCGCGCCCGGGCCATCGGCGCCGCCGCCCGGGAGCGCATCCTGGCTGGACATACGTATGCGCAGCGCGCGGTGATCCTGGACGCGCTGCTGCGGGACACGCTGGCGCGGAAGCGGCAGGCTGCCTGACAAAGCGGTTGCCTGCTCCTGCTCCCTCTCCCTCCGGGAGAGGGCCGGGGTGAGGGAAGCCGCCAGCGCGTAGTTTGACCCATTTGGGTGCCGAAAGCGGTGCCGAACCATGAAGTCTGGCGCTTGCGGTTTCCCTCACCCCAACCCTCTCCCGGAGGGAGAGGGAGCAGGGCGGCGTGCGCGTCTGCGTGAAGCTGGAACCCCCGCCAACTCAAGCGGTTGTGGCCCCTGTCCCACCTGAACAGGAGCGCTCCATGCTGCCAATCACCCGCCGCGCCGTCGCCACCGGCGCCGCATCCGTCCTTGGGGCGCAACTCGCCGCCGCGCAGCAACCGCCGGAGCTGCGGGGCAAGGCCGAAGGCGGCAAGGTGGAGTTGCCCGACATCAACGCCGCCAGCGAGGTCAACGCGCCGCTGCCGAACCCGGACCCCGTCGGCAAGCGGCTCGGGATCGCGGTGGTCGGCATCGGCCACCTGACGCTGGAGCAGATCATGCCCGGCTTCAGCCAGTCCAAGCACGCCCGCGTCACCGCCCTCGTCAGCGGCGACCGTGAGAAGGCCCGGGTGGTCGGCGCCCAGTATGGCGTGCCGGAAACCCACCTGTATGACTATGCCAGCTTCGACCGCCTGCGCGACAATCCCGACGTGGACGCGGTCTACATCGTGCTGCCGAACGACATGCACATGGAATACACCATCCGCGCCGCCCAGGCCGGCAAGCATGTGCTGTGCGAGAAGCCGATGGCCACCAGCAGCGCCGACGCCGCCCGCATGGTCGAAGCCTGCCGCACCGCCAACCGCAAGCTGATGATCGCCTACCGGCTGCAATACGACCCTTACCACCGCGCCCTGATCGAGATGGCGCGCAAGGGGGAGCACGGCCCCGTCCGGCTGATCACCGCCGTCAACGCCCAGAACCAGGGCAACCCCCGGCAGTGGCGCCAGGTCCTCAGCCAGGCAGGGGGCGGCTCGCTGCCCGATGTCGGCCTGTACTGCCTCAGCGCCGCCCGCTACATCACCGGCGAGGAGCCGGTGGAGATTACCGCGCAGTTGACCCAGCCCAAGGACGATCCGCGCTTCCGCGAGGTTGAGGACACCTGCGCCTTCACGCTCCGTTTCCCTTCGGGGATCATCGCCCAGTGCAGCACCAGCTACAGCGCCTACGAAAGCCGGCACCTCCGCATGATGGCCGCGGACGCCTATGCCGAGTTGGACCCGGCGTTCGCCTATGAGGGCCTGACGATGCGGATCGGCCGCAAGGCCGGCCTGGCGCACGTCGTCGAGCAGCGGCGCTTCGGCGAGCGCAACCAGTTCGCCCGGGAGATGGACCACTTCGCCGAGTGCATCCGCGCCGACCGCCAGCCGCACACGCCCGGCGAGGAGGGCCTGCAGGACCAGCGTCTGATGGAGGCGATCTACCAGGCTGCCCGGGGCGGCAGCGCCGTCAAGCTGCCGACGGTGCAGGGCCTGGACACCACCCGCGGCCCGGCGCCGCAAATGGAGGGCTGACGGGCGTGGGATAGGGGAGTAAGGCTGACGCATGCCAGACGCTCTGACCGCCGGGGCCGACGCCCGTCCGACGTACTCGCACCAGCAGATACTCCGGGTCGTTACCGGGATCATGCTGTGCATCCTGTTGGCGGCGCTGGACCAGACGGTGGTCATCCCGGCGGTGCCGGCCATAGCGTCGGACCTTGGGGCCTTCGGGCACCTGTCCTGGATCGTGACGGCCTACCTGCTGACCAGCACGGCGTTGACGCCGGTCATCGGCAAGCTGTAGGACATCTATGGCCGCCGGGCGCTGCTGCTGCCGTCGCTGGCCTTATTCATCGTCGCCAGCCTGTTATGCGGGTTCGCCCAGTCGCTGCCGCAACTGATCGGCGCGCGGGCGTTGCAGGGACTCGGCGGCGCCGGGCTGATGAGCATGGCGCAGGCGGCGGTGGCGGACGTGGTGTCGCCACGGGAACGCGGCCGCTACCAGGGCTACATGGCCTCGATGTGGGGCGTCGCCTCCATCGCCGGGCCGGTGGTGGGCGGCTGGATGACGGACAACCTGTCCTGGCGCTGGGTGTTCTGGATCAACCTGCCGCTTGGGCTTGCGGCGATGTGGCTGTGCAACCGCGCCCTGCGCACGATCCAGCGGGAGCGTCAGCCCGCCCGCATTGATGGCCTCGGCGCGCTGCTGCTGGCCGCAGGCGTGACGGCCCTGTTGCTGATGCTGAGCTGGGGCGGCGTCGAGTATCCTTGGGCGTCGGCGCCAGTCATCGCCGTCGCGGCGCTTGGAGCGGCGCTGCTGGCGGGTCTGGCCTTG
>DASWOJ010000213.1:0-11591 GCA_036398775.1 Acetobacteraceae bacterium
CGCTGCCCCTGTCGATCCTGCGCGGCCCGACGCTCGACATCACGGCCAGCATCGGCACGCTGACGTTCCTGGACCAGGCTTGGCACGGGGTGGACCTCGCGCTGCAGCTCAAGAACGGACGCCTGCACGCCGGCCCGTTGAAGCTGGCGATGCCCGGCGGCCCCCTGGCGCTGACCCTGACCGCCGATGCGTCCAGCAGCACCGTGCCAGTCAGCCTGGAACTCCACGCCCCGGCCCTCCCGCTCGCCCTGGTCGCCCGCCATGCCGGCCTGCCGGGTCCGATGACCGGCGCCGCCCGCATCGAGGCGCAGTTGCACGCCGCCGGCCGCAGCCCGCGCGCCCTGGCATCCACCCTGGACGGACCCGTGTCGGTCACCTCCACCGGAGGCCAGATGACCAATGCAGCGTTCCTGCAATTGACCGGCGCCGCCTTGGAAGCGCTCGGCATCCATGTCCCGGCGCAAGGCGACACCACCCTGCGCTGCCTCGGCGTGGCCGGCTCGTTCGACCACGGCGTGGCCCGGCTGCGCACGATCGCCTTGGAAACGACCTACCTGTCCCTGGCTGGGTCCGGCCAGGTTGACCTTGGACGGGAAACGCTGGCGCTCCGCCTGAACCCGCTGGCGCAGGTGTCGGGATCGGCAGTGTCGGTCCCGGTGGTGGTGGAGGGGCCGTTCAGCGCCGTCACCGGGCGCCTCGACGCCGACGCGTTCGACAAGCTCGGCCTCCTGTTCAGCGCGTGGCTCGGCGGCGTCCATCCCACCGCGTGCGCCGACGCCGGACTGCTGCCAGCACGCGGTTCAGCTCAGTGAAGTCTGAATTGCAACGCTCGCCGGAACATCAGGACGCCAGGCCGGATGCTGGATAGGTGGGCATACGCGATGACCGGCCCATATGAGCAGGCGCGACGCCCAAGCAAACCTCTGGAGGTTTGCATACAGATGAAAAGCTAAGCAGGCTTGTGCGGCCTGGCACGGCCGCAGGCTACATGCGTGACAGGCCACATAAGCCTGCTTAGACCCGGCAAGTCACAGGATGCGCAACGCGCTGTGCCATCGCCGGCGGAAACCATTGGCCGCTTGTTTGCACCGGCTGGCAGATGCCGTAAGAGGCCAGCCCCAACCCAGAAGGATCGCAGATGGCCCGCAAGCCGAAGTCCGCCCCCAGCAACGAGCCGGAGCTGTCCGTAAACGAGGTGCAGCCCAGTCCGGACGACACCTCCGCCCCGGTGCGCCGAGGCCGCAAGAAGGCGTCCGCAGCCGGGCCGCCGCCGGCAGACGAGGCCGCAGGGATGGCCGCCCAGCCCATGCCCATGACCGAAACCCCGGCACGGGGCCGGAAGTTGCCAGGTCGCCGCAAGGCCGCGCCGCCATCCCTGCTGGACCAGGCGCTGGAGCAGCAGCCTGAGCCGGGTATGGACCCATCCGGCACTGCAGCGGAGCCGGCATCGACCGGTGACGACACCATGATCGCCGAAATGGCCTACCCGGTCAGCACCGACGACACCAGCGCCGCCCCGGCAACCGACGCAGCGCCCCAGCCGCTCTCCCACGACGCGCCCGCTGCAAAGCCCGCGGCCCAATGGGACCGGGCCACCGGCGCGGTGCGCTTCGATTGGCCGGCAATCGAGAGCACGGCGTCGCAGGACGGACCCAACCAGGTCATGGCCAAGCTGCTGGTCGCCGCCCGCGCCGAAGGTGCCAACTCGCGCTGGCCGCTCTAAAGTTCCGTGCCCCTGGCAAGCCTTCGCCCAAACAGCCAGGGGCAACAATCCGGCCTGCGCCAACCCCCATCCGTTCCAGCCATCCTTCAACAGACCTCGTAGGGCGCATAAGCGAAGCGCCATGCGCCGCCCCGCGGCAGTGCGTTGCACCTCAGGGCGGTCCGCCCTGCAAAGGCCGCCAACGCCGGAGCAGTCAATGCAACCGGCGTCCGGTATGGCCCCGGCAGTCATCCGCCTCGGACCCTCCGCAACTGCGCCGCCGCCGGAACCCCTGGCAGCCCACCGGCCCCAAGGCTGCTGAACCAGCGCGATCTGGCCTACCACCAGGTCGCAGCATCCCCACCTCACGCCGCCCACCCCTCAAGCCGCCCCGCCAAACTGCACGTCATGCAGCCGCCGGTAATGCCCATCCTGCGCCATCAGCGCCGCATGCGACCCCTGCTCGACCACGCCGGCAGGCGACAGCACCACGATCCGGTCCGCCCCCCGCACCGTCGCCAGCCTGTGCGCGATCACCAGCGTGGTCCGCCCCTCCGACAGCTCCGCCAGCGACCGCTGGATCAACTGCTCCGTCTCGCTGTCCAACGCCGAAGTCGCCTCATCCAGGATCAGGATGGGCGGGTTCTTCAAGAAGATCCGCGCAATGGCGATCCGCTGCTTCTGCCCGCCCGACAGCTTCGCCCCGCGCTCCCCCACCTCGGTATCCAACCCCTGCGGCAGCGAAGCCACCAGCTCCGCCAGCCGGGCACGCCGGATCGCGTCCTGCACGTCCGCCTCCGAAGCCCCCAGCCGCCCATAAGCCACGTTGTCCCGGATGGACCCGGCGAACAGGAACACATCCTGCTCCACAATGCCGATCTGCCGGCGCAAGCTGGTGCGCGTCATCGCCCGCACATCCATCCCGTCAACGGTGATCCGCCCCGCATCCACGTCATAGAACCGCGGCAGCAGCGAGCACAGCGTCGTCTTCCCCGCCCCCGACGGCCCCACGACGGCCACGGTCTCACCAGCACGCAGCACCAAATCCAGCCCGCGCAGCACCGGCCGCCCCGGCTCATAGCCGAACACCACCCGCTCGAACCGTATCTCCCCCCGCAGCGGCGGCGCCTCCACCGCATCCGCCGCGTCCTGCACATCCGGCTGCAACGCCAGCAGCTCGCGATACCGCCTGAACCCCGCGAGCCCGCGAGGATACGTCTCGATCATCGTCCCGATCTTATCCAGCGGACGATAGAACACCCCGACCAGCAGCAGGAACGCCACGAAATCGCCGATGCTAAGCCCGCCGCGCACGATCATCACCGTCCCCGCCAGCATGACCACGATCTGCACCAGCCGCATCCCAAGGTAATTCAGCGTCAAGCTGGTCGCCATCAGCGCATACGCCCCGGTCTTCTCCCGCCGGTAGGCCGCGTTCTCCACCGCGAACAGCGCGCTCTCATGCGCCTCGTTGGCGAACGCCTGCACCACCCGCACGCCGCCCACGTTCTCCTCGATGCGGGCATTGAACCGCGCCACCTGCCGGAACTGCGCCCGCCAGCTCCGGTCCATGCGTGCGCCGTAATGCAGCGTCAGCCACGTCGCCGCCGGCACCACGGCCGCGGCAACCATCGCCAGCGGCCAACTCACCCCCAGCATCAGCGCGAACGCCCCCAGGAACGTCAGCAGCGCCACCAGCAGGTCCTCCGGCCCGTGATGCGCCACCTCGCCGATGTCGGCCAGGTCGGTCGTCACCCGGCCAACCAAGTGCCCCGTCTTCTGCCCGTCATAGAACCGCATCGAAAGCGCATGCAGGTGGTCGAACGCCTTACGCCGCATCTCCGTCTCGATGCCGATCCCCAGCACGTGCCCCCAGTAGTTCACCACCGCCAACAGCCCGGCATTCGCCAGATACAGCGCCAGCAACGCCCCCACCGCCAGCAGGATCGGCCCCATCGCCCCCTGCGGCAGCAGCCGGTCAATGAACGCCCGCACCGCCATCGGAAAACCAAGCTCCAGCAGCCCCGACAGCGCCGAGCAGCCGAACACCACAAGCAGCAGCCGCCGGTGCGGGCGGTAATAGGAACGGAACTCGCGCCACACAGGTCTGGCCCTCGGATGATGGAAGATCGCCGCCCCAGGCCGATGCCAGGACGGATGCCGCCCCCTTCTACGCGATCCCCGCCCGCGGACCAGAGCAACCAGCCGGAACCGTGCGACCTGCCCACCGCCGCGGCCCACACGGGGTTCCGGCAGCGGCGGGCGCCGTTGGCGAATTCACGGGCACCGCGTTCGATGGCGCCCGGCCCGCCGCGGGACTTCGGCTCAGGCGCCCGCCTTGCGCCATCCAGCCGCCAGCGCGCCGGCGCCGATCAGCAACGTGCCGCCGGTCCGGTTGGCGATCCGCTGCACCCGCGGCTGCCGCAGCCGCTGCCTGGCGGCAGAGGCCAGCATCGCGTAAGCCGCCGTGTTGAGGACCGCGAGCGTCACGAAAGTAGCCTCCAGCACGGCAACCTGCGGCAGGAACGGCACGGAAGCCACGAGGAACTGCGGCACGAACCCGACGAAGAACACGATGCCCTTAGGGTTCAGCGCCGTCACGGCATAGGCATGGACAAACATGCGCGACAAGCGGACGGGCGGAACGTCCGCTGCGGCGGCCTCAGCCGCCGGCGCGCCAGAGCTTCACCCCGAGATCAACAGGATAAGCGCCCCCCGATCCAGCGCAGGGCAGTAAACACCACGGCCGAAGCCGCCAGCACCGCCCCAAGGCCGAGCATGGAGGCCGTCATGGAGGTGAGGTCGCCGTGCGCCACGCCGGCAACGATGGCCGCGGCCGGCCGGCGGCCGTGGCCGAGCGCGTAGGAGATGACGGGCAGCACCGTTGGCCCGGAAATGGCGAGCAGGATGGCCGATGCAGCAACGATGGCAACCAATGATCGGCCGGCATGGGCGCGCTCCTTGTGGAAGCCAAGCCATCGACGCCAGGAGCAAGACCGCAAGTTCCAACCTTCCCCGGCGTTCAGCCCATGCGCGGGTCGCCCCGCAGCAGGTGCGGCGGTTCCACGGTGCGGAGCCGCGTGGCAGCGTAGATGCGTGACGGCGCACCGAGCCGAGAACTGTAAGGACGGCCTTACGACATCAATCCAAATGCCCAGCCCAGCCATATCAAGCCGTTCTAAACGATGGACAATCTCGGATGGCCTAGCAATTGCTAATAACATTGCAACCATCTTGCTCGGCACTCCGTCATGTGGCGGATGAATGTCCGGCCTGCCAGCAATCATTGCCGGAACCACCTCATGCCCCAGTCCGTCCGTCTTGCCTTTGCGACGCTGCTTGGCGCTGCCCTGCTGTCTGCCTCGGCCCATGCATCGCTGGTTGACGTCCAGTTCGGCGCGACGGCGCCCACCGCCAGCACGAGGTATTCCGGCGGCGCCGTGGTCGGCGGAGCAGGCGACCAGTGGAACTATTTCCAGTCAACCACCGGCACGGCCGCCCTGAACGCCAGCACCGGCTCTGCGAGCGGACTGAGCATCACCTTCTCCGCTCCGCACACCTACGGCCTCCCCTATGCCAACAGCGCGTTCTACGGCACCCAGTACATCAACCTGATGCAGGGCTTTCTTTACACCTTGGACAGCACGCCGCTCCAAATCACCATCTCCGGCCTGTCAGCGTCACAGGGCTTCTCGGTGTATCTGTATGGTCAAAGCGACGTCAGCTCAGGCAGCAGGTATGGCGAGACCTTCAGCGCCAACGGCGTGTCGGCCACCGTCCTTGATTCGGCGTCAACGTCAACGTTCGTCAGCGGGACCAACTTCGTCGAGTTGTCCGGCGCCGCCACCGCGGCAGGCACCGTCGTCATCACCGGAATGCTGGCCGCTGGCCGGACGGAAGCCGACTTGAACGGCTTGCAGCTCGTGACGGCCCCCGTCCCCGAGCCCGCCAGCCTGGCCCTCCTCGGCGCCGGCATCGTCGGCATTGCGGCGGCCCGCCGCCGCCGCGCCGCCGCCTGAAGCTGAGACCAGGGCAGACCGCCCGGCCCGCCCTTGTCTGCTTCCAACGGTGTCGCCGGCCGGTGCTGCCGGATGGCCCGCCGCCGCCGCGCGGCAACGCCAAGCCCATCAGCGCCACCCCTCAGGGACTCGGCCTGATGTCCTGCAACGGCAGCAGCCCGTTCGCCAGCAGCGTTACCCCCTGCACCTTGCGCGAAACCCCCAGGATGTTCCGGATCGTCCACAGGTAGATCAGCGGCAGGTCCGTCTGCACCTGCGTCCAAAGCTGCCCATACAGCACCCGCCGCTTCGCCGGGTCACCCTCCGCCCGGGCCTGCTCCAGCAGCGCGTCCGCCTTCGCGTTCGAATACTTGGCGATGTTCAGCCCGCTCCCCGTATGCAGGAACGCATACGAGTCGCTGTCCGGATCCAGCAGCCCCGACCACCCGCCCAGCGTGACGTCGTACTCCCCCCGCATCGTCGCCGCCAGCACCGCGCCGAACTCCGCCGCAGTCACCCGCACGTCGAACCCGGCCTCCGCCGCCATCGCCTGGATCACCTCCCCCGCCTGCACCCCCTGCGGAGTGTTATACACCAGCAGGTTCACCCGCAGCGGCGTCGCCACCCCAGCCTGCTGCAGCAGCGCCCGGGCCGCCGCCACGTCATGCGGCGGCATCGCCACCTCAGCCGCATAGTACGGGCTGGACGCCGAGATCGCCTGCGCCACCGGCTCGTACATCCCCGCGAATACCACCTGTGACAACGCCGCCCGGTCCAGCGACAACTGGAACGCCGCCCGCACCCTCTGGTCCCCGGCCATCGGCGTCGTCCCCGCCAGGTTGACCGTCAGCGCCCCATATCCCAGCCCGGCAACATCCACGACCCCAAGCCGCGGGTCCGCCCTAGCCGCCTGGGCATCCAGCGGCGCCACCTCAGCAATATCCAGCGACCCGGCCTTCAGGTTCGCCAGCCGTATGCTGCTGTCCGGCATCACCCGGTAGGTCACCCGGTCGTAATGGATGCGCCCGGCGTCCCAATACCCCGGGAACCGCTCCAGCACGATCCGGTCCTGCGCCACCCGCTCCACAAACCGGAACGGCCCGGCGCACACAGGATGCAGGCCGAAATCCTTGCCCGCCGCCTCCGCCGCCTTCGGGCTGACCATCATCCCCGCACGGTCCGTCAGCACCGCAATGAACGGCGAGAACGGCTGCTTCAGCACCACCCGCACCGTCAGCGGGTCCACGACCTCCACCCGCTCCATCGCCCCGATCTCGTTGCGGCGGAAGCTGCCAGGCAAGTTGACATGCCGCTCCAAGGTATATTTCACCGCCGCCGCGTCGAACGGCTCGCCATCCCCGAACACCACCCCAGGCCGCAGGTGGATCAGCAGCGTAACGGGATCAACCTGGTCGTATCCCGTCGCCAGCACCGGCACGATCGCCTGCTTGGCGTCGAAGTCGAACAGCTTGTCGCACATCGCCGTCATCACCAGCGTGCCGACATACGTCCGTGACAGCGTGGGATCGAGGATGTCGGGATCATCCCGCATCCCGATCCGCAGCCCCGCCGCCTGGCCCTGAGCCTGGGCATATTGAGCTTGGGCATATTGAGCTTGGGCATATTGAACGTGGGCATCTGCCGCAATCCCCAGCATCATCAGCGTCAGCAACCAGCGCCGCATAACCACCCTCCGATCCCCCACCCCCCAATGCACGAACCTTGCCAAGCCCTTCTGCTCCCTCTTCCTCCGGGAGAGGGCCGGGGTGAGGGAAAACCGCAAGGACCCAAGCCCGCCTATATAACCGCCAGCTAAGCTCCGTCCCTCCCAGATTGCATGCCCGCCGCCACACCCGTCCCGGCCGTCCGCCGGACAACGCACCCAAATCACAGATGCCCCCAACCCCGCCTGGCACGTTTCCTGCTGCTCCCCACCCAGGAGAACCCGCCCCAATGCCCCAGCACACCCTGTCCGCTACGCCCGAAACCGTCCGCATCGGCCAGTTCAATGCCGCCTTCCCACCCGTCCTCACCATCCAATCCGGCGACACCGTAGCCATCGAATGCGTCTCCGGCCGTGCCAGCGTCCTCCCGCCCCCCGCCAGTGGCATGCACATCCCCGGCGCACTCTCCGCCATCATCGCCGCCAACCCATCCCCGCCCCCCGGCCACATCATGACCGGCCCCATCGCCATCGCCGGCGCCCAACCCGGCGACACCCTGGAAATCCGCATCGAGTCCGTCGAACCCGGCGCCAACTGGGGCTATAACGTCATCCGCCCCCTGGCCGGCACCCTGCCGGAGGACTTCCACGACACCACCCTGATGCACATCCCCGTGGACCCCGCCGCCCGCACCTGCACCCTGCCCTGGGGCACCACCCTCCCGCTTGCCCCATTCTTCGGCGTCATGGGCGTAGCCCCGCCGCCGGCAATGGAAACCATAGGCTCCAAGGAACCCCGTCTGCACGGCGGCAACCTCGACAACAAGGAGCTGGTCGCCGGCAGCACCCTGTTCCTGCCGGTCTGGGTACCTGGCGCAAATTTCTCGGTCGGCGACGGCCACGGCGTCCAGGGCGACGGCGAAGTCTGCGTGACCGCCCTGGAGATGTGCCTCAACGGCCGCTTCACCTTCGTCCTGCACCAGCAGCAGCCCGGCGCCCCGTTCCGCTATCCCCGCGCCGAAACCCCCACCCACTTCATCAGCATGGGCATGCACGAGGACATGGACCAGGCGATGAAGACCGCCCTGCGCGAGATGATCGCCTTCATCCGCACCCGCACCAACCTGTCGCCGGAGCAAGCCTACGCCTTCTGCTCCCTGGCCGTGGACTTCCGTGTGACGCAAAGCGTGAACGGCGAGAAGGGCGTGCACGGAATGCTGCGCCGGGGCGTGCTGTTCTAAGCAGCCTCGCGCTGCCGCAGGCAGGCGCGGGCGGCAGGGTGCATCAACCGCCGCCCGCCCTCCTGGAACTTCGCACCTTGCAGTCCCGGCGCGGCGGTCACCCGTGGAACGGAACCCACCACGTCTTGACGTCAACGTTGAGCATCCCGGACTGCACCGTGGGGTCGTCCGTTCCGAGCTTGGTTGCCTCGGTAAGGTCGGCTGCCTTGAAGATTGCCATCCCGCCCGATGCCATGGTGCCCGCCATGCCGCCGGATGTTTCCATGAATGGGCCGCTCAGGACGATCTTGCCCCTGTCGTGGCACCCGCTGATGTAGTTCGCATGGTCCATGAAGCGGGGCTGTTCATTATAAGGCATGCCATTGACCCAATTCGGCCCGGGGCTATGGAACGCGACGAAGTAGTTGGGTCCGTTCTCGTCAAGCATCGCTGCTCACTCCTTCGAAGTCTCTGCTGCGGCGGTCTCCGCTCCTCGGCGCTGACGCTTGCCAGTTGCCGGAAGGCGTCGTCCCCGGCAGCCGGCTGGAAGCGTCGGGTCAGGCGGCACAGCCGCCATCAACTGCCATCACGCTGCCCGTGATGTAGCTTGCCCGCGGCGATGCCAGGAAGGCCACGGCCGCCGAGATTTCCTCGACCCGCGCATAGCGTCCGAGCGAGGTCTCGTTCTTCAGCCATTCCGAGATCGGACCATCCTCGGGGTTCATCTCGGTGTTCACCGGACCGGTGCCGATCACGTTCACGGTGATCCCCTTCTTCCCAAGATCGCGCGCAGCACCCCGCGTGAAGCCGTCAACCGCCGCCTTGCTTGCCGAGTAGTCGGCAAGGCCGACAGCCCCGGTGCGCGTCGAAAGTCCGGACGAGATCGAGATGATGCGGCCGCCGTCGCCCATCACCCGCCCCGCTTCGCGGATGCCGGTCAGCACCGCATCGGTGTTGACGGCATACAGGTCGTCCAGATTGTCTTCGTGGTCGTTGGCGGTCACCAGGCCGTAATGGAACAGCCCGGCGTTGTTCACGAGGATATCAAGATGACCGAACTTTGAGACAACGTCGGAAATCAGCTTCTTCACTTGTGCCGTATCGGCCGAATCGGCCTTGAAGGCGACGCTTCTAAGTCCCTTCGCCTCGATCTCATCCACGATCGCAGTTGCCTTCTCAGCGCTCGACGCATAGCTGATCGCCACGTCGGCGCCCTGGTCGGAAAGCTCGCGGGCAATGGCTGCGCCGATCCCGCGTGAGCCGCCCGTCACGAGTGCGACCTTGCCGGTAAGGGTTTGGGTCATGTCTTCTGCTCCAAGCGCGCGACCGAAGCGCCGCTGCTGCAAACGACATGGGCGCCAACCCGCCGGGCCAGTAGCAAGCGACTCCAATACTCACTGTCCCATTGGTGGGATGCTGGAAGCTCGCCGGTCCCCGCAGCGTCAGCCATTCGGCGAGCTAGACCGTAAATCTCCCAACAGGAGGTCGTCGCTGAACGCAGACGCCAGATGATTGATGAAGGCCCGGACCGCAGGCGGTTGTCCGCGGCTGCCCGTGAAAACCAGGTAGATCGAGCCGAGCTGTCCAACCCAGGTTGGCAGCACCCTCTCAAGCGAGCCGTCCGCCAGTTCGCGGCGGCAGCTGTGGTCGGGAAGGAAGGCGATCCCGGCGCCCCCGATCGCAGCGCTGCGGAGCGTGAAGATATCTCCGCAGACCATCCGGGGCACCAGGCGAAGGCGCACCGGGTGTTCCGCAGGCCCGCTCATCGTCCAGGTCTCCGCCTGGTCGGAAAAACTCAGCGTCGGCAAGCTTTGAAGCACCGACGGGTCGGCGTCGCCGGCGATGGAGCGCGCAACCGCCGGCGCCGCGACCATGATCCGTAGGTTGGACGCCAGGGTCCGCGTCGTCAGGCTCATGTCGCCGTCAGGACTTGTTCGGACGCGCAGCGCGACATCAATCTGCTGCTCGATCAGGTCAATCGGCGCATTGGTCGAGGTGATGTGAAGGTTTACCTTCGGATGCTGATTGAGGAAGCCGGGAAGGATGGGAGCTATCGCCTGCAGCATCCCAGGCGGACAACTGAACCGGACGGTCCCACTCGCCTCGTCCCGGAAACCCGCGGCGGTCGCGCGCGCGGCATGGACCTCGTCCATCATCTTGCGGCAGCGGTCATAGAACTGCTCGCCGATCTCGGTGACCCTGAAACGGCGGGTGGAACGTTCGATCAGCCGCACGCCGAGTTGCGCTTCGAGATCGGCGACCTTCCGGCTTAGCTTCGACTTGGGCTGGCTGATCGCCCGGCTCGCCGCCGCAAAGCCGCCATGGGCGACGACCTCCGCAAAATAGTAGAGATCGTTGAGATCCTCCATGGCGTCCTTGAGTGCTCAGGGGCAGCGCATCCCAAAGACCGCCAGACCAGCCGCCAAGGCTGCCCCTGCAATCACATCATAGCATGCGGGCAATCCGCAAAAAAGAACAACCCGGCCCAGGCAAACCCCCCGGAGGTTCGCGCGCAGATACAATGCCAATCTCCGAAAGTCGTGACCTATGCCCCGCTGCTCGCGTCCTGCAAGGCGCCGTGAGCCGACAGGTCAGGACTTCCGGCGGTTGGTATGAAGCTGGGCAGGCTCGCGCAGCCTGGCACGGCCGCAGGCGATCCGGGCCACAAGCCGCGCAAGCCTGCTTGGGACCACGGCATCAACAAGCTCGGCAGTGCGGAAATCCCGACGGAGGTCCGCTTCGCGTTGCAAGCCGGCCTCGAAACCAAAACCTGCCCCACGCAATCCTTGACGCCCGCACCCCGACAATGTTCTTGTTCCGTTCATGTCCGAAGCAGCAGCCCAGGCCACCCCGCACGACCCCGGCCTGCAGGCCGCAGACACGCCCTACTACCGCAACATCCTGCACGCCATGATCAACCGGGGCGCCGACCTCACCCGCATCCTGCACGAGCTGGCCCTCGCCCACGCCGCGCAGCAAGCAGCAGCCCTCGCCCAGCAAGCGGCATC
>DASWOJ010000214.1:0-5048 GCA_036398775.1 Acetobacteraceae bacterium
CCGAAATGGCCGCGGATGCCGCCGGGCAACGGGGCCACGATCATCAGGCCGTCCGGTGTCAGCCAGCGCTCGCGCCGGTAGTGAATCGCGCGGGCGCTGATCACCAGGTCCTGCAAGTCATACGGCTCGTAGCCCTTGAACTGTGAGCCAGGCGGATGCGCGGCTCGCAGCACCTCGGTCTCTACCTTGACCCGTGGCGTCACCTTGCCGCGGCGCCGCTGCTCGCCACCCTTGCCGCCACGAAGCGGCTCGGTGCTTTTCTCCATCCCGCTCGGCTTGATCAAGGGACGGCCCTTCAGGCCCTTTAGTCGCGCAATCTCGTCACGTTGCGCAGCAACCAGCGCCTTCAGTTCCGCGACCTGGCCGAGCAACTCGACCAACAACGCCTCCAAATCGGCGCGCGATAGGCTCGCAAGGTTGGAGGGTGTTGCCATACACCGAACGAATCGTACTCGCCCGCTTAAGGGAAACCCTAAAATGCGGTCAACCCCGGGATTTTGCCCCGGTTACGGGGCAAGCCTTGTACGACCTCCGTCGATAAAAGCCGAAACGTGGAAACGTTATTTCTCGGCTCAGCGCAGGGAGAATGTCACCGGCACGGTAAGCGTGGCCGTGCTGCCGGGCATGTCTGCCGGCATCGGCGGCAGCGGCTCGGCCCGGCGGATCAGCGCTACGGCCTCCTCGTCCAGCAGCCGTGAGTTGGAGCTGCGAACCACGCTTGCTGACAGAACGCGCCCGCTCCGGTCCACCGTGAACGTAGCGGTTGCGACGCCCTGCTCGCCGTGCGCCCGGGCCGCTTCAGGATAGCGCTTGGCCCGCTGCAGCCGGCCCGCCACGTCGCCACGCCAGCTCGGCACGGCGTTGGATGGCGGCGTGGCTGTGGCTGGGGCCGGGCTTGGCAAGGCTGGCGTCAGGGCGGGCGCGGTTTGCGCCCGGGATCCTTGCGGCGCCGGGCGGGCAGCTGGACGCGGTGGCGTATGAGGCGGCGCAGGCCGGGGTGGTGCAGGCCGGAGCGGGGTGGGGCGCGGCAGCGGCAGGGGCGGCTCCGGCAGGACCGCCTCGGGCTTGAGCGCGGGCGGCGGCTCCGGCGGGGTGGCGGCTGCGGCCGGTTCCGGTAAGGGCGGCTCTGGAAGGGGCGGTTTCGCAGGCGTCGGTGAGTCTGGAACAGGTGTTGGCAGAGGCGGCGTAGGCTCCGGCATCGGCGCAGCCGGGCCCGGTTCCGGCGCGAGGTCCACCAGGACGGCCTCGGGCGCAGGCGGCAGCACCTCCGTCAGCGGAGCATGGCGCAGCAGCATCCAGGCCGCGCCAGTGTGCAGGCCGAGCATCACGACGAGGCACGCCGTCCAGCGGAGCGCCGTGCCGGACCCCTCGTCGCACTGGGCGGTTGCCGCGGTCACGGCTGCGCCTGGCCCGCGTCCAGCCCGACCAGCGCCACCTTGAGATAGCCGCCGCCGCGTAGCAGGTTCAGCACTGCCATGACCTCGCCATACGGCACGCTCTTGTCGGCGCGCAGGAACACGCGCTGCTCGCGGTCCGTGCCTGTGACCGCGTCCAGCGCCGCCCCCAGCGCCTCGCGCGGCGTCGGCACGTCGCCGAGGGCCAGGCCGAGGTCGCCCTTGACCGTCAGGAACACCGGCTTGTCCGGCCGGGGCTGCGGCTGGGCAGTGGCGGCCGGCAGCTCCACCCGCACGTCCACAGTGGCCAACGGCGCCGCAACCATGAAGATGATCAGCAACACGAGCATGACGTCAATGAACGGCGTGACGTTGATCTCGTGCGCTTCCACCAGATCGTCGTCGTCCCTGCCCAACTGGATCGCCACGGTTCCTACGCCCCCACGGCCCGCAGCCGCCCGGGTGGGTCGCGGTCCAGGTCGCGCGACAGCAGGCGCATGGTTTCGGCCACCGCGTCCGCGAGCCGGGCCTTGTGACCGGCGGTGGCGCGGGCGAACAGGTTGTAGATCACGACGGCTGGAATGGCCGCGACCAGGCCGACGGCCGTGGCCAGCAGCGCTTCCGCAATGCCCGGCGCCACCACGGCCAGATTGGTCGTCTGCGCGCGCGAGATGCCAATGAAGCTGTTCATGATGCCCCACACCGTGCCGAACAGCCCGACAAACGGCGCGGTCGCGCCGATGGTGGCCAAAACGCCGGTGCCCCGCCCCATGCTGCGCCCGGCGCCTGCGACCAGGCGCTCCAGCTGCCAGGCAGTGCGCTCCTTGACACCCTCCTTGCCGACGGCGCCGACAGACGCCGTAACCTCTGCCCGCGCAGCGCGGACCAGGACGGCGCAGGGGCCGCGCGCCGTGCCAAGCTGCCGGTCCGCATCCTCCAGGCTGCCGGCCGCATGCAGGGCGGCAAGCCCGGCCCGTGCCCGGCGCCCGGCCGTGAGCAGCTCCAGGCTCTTGGCCAGCGCCACCGTCCAGGTCAGCACGGAGGCGAACGCGAGCCCGGTAATGACGCCCTGCACCACCCAGTCCGCGTTCGCGATCATGCCCCAGGGCGACAGGTCGTGCGGCAGCAGGGACGGCGGGCCGGTTCTCGCAGCAGCCGGCGCCTCTTCCGCCCAGGCGCCCACAGGCGCCAGCAGCGCAGCCAGGCAAGCAGGCGCCCAGCGCAGCCGTCGGGCCAGCCGGGCCGCGCGGTCCGGCCAACTCAAGGCCTGCGGTTCCAGGCGGCTCATTGGGGTGATGGACATGGCGGCACTCCGATAAAATGGACCTATTCCCCCGCCTGCATGGCGGCCTGCCGCCCCGTGTCCAGGCGACGCCGATTGCGTCGGCGCAGGAACCACATGCCGGCCCCCGTGACGCCGAACAACGGCAGCGCCAGGCCCACGGCCACGGTCAGGCCGCACCACACCGGGCCAAGGCCCTGTCCCTCGTGCAGGTCGTGCGCCCAGCGCATCGCCATGTCGGCTGGAGGCAGGGAAATTTGGGCAGACACGACGTGGGTCCCGATGGCGTCCACGGCGACGGTCCGCGTCACGATGGCCCCTTCCTGTCCCGGAGGCGTCATCTGCAAGCGGACCGGCTCCTGCTCCGTCGCTGGCAGCAGGATGGCGCGGGGCACGGTGCCCGGCATGGCTGCCTGCGCCAGGCGTATGGCGGCGTCCAGGTCCGGCCGGGGTAGCGGTGCGCCGGTGACTGGACGGCCGGGCCGTGGCGGTCCGCCGGCAGGCAGGCCGAGCAGGGCACGGGATGTTTGCTGGAACCCCTGCACGATGCCGGTCACGCTTGTTGCCAGCAGCATCAGCACGAGCCAGGCCCCTGCGGCGCCGTGCAGGGCACGATGCAGCCGCAGCCCGCTGGCACGGCGCGGCACGGTCAATCCGCTGCGCCACCGGCCCGGCGCCGGCCACCACAGCGGGATGCCGATCAAGGTCAGCAGCAGCAGCCCGACACCGAACCACCCCGCAACCTGCCGGCCGCCCCAGTCGGGGACCAGCAGGTTGTTGTGCAGCCGCTTGGTCCAGTCCAGCACGCCGCCGGCCGGCTCCGCCGGGCCAAGCGCTGCGGCGGTTGCGGGATCGAGGCGCAGGACTTGTCCGGGACCGCGCGGATTGTCCAGCGGAGCGAAGTAAACCCGGGCGGCGTCCCCAGGCCTCTCCGGCGAAACGTAGCGTGCGGCCCGCATGCCCGGCGGCGCAGCCCCGCGCGCCGTGTCCAGGATAGCGTTGACGGAGGCTGTTGGCCCGAACGCATGGCCGTCGCCTCCGGGCCACACCGGCTCCAGCGTCAGGACGGCGCCGGTCAGCCCCTGCACGAGCAGCGGCAGCGCCAAGGCAAGGCCGAGCCAACGATGGATTTTTCGGAGGGCACGCATCAGCATTCCGCCCAGCGCCGCAGCAGGTTGTGGTAAACGCCCGTCAGTTGGACCAGGGCCGGGTGCGACGGCACCGCGGCGGCCAGGTGCTGGATGGAGGTGTCGAGGTCGTACAACAGCGTTCGGCCGCCATCGTCGCGCACCATGCTTTGTATCCACATGAACGAGCCAAGGCGCGCCCCGGACGTCACGGGGTTGACGTGGTGCAGGCTGCTGGAGGGATACAGCACCAGGCTGCCCGCCGGCAGCTTCACGGCATGCGCGCCGTAGGTGTCCTGCACCACCAGCTCGCCGCCCTCGTACTCGCCGGGTTCGCTGAGGAACAGCGTCGCGGACAGGTCGGCCCGCACCCGCACGGGCGCGGTAGGGTCCTGGCGTATGGCGGTGTCAATGTGCGTGCCGAAGGTTTGGCCGCCGGCGTAGCGGTTGAACATGGGAGGATACACGCGCAAGGGCAGGGCGGCGGAGATGAACAGCTTGGAGCGTTCCAGCGCGCCCAGCATCTCCTGACCCAGTTGCCGCGTGAGGGGGTGGCGCTCGTCGAGCTGCGCGTTGTCCTTGACCCGTGCCGCCTGGTAGCCGGCGGTGGCGCGGCCCTCGATCCAGGCGGCGCCGTCCAGCGCCGCACGGAACTGTGCGACCTGCCCGGCTGCGAGCACGTCGGGGATGGCCAGCAGCATGGCTAAAGCTTGAAGTTGAGGGAAGCCAGCACGGCCCGGCCGGCACCGGGGACCACGTGCGCCGGATGGATCAAATCGTAGTATTTCTGGTGCAGCAGGTTGAGGCCGTTCAATTGCAGGTCCAACCCTTCGCGCAGCGGCACTTTAACCAGCGCCTGCACGGTCGCGTAGCCCGGCGCCCGCTTGTAGGCGAGGGTCGTGTTGTCCGGGGACGAGCTGGCCAGACGGCTGGATACGAAGTTGATGCCACCGCCGATCTGCACGCTGTGGAAGGGTAGGGTGTAGGTCGTGAATAGGCTGCCGCTGTGCTTGGGAGTGTTGGCCAGCACCTGGCCCTGGGTGCCCGCCAGCGTGGTCTTCACCGTGTCGCTGTCCAGGTAAGCGTAGCCCGCGCTGATCTGCCAGCGTTCCGTGATGTTGCCGAGCATCCCCAGCTCGATGCCGCGGACCCGCTGGTCGCCACCCAGGATCTGCAGCGCCGAGTTGTTGGGGTCGGTGACCCGGGCATTGGTCTTCTCAAGCTGGAACAGCGCCGTGCTGAGCG
>DASWOJ010000215.1:0-2632 GCA_036398775.1 Acetobacteraceae bacterium
GGGGCTGGCCGGATGGCTCGGCGGCGATCAGCATGCGGGTGTAGGGGTGCTGGGGCCGCGCGAACACGTCAGCGACCGGGCCGTGCTCGACGATCACGCCGTCCTTCATCACGCACACCTGGTCGGCGACCCGGCGGACCACGTTCAGGTCGTGGCTGATGAGCAGCAAGGCCAGGCCGCGCGCGCGCCGCGCCTGCGCCAGCAGGTCCAGGATCTGTGCCTGGATGGTGACGTCCAACGCCGTCGTCGGCTCGTCGGCGATCAGCAGGCGGGGGTTGTTGGCCAGGGCCATCGCGATCATCACGCGCTGCCGCTGGCCGCCGCTGAGCTGGTGCGGGAAGGCGTCCAGCCGGCGCTCGGCGTCGGGGAAGCCGACCTCGGCCAGCAGGGCGGCCACCGCGCCGCGGGCCGGGCGGGCCCCCCGGGCCTTGGCGTGCAGGGACATGGCCTCGGCGACCTGCCGGCCGATGCGGTGCAGGGGGTTGAGGCTGGTCATTGGCTCCTGGAACACGATCCCCGCGGTGCCGCCGCGCGCCTGGTGCAGGACAGCCGGGCTGGCGCCCAGCATGGGCTGGCCGTCGAGCACGACGCTGCCGGCGCAGGCGGCGCCGGGCGGGAGAAGCTGCAGGATGGACAGGGCGGTGAGGGACTTGCCGGAGCCGCTTTCGCCGACCAGCGCCAGGGTCTCGCCTGCGGACAGGCTGAAGGACACGCCGTCCACGACGCGGCGGGCGCCGAACGCGACGGTGAGGTTGGAGACGTCGAGGATGCTCATGGCATTCCCTGCTCCCTCTCCCTCTCCCTTCGGGAGAGGGAGAAGAAAGTCCCTCACAGTCCCTTCCTCGGATCGAAGGCGTCGCGGACGGCTTCGCCGATGAAGATCAGCAGCACCAGCACGCCGCCCAGCACCACGAAGGCCGACATGCCCAGCCAGGGCGCCTGCAGGTTTGCCTTGCCCTGCGCCACCAGTTCCCCCAGGGACGCCGACCCCGGCGGTAGGCCGAAACCCAGGAAGTCCAGGCTCGCCAGCACCGTCACAGAGCCGGACAGGGTGAAGGGCAGAAAGGACAACGTCGCCACGAGGGCGTTCGGCAGGATATGCCGGCGCATGATGGAGGCGTTGGATACGCCCAACGCCTGTGCCGCCCGCACGTAGTCCAGGTTGCGCCCGCGCAGGAACTCCGCCCGCACCACCCCGGTCAGCGCCATCCAGGAGAACGCCAGCAGGAACAGCAGCAATATCCAGAACGTGGGAGTGACGACACTGCCCAGGATAATGAGCATGTAAAGCTGCGGCATCCCCGACCAGACCTCGATGAACCGCTGGAACAGCAGGTCCACCAGCCCGCCATAGAACCCCTGCACCGCCCCGGCGGCGATGCCGATGACGGATGACACCACCGTCAGCGTGAAGCCGAACAGCACCGACAGGCGGAAGCCGTAGATCACCCGCGCCAGCACGTCCCGTGCCTGGTCGTCGGTGCCCAGCAGGTTGCGCAGGGTGGGGGCTGCCGGCGCCGGGGTGGGCAGGTCCTTGATGATGGTGTTGTAGCTGAAGGGGATCGCCGGCCACAGCATCCAGCCCCCGGCGTTGATGGCGGCGGCAAGCTGCGGGTCGGTGTAGTCGGCCTCGGTCGGCAGGAAGTCGGGGCCGAAGGTGTCCTCGCTCAGGTCCTGCACGACGGGGACATACAGATGACCGTCGAAGCGGATCAGCAGCGGGCGGTCATTGGCGAGGAACTCGGCGAACAGGCTGAGGCCGAACAGGACGAGGAAGATCACCAGGGACCAGTAGCCGCGCTTGTGGGCGCGGAAGATCGCCAGGCGGCGGCGGGTGGTGGGGGTCATCGGGCGGGCATCCCGCGACGTATCGGCTGCCGCGGCTCCCCCTCCCTCCGGGAGAAGGTTGGGGTGAGGGGGCGGGCAAGCGCGGCGCTTGGCCGGTGCAGGCTGAGTGCTTGTGGCGCGTCCGGTGCATTGCTCCGCAGCCAAGACCCCCTCACCCCGGCCCTCTCCCGGAGGGAGAGGGAGCAGAAGAAAGGCATCAGCCGTGTCAACGCCGCGCCTCGAAGTCTATGCGGGGGTCCACCACGGTGTAGAGCAGGTCGCCGATCACCTGCAGCACCAGGCCCAGCAGCGTGAACATATACAGCGTCCCGAACACGACGGGGTAATCCCGCCGGATCGCGCTTTCGAACCCTAGCAGGCCCAGCCCGTCCAAGGAGAACACGATCTCCACCAGCAGCGCCGAGCTGAACAGCAGGCCCAGGAACGCCGACGGGAACCCGGCCACGATCAGCAGCATCGCGTTGCGGAACACGTGGCCGTACAGCACGCGCCCCTCCCCGGCGCCCTTGGCGCGCGCGGTGGTCACGTATTGCTTGCGTACCTCGTCAAGGAAGCAGTTCTTCGTCAGGATCGTCAGGCTTGCGAAGCCGCCCGCCACCAGCGCCACCGTCGGCAGCACCATGTGCCAGGCGTAGTCGGCGACGCGCGCCGGGAACGGCCAATCCTCCGACCCCGGCGTGGTCAGGCCGCGCAGGGGGAAGACCTGCAGGAAGCTGCCGCCGGCGAACAGCACCACCAGCAGGATCGCGAACAGGAAGCCGGGGATGGCGTAGCCCACCAGCAC
>DASWOJ010000216.1:0-3879 GCA_036398775.1 Acetobacteraceae bacterium
CGGGGATGCGCGTGCGCGCATCCTCCGGCTGCTCGGGACCAGCCCACAACCGCTGCCGCTCGCCCGGCTGCTGCCGGAGCCAGGTTCGGGCGAAAGCACAGCGCCAGCCCGCGCTGGGGTGCCGCGCCCGCCAGGTGACGCGCTGCTGCGGCGCTCGGGTTGGGCCAGCGCCTTCGCGGCCAGCCTCGAGCTCGCCAAGCAGGGTCAGGTCACGCTCACACAAGACGAGGTCTTCGCACCCATCCTGGTGCGCGCGGGGCCGGAACTGGGCATGGCCAGCCTCCTTGCAGGCCGCCCCGAGCGTCAGCGGGCCATCTCCGCTCCGCAGCGCTGATCAGCGCTTCAGGCGTGATTTAGAAAGTGCCATTTTCAGGTAACACCGGACATCGATAGCGCTTAATACAATAGGGGTGTGAACCGGCTCGCACCCGTGACCCCGCCCAACTTACTGCTTGGTGCATTGAATTGACTTAATAAAGTGGATTTAGGGTAGGGTCACCGCCGGCGCCGGTTGTGACCCCACCCACCACGGCTTTCTACTTTGTAGATCAACCACTTGAAGCGTTTCGGGAAGGGGTCATCGGTCGGCGCTGATTTACACCCAGGGCGCAGGCAATCCAGCTCTTGCCGATCCCGGCCGCGCCGCTGATCAAAACGTTGCGGTGCTGGCGGATCCATAGCCCGCTCGCCAGCGCCTGCATGGTCGAGCGGTCCAGTCCGCGTGGCGTGCGCAGGTCGAGGTTTTCCATGCAGGCGGTCTGACGCATGCCCGCCCGGGTCAGACGCTGCGCCAAGGCCGCGGTGAGCATCGCGCTGTGCTGAATGTCGACCAGCAATGCCAGCCGCTCGGCGAACGGCATGGCGTCGATCTCGGGCTGTTGCAGTTGCGCGGTCAGTGCATTGGCCATGGCTCCCAGGCGCAGGTCGTGCAGCTTCTCAATCGTCGGCTGGTGCATCTTGTGTCCTTGTCGCTGGATCGGCGGCGCCGATCGTCAGTGGTAGTAGCCGGGGCCGCGGATGTTGCCGTGATGGCCGACGCCGTCGTCGGCCACGGGGTCGACGAGTGGCCGCCCGCTCTTGAGCACGTGCTCGACAAAGCCTGACGAGCTCGCACCTGCCGTCATCGCTCGCACGCAAGCGGCCTCCAGCTGTTCGTTCGGGTAGCGGGTCGCCAGGCGCAGAATACCGAGACAGGACCGCACACCTTGCTCGACATGATCACGCCCGGTCAGCAGCCGCTCGACATAGGTCGCGGTGGCCACGCCGACCTTGGCCGCCTCGCTGCGCACCCAGTCCGGCGTCCGTTTGGCCACCGCGCTGTGCGCCGGCGGCATGTGTTCGCCCAGCGTGGTCCAGTGGTTTTGCCCGATCTGCCGGACATGGCTGGCCGCCCGCTCGCCGCGGTGGAAAATCTGCACGCCGCTGCGGGTGACGAAGACATCGACGCGTTTGCGCACCAGCGCATAGGGCACCGAGTAGAAGTTCCGCTCCACCGCGACATGATAGTCGAGGTTGACGGTTGCCCCGATCGCCCAGTGGCCGACCACGTAGGGCTCGATCGGCAAGCGCTTGAGGGCGGCGCGTTCGACCGCTTCGAACAGGCTGCGCCGGCTCCCCTCGCGCGGCGGCGCCATCGCTTTGCCATTCAGCTCAACCAGCAGCAGCGCGATCGCCTGGTTCAGCTCGGTCAGCGAGAAGAACTGCCGATGCCGCAGCGGCGCCAGAAGCCAACGACAGGCCTGCAAAACGCCGTTCTCGACCCCCGGCTTGTCGCGCGGCTTGCGTGACCGGGCCGGGACCACGGCCGTGCCGTAGTGCTTGATCAACGCGGCATAGCTGGCGTTGATCACCGGGTCGTAATACGAGGCGTGGGTGACGCCGACCTTCAGATTGTCGGGCACCACCTTCGCCGGCACACCGCCCAGGAAGGCAAACAAACGGACATGCGCGCCAAGCCAGTCCTCCGCCGCCTGGGTCCAACTGGCCTCGGCGTAGATCAGCCCCGAACACGGCAGGCAGGCCACGAAGATCTGCGCCGCACGCGCCGTCCCGCCGTCCACCACCGCGACCGTGTCGCCGGCGTAGTCGACCTGCACCGTCTCGCCGGCATGGTGCACCTGGCGCATCGACAGGCCCCGCCCCGAGGCCTTCTGCCATTCGCTCAGCCGCAGCTTGAACTGGCTGAACCCTAAACCGTCCGGATCCGCCGCCTTGTACTCCATCCAGAGCAGCTTGCGCGTGACGTGCTTGTGGCGCCGCAGTTCCTGGTCCACCTCGGCCCAGTCGGGCAGCGTGCGACCTTCGGCGGCCGATGACGGCGGGTAAAGCGCCGCCTCCAGCGCCGTCTCCGACAACCCATCGGCGGCAGCGGCGTCCAGCCCCGCCGCTGCCGCTCGATCCAGGTACGCCCGCACCGTCGAGCGCGCCAGCTTCGCCCCCGCCGATATGGCACTCAGATTCGGCCCCAGCTCCGCACGCAACCGTAACACTTCCCTGATCCGCCGCATCTCCGCCCTCGGTCTCGGCACTACTGCTACCCCGCCAAAAAAGCCGGACAGTAGTCGCGATTACTTCGATGTCAGCAGCAGCTCCCTCCACCAGCGGACTGGCGAATTCACCGGCCTCAGGTGGCGGTTTCGACCGGCCTCAGGTGGCGATTATAACCGGCCTCGAGTGGCGATTACCTCCGGCCCGTGCAGTGTCAGGAGAAGGGTCGGAGAAAGGGGCGCCGTAGAACGACTCTTAACATTGCTCCCGCCCCACTGAGCCGCTTGTGCGATGGCGCCATAAGTCCTCAGACGCACAGTCCGCATTGCGGCCTTGTCGGATCCGTCATCCAGCCATCGCCACCCGCCTTGCGAGGGCCTGTTTTGCCAAGGTGTGGAACATTGGATCGCCGCCTTTGTCCAGCATCGCAGCCGCCTCACGCAGGAAGTCTGAACTTCCGTTGCGAAGCGCTGATCCGAGCCAGACGGCTGCTTCGTCACGCCGACCATGCTGGGCCAACAGGCTGCCAAGATTGAACTGCCCCCGGTAGTCCCCTCCTTCAGCCGAGCGCCTGTACCACGTCTCCGCAAGGCCGGGCTGGCGAGGGCGGTCCCAGCCTTCCTCATGGAAACGCCCCAGCATGTTCATTGACTTGGCATGGCCCTGGGCGGCTGCCTGCTCATACCAGGCGTAAGCTGCCGGCCGGCTCCTTGCGATGCCCGTGCTACCGAGGAGCATGTTCGCCAAGTTGTATTGAGCCCAGTCGAGCCCTGCATGTGCGGCAGCTTTGTAGCAAACGGCAGCTGCAACCGGGTCCGCTTCTATGTCCCAGCCGTTCTCCAAACAGCGACCCTTCATATTCAGCGCCGGAGGATAGCCGGACCGCGCGGCGGTGCTGAACCAAAGAAAAGCCAGGCCTGCCCCTGGCGGCCCGATCCGGCCGTCGAGATAGAGCTGTCCCAGGAGAACCTGTGCCTCGGCCAGCCCATGTCGGGCGGCGGCCTTGATCCATGCGTAGGCGTCCGGCCCCGCCAAGGCGGCGACCTTGCCGGCTGGAGGCATCGCGTGCAGGTCGGCGAAGCGGCGAGCCACTTCCGGGGGCGGTCTGGCCTTTGCTGCCTTCCTGATTTTCCACATCGTTGCACCTCGTGAGAGCCGGCTTGCCATGGCCTTAGATCCGGGTTAATGCGAATGCAAGTGAGAATCATTATCAATAGAAGGCCTGATATGTCCTCCCCCGATCCGCTGCCGCAGGTTCTGCTTCCGCTTCGTTCCATGATGAGCGGTGCCGTCGGCGCGGCCGCGTTGGCGAACTTTGGCGCGCTTGATGGGGCCTATGCCCAGACCGCCGCGCCCGAAACGCCTGCAGCTGCGGCGGCCGCCATCGAGCTG
>DASWOJ010000217.1:0-1545 GCA_036398775.1 Acetobacteraceae bacterium
CTCAGCAGGACGCCTTGCGAGAGCGGCGCCATGAGCAGGCCGTCCTTCCTTGCCGGCCTGATCGGCTCCGGCATCGGCGCGTCGCGCACGCCGCCGATGCATGAGCATGAAGGCGACGAGCAGGGCCTCCGCTACACCTACCAGAACATCAACCTCGACCGGCTCGGGCTTGGCGCCGACGCCTTGCCGGACCTGCTGCTGGCGGCGGAGCGTATGGGTTTTGCCGGGCTGAACATCACCCATCCCTGCAAGCAGGCCGTGGTGCCGCTGCTCGACGAGCTTTCGCCGGACGCGCGGGCGTTGGGCGCCGTGAACACCGTGGTGCTGCGCGACGGCCGGCGCCGGGGGGAGAACACGGACTGGTGGGGCTTCGCCGAAGCGTTCCGGCGCAACATGGCGGACGCCCCACGGGATCGCGTGGTGCAGCTTGGCGCGGGCGGCGCCGGGGCCGCGGTGGCCCATGCGCTGCTGACGCTCGGCGCGGGACGGCTGGTCATCAGCGACGTGGACGCGGGCCGCGCCGCCGGCCTCGCCGACAGCCTGTGCGCCCGGTTCGGCGCCGACCGTGCGGCGGCGTGCTCGGACCTGCCGGCCGCAATGGCGGCGGCGGACGGGCTGGTGCATTGCACGCCCACCGGCATGGCCGCCCATCCCGGCCTTCCCTTGCCGGCAGCCCTGTTGCGCCAGGCGCTATGGGTTGCGGACATCGTTTACTTCCCGCTGGAAACCGAATTGCTGCAGACCGCCCGCGCCCTGGGTTGCCGCACGCTGGACGGCGGCAGCATGGCGGTGTTCCAGGCCGTGGAAGCTTTCCGCCTTATCACCGGCGTCACGCCCGACCCGGAACGCATGCTGCGTCATTTCGCCGAGTTGGGACGCGCCGCCGGCGCCTGACCACGAAGCGCCACGCAAACGGCTCGGTGCGGCCCTGGCCGTCTCAGACAGCCAGGACTACGCTTGAAAGCCCGCCAACCAGGGACCGACACATGCCTCAAAGGTTCAGCGCCCTGCGCAAGTGCATCGCAACCGTGTGCCTGAGCGGAACCCTAGCCGAGAAGCTGGAGGCCGCCGCAGCCGCCGGGTTCGACGGCGTGGAAATTTTCGAGGCGGACCTGCTGGCGTTCGGCGGCTCCCCGGCCGACGTGCGCAGCATCTGCGAGGGGCTGGGCCTGACCATCAGCTTGTATCAGCCGTTCCGCGACTTCGAGGCGATGCCCGACCCGCAGCGTGCCCGCAACCTGGACCGGGCCGAGCGCAAGTTCGATGTGATGCAGGCGCTGGGCGCCGACCTGCTGCTGGTGTGCAGCAACACGCTGCCCGCCGCGCTGGACGACGACGCCCGGGCCACGGCCGACCTGGCGGAGATGGCCGGGCGCGCCAGCCGCCGCGGCCTGCGCATCGGCTACGAGGCGCTGGCCTGGGGACGGCACGTGAACCGCTGGGGCCATGCCTGGCGCGTCGTGCAGCAGGCTGCCCACCCGGCGCTGGGCCTGATCGTGGACAGCTTCCACACCCTGGCCCTGGGCGACGATCCCGCAGGACTGG
>DASWOJ010000218.1:0-10886 GCA_036398775.1 Acetobacteraceae bacterium
GCGGCAAAACGCCGGCCCAGGCCAGGCCGGCTAGGGCCACTGCGAGCAGAGTGGCGAGCCAGTCTGGAGACAGGCGGGGGGCGGATGAACGGCTGGCGTCGGACATGAAAGGACCTCACAACTCCCGTGAAGTAGGAGGAGGGTTCACGCGCGCACAATATCAGCCGTCCAGAAAGCGGTATATTGCTTGCCGGACCAGCTTACTGCAGCAATTCCATCTCTCTATGGACGCTGCGCTGGCATGTCATTTCACGCCGCGGGTTCGCCGGGAACGGGGGTGACGCCTTGCGAGTGCACCAGCGCCGTGACCTCGGCAATGCAGGCATCCAGGGCGGCCGGGTCGGTGCCCTTGGCAACCAGCGCGACGCCGTTGCCGGTGGCCCGGTAGAATGGGTAGCTGCCGAGGTCCAAGTCCGGGAAGCGCGCCTGGACGGCGCCCAGACCCTCGGCGATGGCGCCTTCCAGCAGCCCGACCGCATGGACGGCGCGGGACTGCACCGGGGTTCCGCCCGGCAGGGTCGGCAGCAAGGTGGCGAACATGGCCTGCATGATGCGCGGGACGCCTGCCATGACGTGGACGTTGCCGATGGTGAAGCCGGGCGCGATGGAGATGGCGTTGTCTATCAGCGTGGCGCCGCGCGGCATCGTCGCCATGCGCTGGCGGGCGGCGTTGAACTCGCCAGGCTTGTAGTGCCGCTCCATGCGCGCCCAGGCCTCGGGATGTGGTTCCCAGGGAACGCCGAAGGCGGCGGCAACGCACTCGCTGGTGATGTCGTCATGGGTGGGGCCGATGCCACCCGTGGTGAAGACGTGGTCGAAGCGGGCGCGGCACTCGTTGACCGTCGTCACGATGGTGCCGGGCACGTCGGGGATCACCCGGACCTCCCGCAGCGGCATGCCGATCCCGCCGAGGCCGGTGGCGATATGGCGGATGTTGGCGTCCTGGGTGCGCCCGGACAGGACCTCGTTGCCGATCACGAGCAGGCAGGCGGTGGGGTTGGTCATGAGGGTCCTTTGGATAGGGCATCTTCTCCCTCTCCCTCCGGGAAAGGATCGGGGTGAGGGAAGCTGCAAGCGCGACCTTTGGACCAGGGCAGGGGGGCCCTGGCAATGGTAGGGGCTAGCGCTTGCCGTTTCCCTTACCCCGGCCCTCTCCCGGGGTGAGAGGGAGACGCAAGCAGCAGGCAGCCTACAGGAAGTCGCGCAGCAGCGGGATCAGCGGCAGGTCGGCCGGCGGCATCGGGTAGTCCGCCAGCCGCATCGGGCGCACCCAGGCCAGGGCCTGTCCCTCGCGCCCCTCGGGCCGTCCGGTCCACCGCCGGCACACATAGAGCGGCATCAGCAGGTGGAACCGCTCGTAGGCATGGCTGGCAAAGGCGAAGGGGGCCAGGCAGCTTGCGGACACGTTGATGCCCAACTCCTCCTGTAGTTCGCGGATCAGCGCGGCCTCGGGCGTTTCGCCGGGGTTCAGCTTGCCGCCGGGAAACTCCCACAACCCGGCCATGCTCTTGCCGGCCGGACGCTGCGCCAGCAGCACGCGGCCGTCCGCGTCAATCAGCGCACAGGCTGCCACGAGGACCAGGGGAATGGCGCCGGTGGGGGAGGGCTTCGCTGGCGGCGGCGGCTCCGCAACAAGCGCGGCGGCAGGAGCCATGTCGGCGCGCGTCGCCTCGAACCGGGTCACCGGATGCTCGCCGCCGCGGGCCAGGAAGCGTTCCCGTCCCTTGCCGACCTCACGGAAGTCGATGCGGCGCAGCACGGCGAGGGACGCCAGGTTGTCGTCCGCGACATGCGCCAGGAGTCTCTCTATCGGCAGGTTGGCCAGCGCCCAGTGCGACGCCGCTTTTGCCGCCTCCGTAGCGACGCCGTGTCCCCAGAAACGGCGGCCGATCCAGAATCCCAGGCTTGCCGTCCCCGGCTTGCCGTCCAGGCGCAGGCCGACGCAGCCGACCACCATCTCCCGCCCGTCTTCCTCCCCGGTGATGGCCAGGTGGTATCCGGTCCCGGCCTCCATCTGCCGGCCGGTGGAGGCGATCCAGTCGTCGGTCAGCTTTCGCGGATAAGGGAACGGCAGGCGCGACAGCATCCGTACCACGGCCCAGTCGTTGACCAGGCGGTGCACCTCCGCCGCATCGCCGGCGTGCAGCGGGCGCAGCAGCAGCCTCTCGGTCCGCAGCGGCGCGAAGCGGGGCTCCTCGGGAAGCAGTTGCAGTGCCATAAGGGTGCAACCTGCTGATACGCTGCCGGAGAAGCAAGCTCCAAGTCACTCTAACAAATTGTTTTCCGGCGGTGTGGGCGGCACGCTACACCGACTCGGCGCTAGCTGCGGTAGCTGCCGTTGATGTCTATGTAACCGTGCGTCAGGTCGCAGGTCCAAGCGGTTCCCTGCCCCTTGCCGAGGCCCAGGTCCACGGTGATGCCGATCTCGCGCCCGCGCATGTGCTCGACCACCGGACCCTCGTCGTAGCCCGGCACCACGCCGCCGTCACGCGCCATCCAGGTGCCGCCGACGCCGACCGAGAGCTTGTCCCGATCCGCAGGCTCGCCCGCCTTGCCGACCGCCATCACGATGCGGCCCCAGTTGGCGTCGGCCCCGGCAATCGCCGTCTTGACCAGCGGCGAGTTGGCGACGGCCATCGCCACCCGCCGGGCCGACTTGTTGGACACGGCGCCGGTCACGTCTATGCGGACCAGCTTTTGCGCGCCCTCGCCGTCGCGGACCACCTGCAGCGCCAAGTCCAGCAGCACGGCCTCCAGCGCGTCGCGGAACACGCGCAGCGCCTTTTTGCCGCCCTTGCCGATCTTCCCGTGGTCCGCCTGGCCGGTGGCGAACATCAGCACGGTGTCGCTGGTGCTGGTGTCGCTGTCCACGGTCGTGCAATTGAAGCTGCGGCGCACGCCGCGGGCCAGCATGTCCTGCAGCACGGCGCCAGGCAGCTTGGCGTCGGTGAACACGAAGCACAGCATGGTCGCCATGTCCGGCGCCACCATGCCGCTGCCCTTGGCGAAGCCGCTGATCCGCACCGTCGCCCCGCCTAGTTGCGCGGTTCGCGTGGACCCTTTCGGAAAGGTGTCGGTGGTCATGATGCCGCGCGCCGCCGCCTCCCACCCATCGGCGCCGAGAGAGGCATGCAGCGCGGGCAGGGCCGCGGTGATGCGCTCGTAGGGCAGCACCTCGCCGATCACGCCGGTGCTGGCGACGAACACCTCATGCGGGTGGCAGCCCAGGATGGTGGCGGCGGCGTCCGCGGTCGCCTCCACGGCGTCCATCCCAGCGCGTCCGGTGAAGACGTTGGCGTTGCCGGCGTTCACCACCACGGCGCGGGCATGGCTGCCGTGCAGCGCCTTCCGGCACCAGTCCACGGGGGCGCCGGGGCACTTGTTCTGGGTGAACACCCCGGCGACCGTCGTACCCGCCGGCAGCTCAGCCATCATCAGGTCGGTGCGGTCCTTGTAGCGTATGCCGGCCTCCGCGGCCCCCAGCCGGACGCCCGCCATCGGCGGCAGGTCCGGCAACGGCACCGCAAGCGGCGACACCGGCAGGGCCACGGCGTTACTTGCCCGGTGCCGCGGGTGCGGCAGGTGCCGTCGGTGCGGCGGGTGCACCCGGCAGCGGCTGCACCGGAGCCTCGGTCAGCGGCGTGCCGTCCAGGTTGAACTTCTGGATGGGCAGGCCCTGCTTGGCCGTCGCCAGCACGCGGGCGACGCCCTCTTGGATCAACTGCTGCCGCACCTCGTCCTTCACCTGCTCGAACGACGGGGGCGGCGCCGTCCGCAGCTCCTCCAGCTTGATGACGTGCCAGCCGAAGCGCGTCTTGACCGGCGTTTCGGTGTAGGTGCCGGGCTTCAGGCTGAAGGCGGCCTCGGCGAACTCCGGCAGCATGTCGCCGCGCTTGAAGAAGCCGAGGTCGCCGCCGTTGGTGGAGCCTGCCGGGTCGGTGCTGTACTTCTTGGCCAGCTCGGCGAAGTCGGCGCCGCCCTTCAGCTCCCCGATGATCTTCTTCGCGGTGTCCTCGTCGGGCACCAGGATGTGCCGGGCGTGCGCCTCCTGCTCACCCGACTTGCCGGCGACGTCGCGGTCGTAGCGGGCCTTGATCGCCTCGTCCGTCAGCCCCGGCGCGATCTCACGCGTCAAGAGGGCGTTCTGCAGCGCGGTGTCGGTGGCGCGGGCGATCTGGCGGCGCACGGCGGGGTCCTTGTCGAACCCGTCGCGCCGGGCGGCGATGATGATGGCCCGGCGGTCCACGAGCTGGTCCAGCAGCATGGGATACAGCACCGGGGCCGGCATGCCGCGCAACTCCTCCGGCAGGCTCTGGGCGGCGTCGGCAAGCTCGGAGGCACGGATTTCGTCCGGGCCGACGCGGGCGACGACAACATCGGCCGGGGCAGCGGGCGCGGCAGAGGCGCTGGACGCCGGCGGAGGGGCAGGGGGCGGTGCAGGCGGGGTTGCCGCCGGGGCGGCGGACGGCGCAGGGGTGGCGGCCGCTGGCGGCGTCGGGGCCGGGGCAGCCGGGCGTGCCGTAGGCGGCACCGGCGGGCGCGGGGCCGGCGCCTGCGCCATGGTCGCGGCGGTAGTGCCCAGCAACAGGGCCGCAGCGGCGGCGGGCAGGCTCGTACGGCGCATGGAAACCTCGGAATAATCGCTGGATGGGCAGGGTGGCGGGACAATGCCCCAAGGGCCGGGAGCGGACAAGCTTGGGTGCCCCTGGCCACCTCCTGCCGATACGGAGCACGGGCAGGGTTTCGCGTGTCACAAGCACGACATCGCGTTATGGCAATGTGAACCGCTCTCAAATTTGACAGCGGTCCGTGTGTGCGGTTTCCCTCACCCACAACCCTCTCGCGGAGGGAGACGGAGCAGGACGCGGCCCCTGTCGTTGACCCTCGCCTGTCCGGGTCCTATCTGCACGCAGGTATTTCATGCGCGCGAGGGTCCTGCCACAGCATCCGGGGGACCCGCGCCCCGGCAGCGCGCCACCCAGGGGACTCCCATGTTCGCCAGCATCGCCCGTGCCGTCTTCGGCTCCGCCAACGACCGCTCGCTCAAGGGCTACCAGCGCCGCGTGCCCGCGATCAATGGGCACGAGCCGGCGATGGCCGCCCTGTCCGACGAGGCGCTGCGGGCCAAGACCGCCGAGTTCCGCCAGCGCCTGGCCGACGGCGCCACGCTGGACAGCCTGCTGCCGGAAGCCTTCGCCACCGTGCGCGAGGCCGCGCGCCGCGTGCTCGGCCTGCGCCACTTCGACGTGCAGATGATCGGCGGCATGGTGCTGCACGACGGCAAGATCTCGGAGATGAAGACCGGCGAGGGCAAGACGCTGGTGGCGACGCTGCCGGTCTATCTCAACGCGCTGCCGGGCAAGGGCGTGCACGTCGTCACCGTCAACGACTACCTGGCCCAGCGCGACAGCGAGTGGATGGGCAGGGTCTATGGCTTCCTGGGCCTGGCGGTCGGGGTGATCGTGCACGGCCTCAACGACGACGAGCGGCGCCAGGCTTATGCCGCCGACATCACCTACGGCACCAACAACGAGTTCGGCTTCGACTACCTGCGCGACAACATGAAGTACCGCCTGGAGGACATGTCCCAGCGCGACTTCGCCTACGCCATCGTGGACGAGGTGGACAGCATCCTGGTGGACGAGGCGCGCACGCCGCTCATCATCAGCGGCCCGGCCGAGGACAGCAGCGACCTGTATCGCACCGTGAACCTGGTCGTGCGCGAGCTGGTGAAGGACGCCACGACCTACGAGAAGGACGAGAAGCAGAAGACCGTCAACATGACGGAATCCGGCACCGAGCAGGTCGAGACGATGCTGCGCGACGCCGGCATCGTCAGCGAGGGCAGCCTGTATGACGCCGGCAACGTCACCGTCGTGCACCACGTGCAGCAATCCTTGCGCGCCAACACCCTGTTCGCCCGCGACGTGGACTACATCGTGCGCGACGACAAGGTCGTGCTGATTGACGAGTTCACCGGGCGCATGATGGAGGGCCGGCGCTACTCCGAGGGCCTGCACCAGGCGCTGGAGGCCAAGGAGGCCGTCACGGTCCAGCCGGAGAACCAGACGCTCGCCTCCATCACGTTCCAGAACTACTTCCGGCTGTATCCCAAGCTCGCCGGGATGACCGGAACGGCGATGACCGAGGCGGACGAGTTCGCCGAAATCTACAAGCTGGAGGTGGTCGAAATACCCACCAATGTGCCGGTCAGCCGCAACGATTCGGACGACGAGGTTTACCGGTCTGCGGCCGAGAAGTACGAGGCCGTGGCGGTGCTGATCGAGGAGGCGCGCAACCGCAACCAGCCTGTGCTGGTCGGCACCACCAGCATCGAGAAGAGCGAGACGATCAGCGGCATCCTGACCCGCAAGGGCGTGCCGCACGCGGTGCTGAACGCCCGGTTCCACGAGCAGGAGGCGAAGATCGTCGCCCAGGCCGGGGCGCCCGGCGCCATCACCATCGCCACCAACATGGCCGGGCGCGGCACCGACATCAAGCTTGGCGGCAACGCCGACATGCGCATCAAGCTGGAGCTGGCGGAGGTGCCGGAGGAGGAGTGGCCCGCCCGCGTCGCCGCCATCGAGCAGCAGATCGCCGTGTGGCACGAGGACGTGAAGGCCGCAGGCGGCCTGCTGGTCGTCGGCACCGAGCGGCATGAAAGCCGGCGCATCGACAACCAGCTCCGCGGACGCTCCGGCCGGCAGGGCGACCCCGGCGCCAGCCGGTTTTTCCTGAGCCTTGAGGACGACCTGATGCGTATCTTCGGCAGCGACCGCATGGGCGGCCTGTTGCAGAAGCTGGGCCTGAAGGACGGCGAGGCCATCGTCCATCCCTGGATCAACAAGGCGCTGGAAAAGGCGCAGAAGAAGGTCGAGGCCCGCAATTTCGACACCCGCAAGAACGTGCTGAAGTATGACGACGTGATGAACAACCAGCGGCGCGAGGTCTATGCCCAGCGCCGCGAGTTCATGCGCGCCGACGACGTGTCAGAGACGGTGCGGGAGATGCGCGAGGAGCTGATCGGCAACCTGGTCGCCCGGCACGTCCCCGAGAAGGCCTATGCCGAGCAGTGGGAAACCCAGCAGCTTGCCGACGAGCTGAAGCGCCTGCTGAACCTCGACCTGCCCGTCGTGGCCTGGGGCCAGGAGGAGGGCATGGACGAGACCGGCATCCGCGAGCGGATCGAGGAGGCATCCATCCAGGCGATGACGGCAAAGGAGGCGGTGCTGGGCCGCGACCTTATGCGCTACGTCGAGAAGTCACTGCTGCTGCAGGTGCTGGACGCCGTGTGGAAGGAGCACCTGCTGGCGCTGGATCACCTGCGCCAGGGCATCGGCCTGCGCGCCTACGGCCAGCGCGACCCGCTGAACGAGTATAAGAGCGAGGCGTTCGCGATGTTCAACGCCATGCTGGACGACCTAAAGGAGCGGGTGACGACCATGCTGGCCCGCGTCGAGATCGGCCAGGAGCCGCCGCCCGAGGTGTTCCAGCCGGTGCAGGAGCCCAACCTGTTCGCGTCCAACCTGCACTACTCCGACCCCGCGGCCAGTGCGCCCTATGCCGGCGGCGACGTGCTGGAAGCGGAGCGGCCCCGACCGGCTCTAGCCCGTGCGCCCGACCCTGCCGTGGACCCGGCGGACCCCGCGACCTGGCGCAACGTATCCCGCAACGCGCCGTGCCCCTGCGGGTCCGGCAAGAAGTTCAAGCACTGCCACGGCAAGATGGCGTAAGGACGCCTGCCCCTTCTCCCTCCGGGAGAGGGTTGGGGTGAGGGGGTCTTCGCTGCGGAGCGGGGCACGGACGGTGCTGACGGCACGCGGTTTTGCATCGGTAAGAACCGTGCTTGCCCGCCCCCTCACCCCAACCCTCTCCCGGAGGGAGAGGGAAACAGCTCAGCCGCCACTTTTGCGCCTTCGCCGATTCCCTGCCGCCGGCGCGATACCGGGACCACGACCTCCCGCACCACCTGCGCCGGTCCGGTGGACAGCAGCAGGATGCGGTCGGCCAGCGACGCGGCCTCGGGCAGGTCGTGCGTGACCAGCAGGGCGGCGCAGCTCCGGGCGGTCCACGTCGCGGTCAGCGCGCCCCGGCCCTGCTCGGCCATCGCGGGGTCCAGCGACACGAACGGCTCATCCAGCAGCAGCAGTTCCGGCTGTACGGCAAATGCCCGCGCAATGGCGGCCCGCCGAGCCATGCCGAGCGACAGTGCCGGCGGATGCAGGCCGCCATAGGGCGCAAGCCCAAGCTGGTCCAGCAGCGCCTCAGCCAGGGCCGGGTCGGGCGGCCGGACCAGGGCGATGTTCTGCCGGACGGTGCGCCAGGGCAGCAGCCGCGGCTCCTGGAACACGGTGCCGATGCGCGGGGCGGCGCCTGCGGCCCAGGCGATGCGGCCCTGGAACCGGTCGTCCAGCCCGCCGATCAGGCGCAGCAGCGTTGTCTTGCCGCAGCCGGATGGCCCGACCAAGGCGACGATCTCCCCCGCGGCCAAGGAGAAGCGCAGCCCGGCGATCACCGTGCGCCCACCCGCGTCCTTGCGCGCGACGTCCACGTCCAGGAACGGCGTCACCGCCACTGGTTGGCCCGTCGCTCCAGCGGCTGCAGCACAGCCCACTCGATCCCCTGCACGACGGCGACGAAGGCCAGGGTGTAGGCCAGGATGCCGGTCACGTCGAATAGCTGGAACAGCACCTGTATCTGGAACCCCACGCCGTCGCTGCGGCCCAGCAACTCCGCCACCAGCACGATCTTCCAGATCAGCGCCAGCCCGGACCGCGCGGCGCCGAACAAATAGGGGTATAGCTGCGGCAGGATGACGTGGCGCAGCGTGGCGGCGCGGCCCATGCGGAAGCTGCGCGCCATGTCGGCCAGCCCCAGGTCCAGCGCCCGCGCGCCTTCCCGCACCGTGACGGCCGTGCTGGGCAGCTTGTTCAGCGCGACGGCGGCGATGGCGGTGGCCTCGCTCAGGCCGAACCACACGTAGATCAGCACGATGCTGACCAGCGCCGGCAGGTTCAGCAGTCCGGTCAGCAGGCTGTCCAGCGCACGGTCCAACCGGGGCATCCGGCCCATGACGATGCCGAGCGCGCTGCCCCCCACCATCGCCAGCGTAAAGGCGGCAGCCACCCGCCCGAGCGTGACGCCCAGGTTGTGCAGCAGCGATCCGTATCGGGCATCCTGCACCAGCACCGCGGCAACGGCGCTGACCGGGGGGAACAGCCGGTTGCCGGCCAGCCGGGCCGCAACCTCCCACGCCAGCAGCAGCGCCAGCACGGGCAGGATGCGGGACAGGAGGTGGCGGCTCCTCATGCCGCCGAGGTCATGCCGGCGGTGTCATGCAGGCGGCGTCATGCAGGCGGGGTGGCCCAGAACGTGCCGGGCGCCAGATGGGTGGCGGGGCCGACCAGGGCGGGGCCGCCGATCTCGGCCAGGACGTCGTACATCTGCGCCGTGGCGGCCTCGTTCCAGGCCGGGGGCAGGCCGCGGCGATACCAGTCGCGCAGCCGGTCCAGTTCCGCCGGGTTGGCGGCGCCGGTCAGGGGGGCGATGCGCGCCCACTCGGCATCCGCCTCCGGCCCGATGGCAGCCAGGATCGCACGGGCGGCGGCTGAGGCGCGCAGGAAGCCCGCCACCGCGGCCCTGTCGCGTGCGGCAAAGGCGTCGGAGAACACCCAGCCGACGAACGGCACGCCGGCCGGGATGCCCAGAACCTGCACCGCATCCTCCATCGCCAGGACGCGGCGCTGCCCGGCTGCCTCCGCCCGGGCAGCAAACGGCCAGTAGGTCAGCACGGCGTCCAGCCGGCCAGCCCTAAGCTGTTCTGCCAGCAGGGGCGGCGGACCGAACTGCTTCTCGGCCTCGGTGTTCAGGTCCAGGCCGTGCAGCTTCTGTGCATAGGCGCGCAGGATCAGCCAGCTTTTGTCGAGCGGGCTGCCGGCGACGCCCAGCCGGCGTCCGCGCAGGTCCGGGACCCCGGCAACCGGCGACCCTTGCGGCGCCATCACCGCGCCCAGCGCGGCGGAGGACGGCGACAGCGTCCAATCCGCCCCGGACGCCCGCTGGCGCGACACCCACAGCCAGTCCTGCACGATCATGTCCACGCGGCCCGCCTGCAGCGCGACCTCCGTGGCCTGGCCGGCGGCGAACTCCACTGGCTCGACGGCCACGCCGGCGGCGGCATCGAGGCCGTGGTTGCGCATCACGTCCAGCTCCCACCCGACGGAGCCGAAGCGCAGCGTGCCGATGCGGACGGTGGATGCGGCCCGGCTGGCCCGGGGCAAGGCGGCCAGCAGCGGGGCGAGCAGCAGGGCGCGGCGGCGGGGCATGGCAGGGTCCTCCCAGGGGCGTCGGCGCCGTTCAGAAGGCGCCTGCCTTATCGTCCCACACCGGGGTGCGGCGGCTGTCAAGCCCTGGGCGGTTTTGGCCTGTTGCCTTCGGACTCCGGCAAGCGCAAGTGTCGGCCTTGCCGCATGCAAGGGATAAGCTGGGCCAATGATGGCGGGGTCGCATGTGGCGCTTGGGGCGGCGGCCTGGCTGGTCGCGGCGCCTCGGCTGGGCCTGCCGGCGCTGTCCCCGGCCTGCTTGGCGCTGGCGCTCACCGGGTCGCTGCTGCCGGACGTGGACCACCCGAAATCCTGGCTGGGCCGCCGGCTGCAGGTGGTGTCCCGGCCCGTGGCTGCGCTGCTGGGGCACCGTGGCATCACCCATTCGGCGCTGGCGGTCGCGGCCTGCGTGTGGGGGCTGACCCAGGGCGGTGCGCCGCGCTGGGTGGTGGCGCCGCTGGCAGTTGGGGCGCTGTCGCACTTGGCGGCTGACCTTCTGACGCCGGCCGGCCTGCGCCTGGCCTGGCCGATGCGGCGGACCTGGGCGTTGCCGCTGTGCCGGTC
>DASWOJ010000219.1:0-20074 GCA_036398775.1 Acetobacteraceae bacterium
GATAAGGCCGAGGTGGGCATGGCGGGCCAGGGCCGGCAGGGTCACGTTCTCCGAGATCGGCATGGACAGCACCAGGCCGGACCGCTTCCGGTCCTCCGGCACGAGATATAGCCCGCGCGCGATGGCGTCGCGCGGCGAGCCGATACGCGCCGCCTTGCCGTCGAGGCGTATGGTGCCGCCAAGCGCCGGCTCGATCCCGAACACCGCGCGGGCCAGGGAGGTCCGGCCCGACCCCACCAGCCCGGCCAGGCCGAGGATTTCGCCGGGCCGGGCATGCAGGCTGGCGCTGCGGTCCGGAAAGGCGGACGTCACCAGGGCGTCCAACTCCAGCCCGCCATCGCCCGGCGGCCCGGCCGGGGGCGTATGCAGGGATTGCAGGTCGCGGCCGATCATCAGCCGGGTCATCGCGGGATGGGCGATCTCCTCCCGCGGCAACTCCCCCGCGACCCGGCCATCCCGCAGGCACAGCACCCGGTCGGCGCAGGCCACGACCTCGCCCAGCCGGTGGGTGATGTAGATGACCCCGGTGCCCGCGGCGCGCAGCACGGCGACGATGGCGAGCAGCCGGTCGGTCTCGGACAGCGTCAGGCTGCTGGTCGGCTCGTCCAGGATGATGATGCGGGCGTCGGTGGACAGGGCGCGGGCGATCTCCACCAACTGGCGCTGGGCGATGGACAGGCGGGCGACCGGCGCATCCGGGCCGAAGTCGGCGCCCAGGCGCTCCAGCAGCGGCGCCACCTGCGCCCGGCAGGCACGGCGGTCCACCAGGCGCAGCGGCCCGCCGCGCAGCCGCTCCCGCCCCATCAGCACGTTGGCGGCGGCGTCCAGGTTGTCGAACATGGACAGTTCCTGGTGCACGAAGGCGATGCCGGCCGCCTGCGCCTCCGCCACCGTCAGATACGGGCGGTCCTGCCCGTCCAGCCGGATGCGCCCGGTGTCCGGACGCACGAGGCCGCCCAGCACGCACATCAGCGTGCTCTTGCCGGCGCCGTTCTCGCCGATCAGCCCCAGCACCTCCCCGGCGCCAAGGCGTAGCGACACCCGGTCCAGGGCCTGGACGCCGGGATACGCCTTGCTGATCCCCTCCAGCTCCAGCAGCGGGCTGGCCACGCCGTTAGCTCGGGCGCAGCAGCTGCTTCATGTAGCCCTGGAAGTCCGCCACGTTGGAGCTGTCTATGATGCGGGTCGGGATGATGATCTGCTTGTTGGCGGGTATCCACGACTTGTCGCCGGCCAGGTACTTCACCATGCCGATCATGGACTGGTAGCCGAACTCGAACGGCTGCTGCACCACGGTGGAGAAGATGGTGCCGTCCGCGACGCCGCGCAGGGTCAGCGCATCCTCGTCGAAGCCGACGACCTTGACGTTGCTCTCGCGCCCGGCCTGCTTCACCGCCTGGTAGATCTGTGGCGTGTTATAGGCCCACAGGCCGACCATCAGGCCGAGGTCGGCGTAGCGGGACAGCGTGTCCTCGGCGTTGCGCTTGGCGCGGGCGAAGTCGCTGTCGTCGGTGCGTACGTCCAGGATCTCAATGTTGCCGCCGGTGAGGGCCTCGCGGATGCCCTGCACTCGCTCGCGGGCGTTGTCGGCGTCCATGGTGCCGACGAACAGCATGGCCTTGCCGCCTTTGGGCAGCGCCTTCTTCATCTGGGCGCCGGCCTCGCGGCCCGCGGCGACGTTGTCGGTGCCGATATAGACCACCCGGTTGCTGGCCGGCGCGTCGCTGTCGGTGGTGAACAGCACCGCCTGGGATGCCACGCGGTTCAGGGCGTCGGTGGAGCTGGCCGGGTTGATGGCGGAGATTGCGACGCCCGCCACCTGCCGCGCGATCAGCTCGTCCATGATCCGGCGCTGCTCGGCGGCGCTGGCCTGGCCGGGGATGATCATCTGCATCTCGTATTCGGGATGTTCCTTGTTGGCCTTCTCGATGCCCCGGCGCGCGATGGTCCAGAAGTCCGCCGACACGTTGACCACGAACGCGAGGCTGCGCTTCTGCTGAGCCGCGGCCGGACGGGCTGCGGCGCCGAGCGCCGCCGTGGCGAGCGCGGCGTTGAACTGGCGACGGTTCATGGATTGCCTCCCTGCATGGTCTTTCCGGGGTCTGAGCCGCCCCTGCGCGCTAGGCTAGCAACCTCTGCGCCTCAATGGGAAGCGCCGCGTCGTTGCAGGCCGCCAGCCTTCCGACGCCGGGCCGCGCAGGGTGGCAGCTTGGCCGCCTCGCCAAAAGCCGGCCCTTGCATGGAACGCGGCGCCGTTGCTGCGCGCCGGTGTGCTGGCCTATGGGTTTGGTTCTGGCTCTTTTAAGGTTGCATTGATACCCTATGAACCTGAACACTGCTGATGAAGTCCGGAGCGAACCGGGCGCGGCTGACATTGCCTTGGCCGAACGGCCCAGGGTGGAGGGAGGGAACGATGACCACCGAAGCCGGAACCCCGCGCCTTGAGATGCGTGGCATTTCCAAGACCTTCCCCGGGGTGAAGGCGCTCAACGGCGTGCAGATCAAGGCCTGGGGCGGCGAGGTCCTGGCGCTGATGGGGGAGAACGGGGCGGGCAAGTCCACGCTGATGAAGATCCTGTCCGGCGCCTACCAGGCGGACCCCGGCGGCACCCTGCTGATTGACGGGACGCCGGTCGCCATCACCGATCCCATCGCCGCCAAGCGGCACGGCATCTCGATCATCTACCAGGAGCTGGCGCTGGCGCCGAACCTGACGGTGGCCGAGAACATCTATCTCGGTGTGGAGCCCAGCCGCCGCGGCCGCATTGACCGCGCCGCGATGCGGGAGGGCTGCCGCACGGTGCTGGAGCGGCTGGGCGCCCCGTTTACCGCGGACACCCAGGTCGGCACGCTGTCCATTGCGGAGCAACAGCTCGTCGAGATCGCCCGCGCGCTGCACGCGAACTCCAAGATACTGGTGCTGGACGAGCCGACCACGGCGCTGTCGTCCCGTGAGACCGACCGCCTGTTCGCGCTGGTCCGCAAGCTCCGCACCGACGGCATCGCGCTGATCTACATCAGCCACCGGATGGCGGAGGTCTATGAGCTGGCTGACCGGGTGACGGTGCTGCGCGACGGCGGCTACGTCGGCACGCTGACCCGCGACGAGCTGAGCGCCGAGGCGCTGGTCCGCATGATGGTCGGGCGCGACCTGTCGAGCTTCTACACCAAGACGCACGACCCGCACGGCAGCCGCGGCCCGGTTGTCCTGCAGGTGCGCGGCGTGACCGACGGCGGACGCCGGGTGCGCCCGTGCAGCTTCGAGCTTCATGCCGGCGAGGTGCTGGGCATCGCCGGCCTGGTCGGCTCCGGACGGACGGAGCTGGCCCGGCTGATCTATGGCGCTGACCGCAAGACCGCGGGCGACGTGGTGCTGGCCGGCCAGGCGCTAGTCGTGCAGGGTCCGGAGGACGCGCTGGCGGCTGGCCTCGCCTACCTGACGGAGGACCGCAAGGGGCTGGGCCTGTTCCTGGACCTATCCTGCGGCACCAACATCAACCTGGGCGTCATCGGCCGCGATGCCCGGCGGGGCGGCATCCTGAACCTGGGTGCCGGCGACCGCCGGTCCCGGCAGGCGTTCGAGGCGTTGCGCGTCCGCGCCGCCAGCCCGGCGGTCGCGGTGGGCAGCCTGTCCGGCGGCAACCAGCAGAAGGTGCTGCTGTCCCGCTGGCTGGAGATCGGCCCCAAGGTGCTGATCCTGGACGAGCCGACCCGCGGCGTGGATATCGGCGCCAAGTCCGAGATCTACCGCATCATAGACGAGCTGGCGAAGCGCGGCATCGGCGTGGTCGTTATTTCGAGCGAGCTGCCGGAGATCATCGGCATCTGCGACCGCGTGCTGGTGATGCGGGAGGGCGGCATCGCCGGCGAGGTCGGCGGCACCAGCGGCGTGCCGGTCACCCAGGAGTCCATCATGGCCCTTGGCGCCGGCGTCGCGGCCGATGCCGGGGCGGCCTGAAAACCAATGTGGCCTGAAAACAATGTGGCCTGAAAACCAATAGGAGCAACGCGCCATGTCCAACACGACCACAAGCGCCGCGCCGCCTGCTGCAGGCGCCGGGCTATCGGCCAAGCAGGTCCGGATGCGCGGCGTCATCCAGGCAGTCGGGATGCTGCCGGTGCTGTTCATCCTGGCCATTGCGTTCAATTACCTCGGCGAGGGGCGGTTCCTGTCGGGGCAGAACCTGTCCATCGTCGCGCAGCAGGCGGCGATCAACATCGTGCTGGGTGCGGGCATGACCTTCGTCATCCTGACGGGCGGCATTGACCTGTCGGTCGGCAGCATGCTGGCGGCGTCGGCGATGGCGGCGCTGATCGCCTCGCTGATCCCCGGCTGGGGGTTGCTCGGGGTGCCGGCGGCCTTGCTGACCGGGTTGGCGTTCGGCCTGGTGAACGGCAGCCTGATCGCGTTCGGCAAGCTGCCGCCATTCATCGTCACCCTGGGTTCGCTCACCGCCGTACGCGGCGTGGCGCGGCTGATGGGCGACGACACGACGGTGTTCAACCCGGAGCTGCCGTTCGCGGCCATCGGCAACGCGAGCATACCGATAGCGCCGGGCTTCGGCATCCCCGTGCTGGCGATCATTGCCTTCGTGGTGATCCTGCTGTCCTGGTATGTGCTGCGGCGGACCGTGCTGGGGGTCTGGATCTACGCCGTTGGCGGCAACCCGGCCGCCGCGCGGCTGTCCGGCATCAAGGTCTGGCGCATCCTGCTGTTCGTCTATGCGATGTCCGGCCTGCTGGCCGGGCTGGGCGGGGTGATGTCGGCGGCCCGGCTGTTCGCCGCCAACGGATTGCAGCTTGGCCAAAGCTACGAGCTGGACGCCATCGCCGCGGTGATCCTGGGCGGCACCAGCTTCGTCGGCGGCATCGGCTCCATCTGGGGCACGCTGATCGGCGGCCTGATCATCGCGGTGCTGTCCAATGGCCTGACCCTGGTGGGGGTGTCGGACATCTGGCAGTTCATCATCAAGGGGCTGGTCATCATCGGCGCCGTGGCGCTCGACCGCGCCCGGTTGCAGGGCAGCGTCCGCACCTAGCGGCGAGCCCCGGCGGGCGATGGCCCACCTGCCGGGGCGAGGGATCAACAGGGCTGGGAGGATTAGCTGGATGTTTAAGACCATACTCATGGCCGGCGCGGCGATGCTGCTGGCCGGCGCGGCGCAGGCCCGCGAGTTGAAGGCTGTGGGCGTCACCGTCGGCTCGCTTGGCAACCCTTACTTCATTACGGTGGGCAAGGGCGTCACCGACGCCGCACACGCGGCCAATCCACAGGCGAAGGTCACGGTCTCGTCCGCCGACTACGACCTGAACAAGCAGTTCACCCAGATTGACAACTTCATCGCCGCCGGGGTTGACATGATCGTGGTCAACGCCGCCGACCCACGCGCCATCGCGCCGGCGATCAAGCGGGCGCAAGCCGCGGGGATCACCGTCATCGGCGTGGACGTTGCGGCGCAGGGCGCGGACGCGACGGTGCAGACCAACAACGTCCAGGCCGGGGAGATCTCCTGCAAGTTCATGGCTGACGCCATTGGCGGCAAGGGCAACGTCGTCATCGAGAACGGGCCGCAGGTGTCGGCGGTGATCGACCGGGTGAACGGCTGCAAGAAGGTGCTGGGCGGCTATCCTGACATCAAGCTGCTGTCCTCCGACCAGGATGCCAAGGGGTCGCGCGACGGCGGGCTGAATGTGATGCAGGGCTACCTCACGCGGTTCCCGAGCATCCAGGGGCTATTCGCGATCAACGATCCGCAGGCGATCGGCAGCGACCTGGCGGCCAAGCAACTGAACCGCACCGGCATCGTCATCACCTCGGTGGACGGGGCGCCTGACATCGTGGGCGCCTTGAAGGGGCAGACGCAGGTGCAGGCGTCCGCCAGCCAGGACCCCTACGCGATGGGCAAGCTGGCGGTGGAGACCGGGATCAGCATCATGAACGGCAAGAAGCCGGAGGACCCGATGATCCTGATGCCGTCCCAGCTTGTGACCCGGGACAACGTGGGCAGCTACCCCGGCTGGACCCGGTAGGGCCGCGGCAGGCCGGGCCGGTTTCGCAAGGGACCGGCCCGGCCGGCTATTCGCCAGCGTCCTTCACATTCCCGGAGTTCGCTGACCCGTCTTCCGGCATTAAGCCTGAAGGGGGCGTGCCGTTAGGGCGGGGCGGACGCGGCCCCCGGGATGCCGCTGGTTTCCTCCAGGCTGCGGACCGGGGTGGCGTGCCAGCCTTCCCGGTGCCGCTGCCAGTAGAGTTGCTTGAGTTGCAGCGATACCGTGCCGGGCCGGTCGTTGCCGAGGATGCGCCGGCCGATCCGGGACACCGGCATCACGCCGCCGGCCGTCGTCGCCGCGAACACCTCGTCGGCGTCCTCCAGTTCTGCGCGGGTGATCGCTGCGATCCCGGCGGGGATGCCGGACTGCTCGCACAGTTCCAGCACCGAGCGCCGGGTGATGCCGTGCAGGGCGCCGCGGTCGGGGGTCAGCACCCGCCCCTCCCTGACGATGAAGACGTTGAAGCCGGGACCCTCGGTCACGAAGCCGTCGCCGTCGCACAGCACGGCGGTGTCGCACCCGTTGTCATGCGCCTCGAACAGGCCGGTGGTCAGGTCGCTCCACTGGTAGTTCTTGACCGTCGGGTCCACGCTCGCGTCGGGCACGCGCGGGGTGCTGGCGATCCACAGGTGGGCGCCGCGCTCCTGCACGTCCTTGGGGATCACGTCTATCCAGGGCAGGGCGTAGGCGATGAAGTGGTTGCTGCAATCCGCCGGCCGGCGCGACCCGGCGACCCGTGGCCGACCGCGCGAGGCGACCATCGCGACGTAGGCGTCCGAGAACCCGGCCAGGGCGACGCAGCGGTGCAGGACGGCCTCCATCGTCGCCAGGTCCTCGGGCGGGGCGAGACGCCTGGCCTGCATGGACCGGCTGAACCGCTGCAGGTGGTCGTCCAAGCGGAAGAAGCGGCCGTTGAAGACGTGGACGACATCATACACCGCGTCCGACCGGGTGAAGCCCCAATCGGTGACGGGAATGGCGGCCTCCGCCACCGGCACGAAGCGTCCGCCGACGTAAGCCGCGCCGGCGTCGAAGCGTTCTGCCTGCGTCCGCGACGTGCCTGCAACGCCTGTGTCCATCCCTTGGGTCTCCGCATCTTGCTGGCGGGACGATGCGCCGGGCTGATGCGGATTTCCAGGCCTGAAGGGATTGCGGGCGCCGGCTTGCCGGGGACGGCGCCTGGGCACGCTATCCGGCCCGGCCTACGTGCAGCCGTGAAGGGTTCCGCGCCGTCACCCGGCAGCGCCGGCCCGGCGGCGCACGAATGAGAGCGTGACGTTCCTGCCGGGCTTCGTTAGGCTTTCAAAATCGAACGCTGGCCCGGCAGGACTCCTGCCGGCGACACATGCGCCGAGGGGGGGGGAACGGATGCGTTGCAACGGGATGCTGGCCTGGGCGGCCGGCCTGGCTATCGTGCTCGGCGCGGGGCAGGCATTGGCCCAGCGCCATTATAGCTTCGGCTACGACCAGCCGCGCACGACCGGGTTCGGCGTCGCGGCCGACATTTTTGCAGCCTCCCTGGCCAAGAGCAGCGGCGGCGACATGCTCATAGACCAGTTCCCCGGCGCGCAGCTCGGCCAGGAGCCGCAGGCGCTGCAGAAGATACGCACCGGGGACATAGACTTCCTCATCACCAGCACCGCCAACGCCGCGACCCTGTCGCCGCAATCCGGGGTGATGAGCCTGCACTACCTGTTCACGTCGGAAACCCACCTGGCCCACTCGCTCGCCGACCCCGCCGTGGTCGCCGCCATGCGGGCGATGTTCGACGAGACCGTGACGGGCGCCCGGGTCCTCGGCCTTGCGACCCTCGGGCTGCGCGACCTGTATGGCAAGAAGGAGGTGCACGGGATCGCCGACCTGCGCGGCCTCAAGATACGGGTCCAGGCGACGGCGACGGAGGATGCGATCTTCCCAGCCTATGGCGCGCAGACCGTGCACATGCCGTTCTGCAGCGTTTACACCAGCCTGCAGACCCGCGTCGTGGACATGGCCGAGAACGGCGTCAACGTCTATATGGCCAACAAGCACTACGAGACCGCGCCGGTCATGTCGCTGACGGAGCACGAGGCGAACAACTCCGTCCTCTGGGTGTCCGACAAGGTCTGGTCGTCGCTGTCCCCGGAGCAGCGCGGCTGGGTGCAGGCGGCAGCCGACGAGGTGTCCCGCACCCAGCCGGCCCGCGCGCTGGCGCTGGAGCACGAAAGCCAGGCGCGGCTGACCAAGCTGGGCGTCAAGTTCGTGACCGACGTGGACAAGTCCGGACTGATCGCCGCGGCGCTGCCGTTCCAGGACCGGCTGGCGGGGGAGCTGGGGCCGCACGCCGTCAAGGTCCTCGCCCTGGTCCGGGCGGTGAAGTAGGCCGGCGATGCGGGACGTCCCGATGCCGGATGTCACGATGCAGGACGCTGCGATGCAAGATGCCGCGACGCAGAGGCCGGCCATCCTGCAGCCCGGCAACCGCCACCTGAAATGGCCGGCGCTGGACCGGCTGGAACTGGCGCTGATGGCCGGCTGCGGCATCTGCCTGGCCGGGTTCTCCGCATCCGTGCTGGCGGATGTCGTAACTCGCGAGGTCGGGCATCCCTGGCTGTGGCTGCAGGAGGTGACGATGGCATGCTTCACCTACGGCACGTTCTGCGGCACCGCGGTCGCGGTCCGCCGGCAAGACCATCTGTGCCTGTCGGCGCTGACGGAGGCGCTGGCCGGGACGGGCCGCATCGTGTCGGAGGTGTTCAACCGGCTGGTCGTGCTGTGCGTCGGGCTGGCGATGGTGGTGTTCGGATGTCAGAACTTCCTGCAGGGCCTCAGCAGCTTCCGGATGCCGTCCATGCTGCCCATCGCCTACCTGTATTGGCCGATTCCGGTCTGCGGCCTGCTGGTCGCGCTATTCAGCTTGGAGGGGATCGTCCAGGGCTTGAGGAATGGCTTCGTCGGTGACGCCGGGTCCACGGCGCCTGTCGTCCCCGCCGCCGCCCAAGCCGAGGCCTGACCTGGCATGGTGGCCGGCAACGCCGCCACGTTGGCGCTGATGACGGCGCTGTTCCTGGGGCTGGGCTACCTCGGCGTGCCCGTGGCGTTCAGCCTGATGGCCGGCGTGCTGGTCGGCACGGCGCTGACGCCGATCAGCCTGCAATCCATGATGGGCCAGCTTTTCAATGGCATAGACAGCGAAAGCCTGATGGCGATCCTGTTCTTCCTGCTGGTGGGCGAGCTGATGACCTCGGCCAACGTCATCGTCAGGATCGCCGACCTGTCGCAGGCCCTGGTGGGCCATGTCCGCGGCGGGCTGGCGCAGGTGACGACGGTGTTCAGCATGTTTTTCTCCGGCATGTCCGGGTCGTCGTCGGCCGACGTGGCGGTGCTATCTCGGACGATGGCCCAGCCGATGGCGCGGGAGGGCTACCGCCCCGAGTTCGTCGCCGCGCTGATCGCTGCGGCCAGCACGATTGCGGCGCTGGTGCCGCCCTCCATCATGGCGGTGGTGTATGGGGCCATCGGCAACGTGTCCATCGCCGGGCTGTTCCTGGGCGGGATCGTGCCGGGGCTGCTGATCGGCGCGGGGCTGATGACCTACTGCTACTTCTTCGGACCCGTCGGTTTCCGCCGCCCGCGGGCCAGCCTGCCGCAGCTTGGCCGTGCCGCGCGCGGGGCGGCGCTGCCGATGCTGATCCCCGGCATCCTGCTGGGCGGCATCCTGACGGGCTGGTTCACGCCCACCGAGGCCGGGGTCGTGGCGATCACCTACATCCTGGTGGTTGTGCTGCCGTTGCTGCGGCCCGGCCATTTCCGGCACTTGTGGCGGGACTTCGTGCATGCCGGGCTGGTGTTCAGCCTGCCGCTGATCACCATCGCCGCCGCCAGCGCGTTCGGCTGGCTGGTGGCCTACCTGCGGGGTCCGCTGGTTGTCGCCGGCTGGATCGGCGACGTTGCAGGCACCGACCCCATGGCGGTCATGTTCCTGCTGGTGGCGGTGTTCGTGATCGTCGGCGACTTCATCGAGCCGATCCCGGCCATCATCATCTTCATGCCGGTGGTGAACCAGTTGACGGAGAGCGCCGGGATCAACCCGGTGCACATGGGGGTGGTGCTGATCGTGACGCTGGCGTTTGGGCTGATTACGCCGCCCTATGGGCTGTCGCTGTTGATGGCGTCGAAGTTCGTGGGGGTGCGGTTCTCCTCTGCGCTGCGGGCGTCGCTGCCGATCTACGTGGTGTTCTTCGCCACGATCGCGTTCACCATCTTCTGGCCGGACGTCATTCTCTACTTGCCCAAAACGTTGTTCCCGGAGTCCGTGGGGTGCTTCAAGGCGCCGGGCGGGTCCGGGTATATCTGTCCCTGAAGCCAAGCAGGCTTGCGCGGCCTGGCACACAGATGTCCTGTGGCCGTGCCAGGCCACGCAAGCCTGCTTGGCTTCTCATCTGTGCGCAAACCTTCAGAGGTTTGCTTAGGAGGAACCGGATCATGACCCGTGGCACCTTTTGCGCCGCACTGCTGCTGCTCGCCTGCTCCACGCCGGCGCTGCACGCCCAATCCTACCAGATGGGCGCGGGCACCGAGGGGCGGCAATGGCTGCCGGAGCGCGCCCGGGTGGACAACCCGCAAGCCCGCTTCCCCGTGCAGGTGCAGGACGGCGTGACCATCACCGCCCGCGACGGCACCAGCCTCGACGCCAGGGTGTTCCTGCCGGCCCTTGCGGCCGGTGCGCCGCCGACGCCGTGCGTGCTGATGTCGGACGGCTATGGCCGGTCGTCCAACACCGGCGCGGGCACCGACCCGGTGCTGATGGATGTCGCCTCCCGCGGCTACGCCGTGCTGCACCTCAGCTTGCGCGGTTCCGGCAAATCCGGCGGCACGCCGACGCTCTACAACCAGTTCGGCCAGGACGGCTACGACACGGTCGAGTGGATGGCGAAGCAAAGCTGGTGCAACGGCCGGGTCGGCATGATCGGGCCGTCGCTGTTGGGCATCTCGCAGTGGCTGACCGCCAAGGAAGCGCCGCCGCACCTGCAGGCCATCGTGCCGCAGGTGGCGTGCGGCGACTGCTATGGGCTGCTCTGGTATCCCGGCGGCATGATGCCCGGCCCCGGCCGTGAAGCCCGCAAGCTGTCGCCGGGGGCAGAGGCCGAGTACGCCACCTCCATCCAGCACCGCAACCTGGACGGCTGGTGGCGCGAGCGGACGACCCAGGACGCCGACGTGCAGGCGATTGCCGGGCGCGGCGTGGCGGCGTTCATCTCCGGCGGGCTGGACGACTATATAACGCCGGCCAACCTGCGGGCTTATGCGGCCTTCGGCTCGGCTCGCAAGCGCCTGTTGCTCGCGCCGCACGCGCATGGCTGGCAGATAGACTTCCTGCAGGAGCTGCAGGTGCAGTGGTTGGACCACTGGCTGAAAGACATGGATAACGGCGCCGACCGGGCGCCGCGGGTGGTCCTGTATGTGAAGGGCGTGGACCGCTGGCGGTATGAGGCGGACTGGCCGATCCCCGACGCGCGCACGGCCACGCTGTTCCTGCAGGCCGGGCGCAGCGGCAGCGCCGGCAGCCTGAACGATGGGTCGCTGACGGCGCAGGCCGCCGCCGGGCCGCCGGCCACGCTGCCCTACGTGCCCGGCGCCGGACCCGCCCTGCCGGTGCTGCTCAGCGCCACCGTGGGCCGGCCAGACGGCGACCAGCGCGAGGTGGAGAGCCATGTGCTGACCTGGACCTCGGCGCCGCTGCCGGTCGCGACGGAGGTGACGGGCTATCCGCATGTGTCGCTGTGGGCGTCGTCCAGCACCAGCGACGGCGACATGGTGTTCAGCCTGAACGACGTGGCGCCGGATGGCGCTTCGACGCAGGTGATTCAGGGCTACCTGAACGTGCCGCACGCGGCGTCCTTGTCCGACCCGGCGCCGCTGGTGCCGGGGCAGGCGCAGCATGTCGAGCTGGACCTGCTGCCGACGGCCTACGTGTTCCAGCCGGGGCACCGGATGCGGCTTGCGATGGCTGGGGCGGCCAGCGTGGCGCCGGGCCTGCCGTTCCCGCAGGGTCCGGGACCGAACCCGGCGGCGTTCACCTGGACGGTGCTGCAAGATGCCGACCACCCGGCGACCCTGGCCCTGCCGGTGGTTGGGACCGCCGGGGAGCAACTGTCACGGCTGACGGTGGCGCAGCACTGAGCAGGCTTGCGCGTCCCGTCACACAGACAGTCTGCGGGCCGTGCTGGATCGTGTCCCAGGCCGCGCAAGCCTGCTTCACTTTTCACCTGTGCGCAAACCTCCGGGTGTTTGCATAGATCCTAACCCGGCAGGCCGTGGCGAAGGACTTGATGCGTCCTGGGCGCCACGGCATCGCACGGCAGACAGCCGCGGCGGTAGGCTGTTGCCGGATCGGCGGCGCCGTGCATGAATTTGCCCGTGGGCCGGGGGCATCCCGGCCAAACCCGTGCTGACCCGGAGAAACACATGCAGGCAAAAATTCCGCTGGCCGATTTCGAGGCGTTGGTCCGCCGCGCCGGCCTGGCGCTGACGCCCGGGCAGGTTGCCGAGCTGCATACCGGCTGGGCCTACGTCGAACCCATGCTGGCCCGCATCCGCGGCGAGCACCGTGGCCGCGAGGCCGAGCCGGCGCTGACCTTCCGGCCGGAGCCGTCGTGATGCGGACGCCCACCATCGCCGACGCCGCCCGGCAGTTCGCGGCCCGCACCCTGTCCCCCGTCGAGCTGACACAGCACCTGCTCGGCCGCATCGCCGGGGAGGACGCGGCGCTGAACAGCTTCATCCAGGTGACCCCCGACCGGGCGCTGGCCGACGCCAAGGCTGCCGAGGCCCGCATCATGCGCGGCGAGGCGCGCGGCACGCTGGACGGCATCCCGATCGCGCACAAGGACATCTACTGCACGGCGGGGATCGCGACGACGGCGCACTCCAAGCTGCTGCAGGGTTGGGTGCCCACCGAGGACGCGACGACCGTCCGCAAGCTGGCCGATGCCGGCACGGTGATGCTCGGCAAGCTGGCGACCCATGAGTTCGCGTTCGGCGGCCCCAGCTTCGACCTGCCTTGGCCGCCGGCGCGCAACCCGTGGAACACCGACCATTTCACCTCCGGGTCTTCCTCCGGAACCGGGGCGGCGGTCGCGGCCGGGCTGATCCTCGGCGGCACCGGGTCCGACACGGGCGGGTCCATACGCGGCCCGGCCTCGCTGTGCGGCATCGCCGGCATCAAGCCGACCTATGGGCTGTGCAGCCGGTTCGGCATCCTGCCGCTGTCGTTCTCGCTCGACCATGCGGGTCCGATGGCCTGGACGACCGAGGACTGCGCCCTGCTGCTGCAGGCGATGGCCGGCCATGACCCGCAGGACCCGGCGAGCGCGGACCGGGCGGTGCCGGACTTCTCCGCCGGGCTTGGCGGGGGCGTGAAGGGACTGCGGATTGGCGTCGTGCGGAACTGGCACGAGGAGGACCGGCCGGTCACCTCCGCGGTGCAGGCCGGGATTGATGGCGCCTTGGAGGTTTGGCGGGGGCAGGGGGCGGAGATCAGGGACATCGCCCTGCCGTCCCTGCAGGAGTTCCAGGCGGCGACCTTCGTTATCCTGGTGTCGGAGGCCTTTACCCTGCACGAGCCTTGGATGCGGGAGCGGTTCAACGATTATGGGGCGTTGCTGCGCGACCGCATGGCTTTTGGCGGGCTGTTGGCCGCGACCGACTACGTGCAGGCGCTGCGGCGGCGGCGGGAGCTTTGCGGGGCCGTGACAGCCGCGGCGCGGAACGTGGACCTGCTCGTCACCGCAGGCGCGCCGGCGGAGGCGCCGCGCATTGACGACATGCCGAAGTGGGACAACCTGGCGCGGCCCAGCTTCACCAACCCGTTCAACCTGACGGGGTGGCCGGCGATGTGCGTGTGCTCCGGGTTTGGGGCCGGCGGCCTGCCCGTTGCGGTGCAGGTTGCCGCCAAGCCGTTCCAGGAGGCCGTGTTGTTCCGCGCCACCCACGCTTTCGAGCAGGCGACGGGGTTCCGGGCCAACCACGCATCGCCCGCCGTGGCTGGGCAGGCGAGCGGCCTTGCGGCGGACTGATGCGTGGCGGCCCTGTGGGAATGGCGAGGCTCGCGGAGGTGCTGGCGTGCCGCGGGCCGACGCCCTCGAATCCTGTACGCTTGCAGGGGGTCTGGGTCGGCTTGCGTAAGCTGGCCGCAACCGATCCAGCTTTGTTGTTGGGAAGCAGAGACTCGCAGGTAAGATACGGTTGCAGCGCAGCCGCATCTGAATGAAATTGGGACTAGCGGCAGGCGAACTGGCGTTGGGCTGCGCAACCCCGCTGCAGCGGCGTTGCTGGGAAGGCTAGGCACGCAACGGCCGGACCGGAAGCTGCAAGCATCCGCTCGCAAACGAGGAAGCGGGAGCGTGTTGCGTCGAGACCTGGACGTAACCGTCTGGGAGCAGTCGTCCGCGCCGGCGCGTTGCTGCGGCGGAGCGTCTTGTCGTACCCAGGCGCCTCATCGAGGTGGAGGAGAAACATGCAGGCAAAGACGGAACGCCGGCCACGCCCAGCCCAAGCCGTGTCTCGGCGTGGACCGCATGCGCGGATGCGTGGATGCCCTGACCGTGGCCGCCACCGGCTTTGTTTCGTCGGTGAAGCTGGACGACACCGTGCGTGGCTGGCTCATGCGTGTCGAACCGGCGGCGGGCACCGAGGCGCAAGTATCGGCAGACGCCCTGCTGATGGCGACGGACCTGGCGCTGTTCACGCCTTCCGTCAGCGGCCAAACCGCTGTCGACCGCTTGGCCCGCCAGCGCACCGGCTTAGCCGCAGATGAGACCGCGGTGCTGGCCGCCGTGCGCCAGGCCGCCTTCCGCATCATGCAGGTCGTGGAGGGTGGGATGGATGGGGCACGCCTGCGCGACATTGCCACTTCGGAATTGCTGCGTCTGCCCGGCGGCGTCATCGGCGCGGACCTGGCAGGGCTGCTGCTGGCCGGGCGGCTCGCACCCTTGGGCGACGGTCAGCACATGTTCGCCAGTTGCGTCACGCCGCTGGACGAGGCCGGGCTGGCCGCCGCCGCCAGCTTCATCCGGCCCGGCCGCGGCTTGTCCAGCCCGCAACGCTGTGCGGAGGCGATCTACCGCCACGTCGTGCGCCACGGCAATCCGCGCATCCCGGGCCTGAACGATCCCTCGGACGGCAATGACAGCCTTACCGAAGGACGCGAGCGAGCTGGACCGGATCGCCCTGCGCTGGGCGAGGCCTGATGCCCCGCGCACCGCCGAGGATATGCAGCGAGTTCGGGAGGACTGCGGCATGGATGCCGTGCTCAGCATGGCTCTGTCCGTGCTCAATACGCGTATCGCCGGAGAACGCGCTCTGAGCAGCGGTTATTGCGATGTCCTGCAGGTGCAGTTGGAAACGGTGCACCGCCGCCAGGCTATCGGCTCGGCGGTGCCGGGGCTGGATGCGTTCGCCGCACAGATCGCGGCGGAGGTGGCCAGCGGCGACATGCCCGCCGCGGTGGCCGAGGTGTTCACCGAGGTCCGGCGCAGGCTCGGCACCAGGCCGTCAGACGCACGGCACGGCGCCCGCGACGCGGACCTGGACCGCTTGATCGCGCGCATCCAGGCGCTGCGGGCCAAAACGGTCGAGCAGGGCTGCACGGAGGCCGAAGCCCTGGCGGCGGCGGAGAAGGTGGCGGAGCTGCTGGACCGCTATGGTCTGAGCCTGAGCGAGTTGGATCTGAAAAACCAGGTATGCGAGGGCGCGGCGGTCGAAACCGGGCGCAAGCGCGTTGCTCCGGTGGACGACTGCGTGCCATCGGTGGCGGCGTTCTTCGATTGCCGGGTATGGGGCGAGAAGGGCGGGGATGGCCGGCTGCGCTACGTGTTCTTTGGACTGCCCGCCGACGTGGTGGCGGCGCGCTACCTGTATGACCTGGTGGAGCTGGCGTTCGAGACCGAGACGGCAGGGTTCCGCGCCGGCCCGACCTATGCCGAAATGCCATCCTCCCTGCGCCGGACCGCAACCAACTCCTTCGGGATCGGACTGGCCCGCGGCATCGTCGCCAAGCTGCACACGCTGCGCCAGGCGCGGGAGGGTGCGTTGCGCGGCGCCTCCGGACGCGACCTGGTGGTGGCCAAGGCGGACGTGGTCGAGGCAGAGCTGGCCCGGCTGGGCCTGCAGTTCCGCGCCCGCAAGGGACCGGCCGGCCGGCGGGTGCTGCAGGATGCTTATGACGAAGGCCACGAAGCCGGGCTTGGCTTTGAGTATGCGCCCGGCGTGACGGATGCTCGGTAGCTGACCGGCCTGTCACGCAGACGGCACCACGATCTGGAAGTGGGTGGTTCCCGTGCTGAGAAGCGCGGCGCTGGCTCCAGAAACCGGGCTGCCGCTCACGTCTATGCCCTTTACATAAAGGTTGCGGTCGGTGGACGCCGTGCCGCCCCAAGCGTCGTTCAGGAATGAAACCGCAACGTCATGCTTGCCGGCTGACAGCAGCGCCGAAACATTGACCGCCTGAGACTGGCCCGATGCGTTCAGCGCAGTGACCGTGCCTCCCTGCAGGACGGTTGTACCATCAATGGCGACGGCATACTGCGCGTTGCCCTGCCAGGCGTCCTCAGCCAAGTGCAGCGTCAGCGGCGTGGCGGTGACTGGCACGCCAACGCCAAAGTTGGCGGTGCCGTTCGACAGCATTGTCGCAGGGGCGCCACTTGCAGCCGCACCATTGTAGGTGACTGCATCCACATACAGGTTGCGGTCCGTGGCCGCGGTGCCGCCATAGGCGTCGTTGATGAAGGAGACGCTCACCGCATGGGGGCCGGCACCCCAGTTGCCCGCGATGGACACGTCCTGCGTTGCACCCTGGCTGTGCAGGGCCGTCGCGGCGCGCACGCCGCCGACCTGATTGCCGTCAACCTTGACGACATATTGCGCATCTCCCTGCCAGGCATCCTCCGACACGTGCAAGTCGAGCGTATCCGTCGCGGGAGACGCCACGGTGGCCGAGGCTATGCCATTGAAGGAAAAGCTTTGTGGCCCGCTGCTCAGCAACGTGAGGCCGGCATTGGAGACTGTGCCGGCATTCAGGGTGGCGCTGTTCACATATAGATTGCGGTCCGTGGCTGCTGTACCGCCCCAGGCGTCGTTCAGGAAGTTGATCGTGGCGGTGTGAAGCCCGGTGCCGAAGCTTCCCAAGACGTTTACCGTCTGTGTCTGCCCGGCGCCATGGGAGGCGGTTGCCGTTTGGGTTCCACCAATTTGGGTGCCGTCAACGCTGACGGTGAACTGCGCATCGCCTTGCCAAGCGTCCTCTGAAACCTGCAGCGCTAGCGTGTTTGGCCCCGAGCCGACTGAGAGCGTCGCCGGCGTCGTGGCCACAGGAGTCACAGGAGTCACAGGAGTCACGGTTGCCGGAGGAGACGCCGCTCCGACAGTCTGCTGCGCCCCGAAATACTTCGCCCAGGCTGCGGCTTCAGTCGGCTTGCCGTCCGAAGCATGAGAGAACTCGTAGTTGCCGCCGCCGTTGCTGTCCCACAAGTTGACGAAGGCGATCTTCTCGCCTGCCGCCTGGGCGGCCGTCAGTTGCTGTGCGAGCCATTGCGGAAATGCGGCGTCATCCGACACGTCGGTGCCGCCATTGGAGTTGCCGGCGCCGGTCTCGGGAACGGCAAAGGGCTTGCCGTGCTGCTCGGCAAACTGGATCAGGCTGGTGAGGCTTTGGCTGTGGCCGTTGCTGCTGTCGCTCGACCACACGGTTGCGGCGGGGTTGCTCCAATAATGGGCGCGGTTCACCGGGTCGGCGATGAATTGCGCAACGCTGGTGTCCGACGCGCCGGTGTGCCAGTCGTGGTAGGTCGCCGGGTTAGTGCCGTCTGAGAACGGATACATGTCCGAGTACATGTCAGCCCCGATGACGTCCACGTACTTGTCGCCGGGGTAGAGGTTGGCGGTGGCTTCGGCGTTGCTGTAGTTGGTGGCATTCGGGTTCCAGACGACCTGGACGTTGACCCCGTTTGCTGCCGCGGCCTGGTGCAGGACGGTGGAGACGTGCTGGAAGGCCTTGACCCAGTCGGCCTGGCTCTCCGCGCTGTCGCCGGCGTAATTGGGTCCCTGCAGGTTCATCTCCCAGCCCGGGCGGAACACTTGGTTGCTGAAGCCGGCCTGGGCCCATGCCTTCACGATGCCCTGGATCACGTTGTCATACTGGCCGGAGGCGAAAGCCTGGAACTGCTGGTCCGGGGTTGCTGAGCCGGGAGCGTTGGAGTTCAGCGGCAGTGCGATGACCGGCGTTTGGCTGCGGGCGTCGGCGGACGCGGCGGCGGACGAGGCAGCCCATTGCGAATTGCCGACCCACTGGCTGATGGCCTGGTTCTGGTCAACGAAGGTCGTCAGATATTGCGGTGCGGCGCCCATCAGTTGGGAGAAGCTGGTGTAGTGCGCCTCGTATGTCGCTTCGTTTGCAGCGCTGCTGTTGTCGGGATTGCCGAGATAGGCGCCGAGAGGAAACGGCGTGTTCGATGCGGTCACTGCCATGGAATTAATGCCTCGCTTGTTGCACTTGAACTCGCGGTTGACCCGCGTGGAATTCAAGTTCAACTATGACGGACCCGACTATAGTTGGTAGTCAGAACAAGATAGCTATTGTAGATTAGACCAGTTTTACGTATTCTCGATAATAAAACAAATTGGTCCATCGCAAAATAATCCACCATAGGTCCTTATCACCTGCGCATCAGGAAAGGATGTCTTTGCCTTCAGAAACCTCCCACTGCCACACGTTCGGCTTGCCGTTGCACCAAGTGAACGGCCGGCGAATGTTGCACGGCTCCTCCTGTTGATGCACGGCCTGTCCGGGCGCGGCCCGGCTGTTGACCCTTGCCAGCGTACTGGCTGCGACCTGCTGCAGGATCAGCCGATTACCGAAGAGAGCGACGGCCCCTATAGCTGATAAGTGTTCATTGGCCGTTGCAAGGCTCTGCGATGGTCTCAGGATAAGTCCTAGCTGACGCCCCTAGTCAGCACGCTGCCATCGCCTTGCAGCTTGGTCGCATCAATCCGGGCATCCGACGGCGATGCCGGATTACTGCCCCGGCTCACTGCCAAAATAAGAACCTAGTCTTTACAGGTTTTTGCAACCCGCTCCAGGATGTTGATGTTAAGAAAGTCAGCCAGTTTGCGTGGATAGGTCTTATTAACCAGCACGCTGCTGCAATGCAGCAACGAATTTTGGCTGACATTGGTGACCACGGCGTTACATAGCGTACCTGATGTGTCATGCTCCGGATACGCGGTGCGCATTAGCAAATGTGAAAGCTGGACCATGCAGTCTGTAATCGAAATGTCAACGGTGGGTGCTGTGGCCAAGCATTTGCCTAGGGTGCGTGCGGAGATGTCCGGCTTTGCAACTCCGTCGGAGGACGTGTTGCGTCCTGCACGCGGCGTCATCTACGCGCTTCAACTCGCTCTCGTATTCTGGGTGGTGCTCGGGGCTGCACTCCTAAAATGGGTGGTATTATAACGGCTGAGTTGGCCGGGTCTGTGACCGCGCTGGCTGTCTGATGCGGCATGCCTAGGCTCGCCTAGCCCAACGAAGGTATTGGGTGAGTTTTATGTGCCGGATGTCTGTGCCTCTCCGGTGTTTGGCAACCTACGTCAGCCGCCTCAGCGCAACGCCGTCTAAAATAGGCTTTGCAGGCCAAATGCGAGTGCTGGGTGTCATAGGTCGGCCTGTCCATTCACGCTCCGCAACGCATGGTCCTGAATGGATGTTGCGGAATAGCATGCAACTGCAAATAGCCTCCCGCGCAACACGAGCCCGGCGATCGGCAACCTGTCGCACCAACACCACTGCTCCCAAGCGTTCTTGCAAAGCGGCAAGTCCCGATACATGCAGCGCGTCGGTGATCGTTTAACGGGCCAAGCCGTTCCGCATCGCGGATTACGCTTCGCAATCGCATTTAGGCCGTAGAGGCGGGCAGGCGGCTCAGGTGACAGCCATAACCGCCGTCGGCAGCGGCAATGCAATGTGATCCGTCCTAAACTGTCCGGGTCC
>DASWOJ010000220.1:0-24788 GCA_036398775.1 Acetobacteraceae bacterium
CCCCAACGTCGTCGTCACCCGCACCGCGCTGCACCCGGCTACATCGGCTCGCCTGGCGCAGGCCGCTGCCGAGTGGGCACAGCACCTGGCCCACCTGCCTCGCCCCTTGGTGGCGGTGCTGGTCGGCGGCAGCAACGGGCGGTTCCGGCTGGACGCCGCCGTGGCCCAGGCGCTGGGCGCGCAACTGGCGGAAATGATGCGGCTGGACCGGGTCGGCGTCGCCCTGACCTCCTCCCGCCGCACGTCGGCCGAAGCTTGTGCCGTCCTGCGCAGCGCCATCGTGCCCGGCGGCGCTTGGATGTGGGACGGGGCCGGCGCCAACCCGTATTTCGGCCTGCTCGCCCTGGCGGACGCCATCGTGGCCACGGAGGACAGCGTGTCCATGGTGTCCGAGGCCGCAGCGACCAGCGCCCCGGTGCTGCTGGCCGGGCTGCCCGGACGGTCCCGGCGCATCCGGCTGTTCAATCAGTATTTGCAGGAGGACGGCCGCGTCCGCCCCTTCGCTGGCCGCCTGGAGATGTGGCCCGTGACGCCGATGGACGATACCGGGGCCGCAGGTGACGAGGTTCGGCACAGGTTGGGGCTGTAATGCCAGCCGTAATCCATGGGATCCCATGTCGCTGCGAGGCATACGGCGCGGCGGCGGTCCAACGGCTGCCGGGACCGGCCCGTGCTGGCTGATCCCTAAGCAAACCTCTGGCGGTTGTTTCGCACCGATGAAAAAGCTAAGTAGGCTTGCACGTCCCGGCACGGCCGCAGGCGGTCTGTGTGCCAGGCCGTGCAAGCCTGCTTAGTTTGCCATGCTGCGACCGTAGCGCGTAGGGGAGGCGACGGCGGAACTCACCGCCGCAACACGCCGGCGTCAGCGACTCCCCCGCGTGATCCGGCGCACGTCAGGCATTGCGCCCCCAGCCCGGCGAGGGCAGGAAGCTGCGCAGCAGGAGTATGCCATGCTCGACATCCAGACCTTCGACGCGCGGGCCGGCGGCAACGTGCTGTATAAGGCATTCGCCCACCCCGTCGCGGCAGAGGCCGTGGCGCGGCTCGCCGCCCGGCTGCGCGCGGCAGGAATGCTGGCGGTCTATGACCCGGATGGCGTGTGCGACGCTTTGCTCGCGCTGCATCCCTCCATGCCCGCGGCGGACGCGTCGTATGTGCACGACGTGGCCCAACTCGGCCAGCCGCGTGCCGGGACGCCGGCCCGGCCGCTGGTGGACCTGCCGCGGTCGGAGGCGGCAACCCTGCTGATCGCTGCCTTCGACGCAGGCCGGGCGCAGGCGCGCATCGCGCACCTGGTTCCGCCGGGCATGACGGTGCTGACGCTGGACGAGGTACGCTTGCCGGAGGCGATGCTCAGCAATCCCCGGCGCTACCTGGACCGGGTGAACTTCGCCACCAACTACGCCTTCTTCCGCGACGTGGGCGATAAAGACGGGGACGGCCTGCATACCCGCCTGGTGACGGCGAATTATTGGGCCGGGTACGGCGCGAAGTCCGTCCGCCTCTGGCTGCGCCTGTTCGACGGGGACGGTGCCGTGCTGGCGGAGTGGGAGGAGCCTGTGCCGCCTGGCGCCGGCGGTATCGCCATAGACAGCCGGGAGGTCCGCGCCCGCTTCGGCCTGCCGGCATTCGCCGGGCAACTGTTCATCCATGCCATCGGCGTCGCCGGGCACGACGTGGTGAAGTATGCCCTGGACACCTACGGAACCGGCGGCCAGGCCAGCCTGTCCTGCACCCACGACGCCAACGCCTGGCCCAGCGACCGCTACGCCGGCCTGCCTGCCCCCGGCCCCGACGAGCGCGTGGTGCTGTGGCTGCAGAACAGCCACGCTGCGCCGATCCCACAAGGCGCGGTCACCTTGGACCGCATGGGCGCTGAGGACCCGGCCCCCCTGCAGCAGGAGGTTCCGCCCTATGCCAGCCTGGCCCTGGACGTGTCCGACCTGCTGCCCCACCTGCATTGGCCCGCGCAGATCGAGCTGCGCGCCGGCCGCCACGTCGTCCGTCCGCGCTACGAGGTCACACGCGCCGGCCGCAGCCGCATCGCCCACCTGAACGTGGAGCGCGCCGACCTGCGCCCCGATCCCGGCATTCCCGCGCTGTCCAACCTGCTGGGCCGCGGCTACCTGCTGCCGTTCCCGATCCTGCCTCCCGGGCGCTTCCGCACCCTGGTCCTGCCGACGCCGATGGCGGAGCGCCAGGCGGACCTGCCGATCCGGCTGGACGTGTTCGACACCGAGGGCCGGCAGGTGGCCGAGCACTTCCTGGGCAACCTGCCGCGCAACCACGGCGTCGCGCTGGACCTGGCCGAGCTGACGGACGTGGAGGGCCATGCTGACCTGGTTTACGACTTCCGCGACGGCGGCGGGGCGGACGGCTGGATGCACGCCCTGTTCCGCTACGAGCACCGGCAGGCGCCGCACGCCGCCGAGAGCAGTTTTGGCGCCCATATCTACAACACTCTGATGACCTACCGGGACGAGCCGCAAAGCTACAACGGCCCGCCGCCGGGCCTGTCCACCCGGCTGTTCCTGAAGCTGGGCGACGGCGCCCGGCGCAGCTATGCCGCGCTGATCTATGCGGCGTCTGCGGATTGGCGCCCGGTATCGGATACGACGCTGATCCTGCATGGCGGCGACGGCGCGGTGCTGGCGGAGCGTCCGCTGCAGATTGCTTGCCGCGGCTCGGCGATGGTGTGGCCGCACCTAGTGTTCGGCGACGAGCTGCTGGAGCAGGCGGGGCCGCGCGGCTACGTGCTGATCCGGGACGTGACATGCCGGATTTTCGGGTATCACGGGCTGATGCAGGACGGGGAGGCTTACTCGGGGGCGTTCTCGCTGGACCATATGTTCGGGTTCTGATGTAGGCTGGCGGAAAGGCGCTTCCTGCTTCCTCTCCCGGAGAGAGAGGGAGCAGGGCAGTGCCGCCATCGGAGGACCCGTCACGTGTTCAACATGCCGCAAGGCCCAGCCAATTACGTCCCCCTGTCGCCGCTCAGCTTCATCAAGCGCACTGCGGACGTGTTCCCCAACCGCATCGCCATCGTCCATGGCCCCCACGCCGCCAGCTGGGCCGAAACCTACGCCCGCACCCGCCGCCTCGCCTCCGCCCTGGCCCGGCAAGGCGTCCAGCGTGGCCAGACCGTCGCCGTCATGGCGCCCAACACCCCCGCGATGGTCGAGGCTCACTTCGGCATTCCCATGGCCGGTGCCGTCCTGTGCGCCCTCAACATCCGCCTGGACGCCGCCACCATCGCATTCATCCTGCAGCACGGCGAGGCCCGCGTGCTGCTGACCGACCGCGAGTTCGCCCCCACGGTCGCCGTCGCCTTGGCCATGATCCCCGAGGGCCAGCGGCCCTACGTCGTGGACATCAACGACCCGCTCGCCCCGCCCGGCGCGGCTGTCGGCCAAACCGATTACGAAACTTTCCTGCTCACCGGCGACCCGGCCCATGATTGGACCCCACCCGGCGACGAGTGGGACGCCATCGCCCTCAACTACACCAGCGGCACCACCGGCGACCCGAAGGGCGTCGTCTATCACCACCGCGGCGCCTACCTGAACGCGGTCGGCAACGCGCTGACCTGGGGCATGGCGCAGCACCCGGTGTATCTGTGGACGCTGCCGATGTTCCACTGCAACGGCTGGTGCTTCCCATGGACGGTGGCGGCGATGGCGGGCACCAACGTGTGCCTGCGCCGGGTCGAGGCCGCGGCAATGCTGGACGCGATGGACGGGGCCGGCGTCACCCACCTGTGCGGCGCCCCTATCGTCATGGGCCTGCTGCTGAACCACCCCGGCGTGCAGCCTCGCCCGCATCCCGTACGCATGATGACCGCCGGCGCCGCGCCGCCTGCCTCCGTGCTGGAGGGGATGGAGCGGCTGAACTTCGGCGTCACCCACGTCTATGGCCTGACCGAGACCTACGGCCCCGTCACGGTCTGCGCCTGGCACGACGACTGGGATACGCTGCCGGCGGCTGAACAGGCCCGGCTACGCGCCCGCCAGGGCGTCACCTACCCGGTGCAGGAGGGCGTCATGGTCGCCGACCCCACTACGCTGCAGCCGGTCCCGCGCGACGGCGCCACGATGGGCGAGGTGTTCATGCGCGGCAACATCGTCATGAAGGGCTACCTGAAGAACCCGACCACTACGGACGAGGCCTTCGCCGGCGGCTGGTTCCACACCGGCGACCTGGCGGTCTGCCATCCCGACGGCTACCTGGAAATCCGCGACCGCAGCAAGGACATCATCATCAGCGGCGGCGAGAACATCTCCACCATCGAGGTCGAGGGCGTGCTTTACAGCCATCCCGCAGTGATGGAAGCGGCGGTGGTCGCCCGGCCGGACCCGACCTGGGGCGAGACACCCTGCGCCTTCGTGACCCTCAAGCCCGGCATGGACGCGTCAGCCGATGACCTGATCGCCTGGTGCCGCGAGCACCTGGCCCGGTTCAAGATTCCCCGCACCGTGGTGTTCGGGCCGCTGCCCAAGACCAGCACCGGCAAGATGCAGAAATTCGCCCTGCGCGAGCAGGCGCGCGCCCTGGAACGCTGACGCCGCTGGGCCGGTGGATGCCGTAAGCCGTCATTGCGTGGCGCCCTTGCGCCGCGGTAATCCAGGGGCCACAAGCATCGCCCTGTGATCCCTGGATTGCCGCGTCGCTGCGCTCCCCGCAATGATGAAGCCTTTGTTGGTGTGAAACCATGCCGCAACCCGCCCACGTCACCGCCCTGGCCCCTGCAGACGAGAGTACCCTGCCGGAGGATTTGCGTCCCTACTTCCAAAAGTGCCGCGACAAGCTGGGCTTCGTCCCCAACGTGCTGCAAGCCTGGCTGATCCGCCCAGAGCGGCTGCGCAACTTCATCCGCCTGTATGACGAGCTGATGCTGGCGCCGCTCGGCCTGTCCAAGCTGGAGCGGGAGATGATCGCCGTCGCGGTGTCGTCCTGGAACCGCTGCTACTACTGCCTGGTCGCCCACGGCGCCGCCGTCCGCAAGTTGTCGGGCGACCCGCAGCTTGGGGAGATGATGGCCTTCAACTACCGTGTTGCGAACTTGGACCCGCGGCAACGCGCCATGCTGGACTTCGCCCTGCAGTTGACGGCGGCGCCGCATACGGTAACGGAGGCGGATCGGGAGTCGCTGCGGGGGCATGGGTTCGGGGACGCCGACATCTTCGACATCGCAGAGGTCGCGGCGTTCTTCAACTACACCAACCGGGTCGCGCATGCGGTCGATATGATGCCGAACGCTGGGTATCACGGGTTGGGACGATAAAGGCATGCGCCGGGATACTCGTCGCATCTCATGCAGGCACCGATTGCGGAACAGGGCGTCAGCATAGCGGACCAACACGGCGCAGCTGCGACAAAGGTTGGTTGGTTCCGGTCTGCGCGCCCTGTTCGGCCCTATGCCGCCGCTGCGTCCACCGCCTTCTCAAAGGCTTCGTAACCGATCGCTCCCGCCGTCAGCTTGCCGTTGATGATAAACGACGGCGTGCTCGTTACGCTCATCGTCTTCTCGGCGCCTTCCTGCGCCGTCAGGATCGCCCGCTTCAGTTCGGCGTCGCCGATCGCGCCGTTGAAGGTTTCCCGCGACATGCCAGCCAGGGCGGCATACTTCGCCAGCTCCTCCGTCGAGTTCACGCCACGCGCGAACGCCCAGCGGTCCTGGCTGGCCAGCAGGGCGCTGATGAACGGCTCATACCGCTCCATCGGCAGGGCGCGGGCCACCATCGCCGCGGTCAGCGCCACCTGGTCCAGCGGATAGTCGCGCCAGGTATAACGGATGCGCCCAGTGTCAATCAGCTTGGCGCGCACTTGCGGGAATGTCTCACGCTGGAACGCGGCGCAGTGCGTGCAGGTGAGGGAGAACCATTCCACCACCTGTACCTTGGCGTCCACCGGACCCATGGAGCGGTCGGCCATGCGGGCGTTGTCGCCTCCAGTCTGCGCACCACCCGTCTGGGCATGGGCAAGGCCCGCCACCGGTAGGGCGGCAGAGGCGGCGATCAGCAGGCGGCGCGTGATGGGCATGGCGACCTCTCGGTATGCAGCGGATGCGGCGACGTTATGCCCTGCCGTCCCCACGCCCGGCAACCACCTGGCCCAGCGCCGACAAAGCATCCCGCAACGGACCCGGCGCAATGCCGGGCACCGAGACCGAGGCAGCCGCCCGGCGCGGCGGCGGCGCCAGCGGCGGGGCAGGGGGCGTCGGGTCCTGCACGAAGCGCAGCCGCTCCACCAGAATGCGGCCCATGTGACGATTCACCCGCTCCATCACCTGGCCGGACAAGTGCTGCAGCTCCATTGCCATGGGTCCGCTGCACGCCAGCGTCAGCGTGCCGCCGATCAGCCGGCGCGGCGTCGTGCCAGCAGCCAACTCCGGCCCAACGATGGCCGCCCAGTCCGCAAGTACCTGCGCACCGGCCGGCGAGCGCTTCTTGAACGCCGCCCGCGTTATGCCCGGCACCAGGGCGCCCACCGGACGCGGTCCGTAAACGTGCCGCGCCGCATCCACCTTGTTGTCCGCCGCCCGCTCGCCGATACCCGGCCCCGTGATTCCCATTCCAGCAATGCCCATTCCGGCCTCCATCCCGTCCGCCGCCGCGCTGCTGCACTGGTATGACCGCCACCGTCGCCGTATGCCCTGGCGCGCCGTGCCGGGGCAGGCGCCGGACCCCTATTGCGTGTGGCTCAGCGAGATCATGCTGCAGCAAACCACCGTCGCGGCCGTCATCCCCTACTTCGAACGGTTCCTGACCCGCTTTCCCACCATCCAGGCCCTGGCCGCCGCGCCAGAGGGCGAGGTGATGGAGGCCTGGGCCGGCCTGGGCTACTACGCCCGTGCCCGCAACCTGCACGCTTGCGCCAAGCGCGTTACCGAGATGGGCGGCTTCCCCAGCGATGTCCAGGGCTTGCGCGCCTTGCCTGGCGTGGGGCCTTACACCGCCGCAGCCGTCGCCAGCATCGCCTTCGGCGTGCCCGCCGTGCCGGTGGACGGCAACGTGGAGCGCGTCGCCGCCCGGGTCGCCGCCATCGCCGACCCGCTGCCCGGCGCCCGTCTGGCCGTCGCCGCTGCCGCCGCCCGGTTGGGCGAGGACCCGGACGCCCGCGCCCGTCCGTCCGACTTCACCCAGGCGCTGTTCGACCTCGGCGCCACCATCTGCACGCCGCGGGCGCCGGCCTGCGCCCTGTGCCCCTGGCGCGGCGCCTGCGCCGCCCAGGCGGCCGGCATCGCGGCGGAACTGCCGCGCAAGGCGCCAAAGCCGCTGCGCCCCCAGCGTCACGGCGCGCAGTTCTGGCTGCAGGACACGGCGGGCAACGTGCTGCTGCGCCGCCGTCCGTCCACGGGCCTGCTGGGCGGGATGCTGGAATTGCCGGGTACGGCCTGGCGGCCAGACCCCTGGACGGAGGCGGACGCGCTGGTTCACGCGCCGCAGCCCGGCGCATGGCGCCGGGCCGGACAGGCGGAACACGGCTTCACCCATTTCCACCTGACCATGGACGTTTACGCAGCCCAGGTTCCAGCCATCACAGGGGACGGCTTAGTCCGCCCTGTCGCCGCCCTGGATGGCGAAGCCTTGCCCGCTGTCATGCGGCGCTGCGTCCGGGTCGTGCAGGAGGCGGCGGCATCCGGAGGCTTGCCGGGCGTGGAGGCGTTCGCCGCCCGTCAGCCGTAGCGCTGGGACGACCATTGCTGCAGGGCCGGGATGGCCGGACCGCCGCCTGCTATGTTGCCCAGCATGACCGCGGCAATGGTGGGATCGCTGGACCGGACGTCCTGGCCGGCACTGGCGGTCAGCACGTCCGGGCTGGCCGCGACGCGGCTGCACGCCCGATGCCACGCCGACACCAGTGCCGCATGTGACAGCGCCGGCAAAACCAGCGCGGCATCCAGCTGCACCGCAGCCGCGGTGGCGCGCAACGCCGCGAGAAGGGCAGATGGCGGAGTCCGTGCCATCACCTGATGCACTGCGGTCGGAACTCCGGGAAAAGCGGGATCGCGGCCCCAGCCGGCGTCGTCGGGCGTGCCCAGCGTCAGGGCGGGCTGCAGCCCAGCGGCTGCCAGTGACGCCGCCGCGTGCGGTGTGCCGGGGCCGGACAGGAACACCGCATCCGCCTCGCCCGGTGACTGCGCAGCGGCAGGGGGGAGCAGCACCGCCTCGATCCCCAGCAGGTCCAAGGCCAGCAGCATCGGCAAGGCCGGCCCGGAGGGTCCCATGGCCGGCATCCTCAACGGACGGCCCGGCGTCAATGGCGACCGGGTCAACAGCACCGCCGGCGCCAGCGCCGCCCAGACCGGCACCCAGCGGGACGGGTCGAACTTCGCCCGGGAGTCGCCAGCCAGCCACGCCAGCGGCGCCGCCCCGGGCGTCAGCAGCGCGGTCGTTCCATCCGGCGTCACCAGCGCGTCGAAGCTGTTGGCCCCGGTCACGCCGTCCACCCCGCCCAGGGTGCGGCGCGTCATGCGGCTGGCTCCTGGCAAGGCGCGCACCAGGCCCGGCGTCACCACGTCCGCCCACCTGTCCAGGCGGCCACCGTCCGGCCCTGCGACCAGCAGCGTGACCTCGGGCGCCGGAGCAGCGGCGACGCAGACCCCGGCAAGGCCGAGCAGGGCTGCACGCCGGCCAAAGGCAGACCCTGTCCAGCCCGTCAGGGCATCAGTCATTGCTGCCTCCCCTCGTGCCCAGGCCTTGAATGCCGGTTGTGCACCCAACAACGGACGGGCGCCCGCTGTCAAACGTTGCAACTCCGCCGGGCATTCGAACGCCGGGGACGCTCATTCGTCATAGGCCACCAGGGCCTCGCATGGCACATCCAGCCGCGCCCGGCCGCCCAGGAAGGTGAGTTCGATCAGGACGGCAACGGCGGGCACTTCGGCGCCGGCCTGGCGCAGCAGGGCGATCCCTGCGGCCATCGTGCCGCCAGTGGCCAGCAGGTCGTCCACCAGCACGACGCGGGCGCCCGGCGGTATAGCATCCGCCTGGATTTCGAGGCGGTCGGAGCCGTATTCCAGCGTGTAGTCCAGCCCGGTCACTGCGCCGGGCAGCTTGCCGGGCTTGCGGAGCATCACGAAGCCGCAGCCAAGCTTGAGCGCCAGAGGAGCCGCCACCAGGAAGCCGCGCGACTCGATCCCCGCCAGCATTGTCGGCCGGTGCTCGCGCACCAGCGATGCCATGCGCCCCATCGCGACCTGCCAGGCGTCGGCGTGACGCAGCAGGGTGCTGATGTCGTAGAACAGGATGCCGGGCTTGGGGAAATCGGGGATGCCGCGGATGTGGTCCTTGAGGTCCATGGGTATGCGCCGCCTTTATTGGGTGGGGCGCTGTATCGTGCGGGTCCTGGTGCGGCAACTCTGGCCTGGCAACGCCGCCCAGGCTGGGCTACTTGGCGGCAATGTCCAAGGGTTTCATCGCGACCGTCGCCGGGCTGCTGTTCGTGTTGATTTATGTCGTGGTGGTGATCACCCTGCCTGACCTAGTGCCGCGCCTGCATTGGTCCCTGGAGGCGCTCTACTGGCTGATTGCCGGCATTATCTGGGTGTTTCCAGTGCGCTGGCTGATGTACTGGGCCGCCGGCAAGCGCTGACGGCGGCGACCCCGGCCCATCTAGCGGCCCAGCCCGCCCTGATGGCGGCGTTGATCCCATCACGGCGCCGTGATATCCGCGCCTGCATCGCAATGATTGCTGATGTGGAGCCCTGGGGATGCTGCGTGACCTGCGCGCCCGGTTTGGACGTCAAGCCGATGCAGCCGGGGCTGCCGCAGAGCGTGGGCCGCGCCGCCGCGGCCTGTTCGCGCTGGCCGGCCTCGGCGCAGCCGGCCTGATGGGCTATGCCGGCTGGCGGCAGCCGGCGCACGCGCTGTCCACCACGCGTGAGATCGCGGAGATGACCTGGATGGAGGTCCGCGCCGCGATTCAGTCCGGCATACGGACCGTCATCGTGCCCAGCGGCGGGCTGGAGCAGAACGGCCCGCACATGATCATCGCCAAGCACGACCGCATCGTCGCCTGGGCGGCCCGGCGCATTGCGGCCGAGCTGGGGAACGCCCTGGTCGCGCCCGTGGTGTCCTATGTTCCGGAGGGCGACTACGACCCGCCCACGGGCAACATGATGCTGCCGGGCACCATCGGCGTGCCGCCCGCCGTTTTCGCGGCCGTGCTGGAGGGGATCGCCCGCAGCCTCAAGGCCGCCGGGTTCGAGACGATCTGCTTCATCGCCGACCACGGCCCGTCCATCGCGCCGCAGGCGGAGGTGGCGGCGCGGCTGACCCGCGAGTGGGCCGGCGGCGGGCCGAAGGTGCTGGCCGTGGACTCCTACTACGCCGACGCAGCGGAAACGGCCTACCTGCGCAGCCAGGGCGAGTCCGCGGCGGCGATCGGTCAGCACGCGACCATTTCGGACACTTCGGAGCTGATGGCCGTCTATCCCGGCGGCGTGGACCTGTCGCGGCTGCCGAAGGGGACGGCGGACCTGTCCAGCCTGGGCGCGTTCGGCGACCCGCGCCGTTCCAGCATCGCCCGGGGGGACGCGATGATGACGCTGAAGGTGGATGCGGCCGTGGCCCAGATACGCGCGGGCGCCGGCCGGGTGGAGGGCTAGAGGATGTTCGCTGACCTGCTCGGACAGCTTGCGGCCGTGACGTTTACGGCGCTGCGCAACATGGCCGTGCTGGCGGTGGTGTTCACGGCGGCGGCGGCATTTGCCACGGCCTGCAACAAGGCGCCGCCCTGGTGGCGCAAGCCGGACCTGGCGACCGACATCTGCTGGGCCGTCGTGCCGCAACTGATGTATCGGTTCGCAAGCATCCTCATGCTCCTGTTGGGGATCACCCTGTTCTACGGCCTGTCCACCGATGATGCCGGGCGCTTCTTCTCCGAGGGGCGCGGTCCGCTGGCCCATCTCGGCTTCTGGCCGCAGATCGGGCTGTATCTGCTGGGCAGCGACCTCGTGATGTATCTTACCCATCGGATGTTCCACGGCGCGCGGCTCTGGCGCTTCCATGCCGTGCACCATTCGTCCGAGCATCTGGAATGGCTCTCCTCCTCCCGCTTCCACCCGGTGGACCAGGTGCTGCACGGCGTGCTGGCCGATGTGGTGATGCTGCTGCTCGGCATCCCGCCGGAGGTGGTCGCGTGGCTGATGCCGTTCACCGTCGGCACCTCGGCGCTGGTGCATGCCAACCTGGACTGGGACTTCGGGCCGTTCCGCTGCGTGCTGGTCAGCCCGGTGTATCACCGCTGGCACCATACCAGCGCCGAGCGCGGCGGCAGCAGCAACTTCGCGGGAACGTTTCCGCTGTACGACTTGATCTTCGGGACGTTCTACATGCCGTCCGGCAAGCGGCCAGACGATTACGGGGTGGACGACCCGCATTTCCCGAAGGGCTTCGTCGGCCAGTTGCGCCACCCATTCCGGCGGCGGCGGGATGCGCAGGTGATGGCGAAGGAGACCCGTGCAGGGCTTCCAGTGGGCTGAATGCAGGTTGCAAAAGCCAGCCCCAGAGGTGTTGTGACCGTCGCCGCCGGATGGGCAATTGGCCAAACCTCCGGCTGCGGCGACCCGGGCGGAGGCATGAGCGCTGCGCCGAAGCAGGGCGGGAACTGGCCGCAGCCGTACTGCAATGGCGCGCCGCCCGGCCTGTCGGCCCGCGCTGCTTTGGGATAGTGAGTCCATCATGCGGCATCCTGAACCTCACGAAATTGGCAAGCTGCTTGGCGTCCAGGCGGCACGTGGGATCGCGGCGCTGATGGTCATGGTATTCCATGCCGAGCGCGCGGTAAGCCTTCCACAGTATCTCGGCCATCAGCCACTCGGCGGCATCACCGGGTTCGGCCATGCCGGCGTGGACTTCTTCTTCGTCCTCAGCGGCTTCATCATCTACACCGTTCATAATGGTGACATCGGACGGCCTGACCGGTTCGCGCACTACACGGGGCGGCGTCTGAGCCGCATCTACCCGCCTTACTGGGTGGTAACGGCTATTGTTTTGCTGATGACGCTGGTTGGCCACGGCTGGGACGGACTGCCGGGCTGGACCGACGTGGTAGGGTCGCTGCTGCTGGTGCCGCATGGCGCCGAACCGATCCTCGGGGTCGCTTGGACGCTGGAGCGGGAGATGATCTTCTACCTCCTGTTCGGCATTGCCATCCTGAACCGCCGGGCTGCCATCGCCGTCGTTGCTGCGTGGGTGGGCCTGACCTGCGTTGCCGCCTGGTTGCCCAGCGGCGCCGTCCGGCTTGGGCCGCTTGCCGCAGGGTCCTATGACATGCTGTTCGCCATGGGCCTCGTGACGGCCGAGGTGCTCCGGCGTGCTAATCCCGCCGGGTCGCGCTTGATCGCACTTGCAGGGGTCGCAGCATTCCTTGCCGCTGGAGCCGCTGAGGACCTGGCGTTGCTCCCGCATGAGGCTTGGGTATCGCGCATGGCCTATGGCGCCGCCTCCTGCACGATCATCCTGGGCCTGGTCGCGGCGGAACGCCAAGGACGGCTCAGCGTTGGCAGGGGAATGGTGCTGCTTGGGGCTGCGTCGTATTCGATTTACCTGGTGCATACTATACTGCTGGGACTTACCACGCGCGCACTGACCGCAGCCGGGGCAGTTGGCCGGATACCGGGATGGACCGTGATGGCAGCGGCCTGCCTGGTGGCGGTGATCGCTGGCATCTTGTTCCACCTCTTGGTCGAACGGCCAGCCACACGGGCTGCGCAGCGGCTGGCGAAGCGGCTAATTACTCGGGAAAGCCCGGCGGTTCGCCCGGCTTAGGGGTTTCGGCCGCTCATTCCCTTTGCGATGCCGGCCGGTAACGCGGACGCGGCCTGCTTGCCTGGGCCATTTGCCTCCCAGCGGCCTGCAAAGCAATAATTGAGAGTCCCAGCGCCGCATTCCTGCCGTTGAAGGGGATCGAACCTGCGCAGCGGTTGCCGGCCCGCCGTTCGGCTTTGCCAAGCGCGCGCAGTCCAGCGTAGCCCTGCAGCATGCGCGGGCCTTCACACCGCTGCTATCAATCTGTAGCAAGGGCGTAACGCTTCGTGGCTACGTCCACGGTCACATAATACGGAGGATCGTCCGATGAACCGTCGCACCCTGCTGGCTGGCGCCGCCGCGCTCGCGGCAACCACGGCTGCAACCCATGCCCGCGCCCAGGGCGGGCGCACCCGCATCGTGTTCTGGCACGCCATGATGGGCGTGCTGACCGACGAGGTGAACCGCATCTGCGCCGAGTTCAACGCGGCGCAGCAGGGGGCGGAGATCGTCCCGGTGTTCAAGGGCACCTATGCCGAGACCCTGACCGCCGCCATCGCCGCCTGGCGGGCCGGCCAGGCGCCGCACCTGGTGCAGATGTTCGAGGTCGGCACCGGCTCGATGCTCGCTGCCGGCCCGGCGGTGAAGCAGACCTGGCAACTAATCCAGGACACCGGGGTCGCCATTGATCCCAACGCCTACATCCCCGCCGTGCGCGGCTATTACAGCCTGCCGGACGGGCGCCTGGCGTCCATGCCGTTCAACAGCAGCACCGCCGTGATGTGGATCAACAAGGACGCCTTCGACAAGGCCAACCTGGACACTGCGCATCCGCCGCGCACCTGGGCGGAGGTCGCCATCGCCGCCAAGACGCTGAAGGAGAAGGCGGCGACGCCGGTGCCGATGACCAGCGCCTGGTTCACCTGGATACAGATGGAGCAGTTCGCGGCGATGCACGACCTGCCCTATGCCACCAAGGCCAACGGCTTCGAGGGCCTGGACACCGAGCTGCAGTTGAACGCCCCGGCCTTCGTCAAGCAGTTGACCCGGTTCGTGGACATGCAGAAGGACGGCACCTTCCGCTACGCCGGGCGCGACGACGCGCCGAACACGCAGTTCTTTTCGGGTCAGGCGGCGATCAGCTTCATGTCCTCCGGCTCGCGCGGGGATGTCGCCAAGAACTGCAAGTTCAATTGGATGGAGGCGGCGCTGCCCTATGACCAGGACCTGATCCCGACGCCGCTCAACTCGGTAATCGGCGGCGCCAGCCTGTGGACCATGACGGCGCCGGGCCGGTCGGCGGAGGAATATAAGGGCGTGGCCGAGTTCCTGCGCTTCATCGCCCAGCCGAAGATGGACGCGATCTGGCACCAGCGCACCGGGTATGTGCCGGTGACGACTGCCGGGTTCGAGGAGAGCAAGAAGGAAGGGTTCTACGACAAGAACCCCGGCGCCGAGGTGCCCATCGTGCAGTTGTCCCGCGGCACCGTGACGCCGAACAGCAAGGGCTTCCGCCTCGGCCGGATGCCGGAGATACGCAACATCATCTATGAGGAGGTCGAGGGCGCGTTCCAGGGCAAGCAGGACGCCAAGGCGGCGCTGGACACCATCGTCAGCCGCGGCAACCGCGTGCTGCGGGAGTTCGAACGGTCCAACAAGGCGTAGCGGCGTTGGCCGTCCCGGTCCAACGCTTGGCCCTGTCATCACGAGCCGCCTGCGGCACCGCAGTCCAGCCGCGGCAGCGACGGCAAGCCGGTTCCGCGGGCCTCCTGGCTGGACCCGGCGCTGCCTGCTTCGCAGTGACGGTGTCTCATGTCCCCCAGGCATCGGCGGCATAAGGAAAAATGGACCGCCGCACCGTTTTCCCCGGCCAGGTGCTGCCGCTCCTGCTCGTCTTGCCGCAGTTGCTGCTGACGGCGGTGTTCTTCCTGTGGCCCGCCGGGCAGGCCGTCTGGTCCAGCACGCAGCGGCAGGACGCCTTCGGGCTGCGCTCGGTGTTCGTGGGCGCGGAGAACTTCACCGACCTGTTCACCGATCCGCTTTATCGGGACAGCGCCGGGCGCACGGTGCTGTTCTGCGCCGCGGTCGCAGCACTCGCCATTGGGGTGGCGCTGCTGCTGGCGGTGTTCGCGGACCGGGAGATCAAGGGGCGCGGCTGGTATCGCACCCTGCTGATCTGGCCCTATGCGGTCGCCCCGGCCGTCGCCGCCGTGCTGTGGCTGTTGGTGCTGCACCCGCAGATCGGCCTGCTCGGGGGCTGGCTGAACCGGCACGGCATTCCCTGGGACTTCCGGCTGCAGGGTGGCCAGGCAATGGCGGTGGTGATCCTGGCGAGCGCGTGGAAGCAGGTCAGCTACAACTTCATCTTCATCCTGGCGGGCCTGCAATCCATTCCGCGCGGCGTGACGGAGGCCGCGCGCATGGACGGCGCCCGCGGCTGGCACCGGTTCCGCACCATCACCCTGCCGCTGTTGGGGCCGACGATGGCGTTCCTGCTGGTGGTGAACCTGGTCTATGCCGCCTTCGACACCTTCGGCACCATCCAGGCACTGACGCAGGGCGGGCCGGGCAAGGCGACCGAGACCTTGGTGATGAAGGTTTACCGGGACGGGGTGGTGAACCTGGACCTTGGCGGGTCCTCGGCGCAGTCGGTCGTGCTGATGGTGGCGGTGGTGGTGTTGACGCTGGTGCAGTTCCGCGTGCTCGGGCGGCGCCGTGCGGACTGATTGGGTGGCGCATGGCGTGCTGCTGCTCGGGGTCGCGCTGTTCGCGCTGCCGGTGTGGCTGGTACTGGCCGGGTCCACCCAGCCGTCGGACGCCATCACCCGGGGCGAGCTTTCGCTGGTGCCGGACCTGCGCGGCCTGGGGGTCTATGCCGATGTGCTGCGCGGGGCTGGGCCGGGCGGCACGCCGGTTTGGCGGATGCTGCTGGTCAGCTTTGCGATGGCGCTCAGCATCGCGTTGGGCAAGATCGTCATCTCGGTGCTGTCCGCCTACGCCATTGCGTTCTTCCGCTGGCCGGGGCGGGGGCTGGCGTTCGGCGTGATCTTCCTGACGCTGATGCTCCCGGTCGAGGTGCGGATCATCCCGACGTACTCGGTCATGGCCGGGCTGGGCCTCATCAACACCTTCACCGGGCTGACGCTGCCGCTGATCGCGTCGGCCACCGCGACGCTGCTGTTCCGCCAGGTGTTCCTGGCGGTTCCGGATGAACTCGTGGAGGCGGCGCGGATGGACGGGGCGGGGCCGCTGCGGTTCCTGCGCGACATCCTGCTGCCGGTTTCGGCGGCGAACCTGGCGGCGCTGTTCGTGATCCTGTTCGTGTATGGCTGGAACCAGTATCTGTGGCCGCTGCTGGTGGCGACCGACCCCTCGCTGGATACGGTGGTGATCGGCATCGTCAAGATGATCGGCACCGAGACCCAGGCCGATTGGTCCCGGGTGATGGCGGTCGCCGTGCTGGCGCTGCTGCCGCCGGTGCTGGTGGTGCTGCTGATGCAACGGTGGTTCGTGAAGGGCCTGGCGGAGAGCGACAAGTAATGGCGACGCTCGACCTGCACGGCCTGACCAAGAGTTTCGGCGCGGCCACCATCCTGGCGGGCATAGACCTGGCGCTGCAGGATGGCGAGATGCTGGTGATCGTCGGCGCCAGCGGGTGCGGCAAGAGCACGCTGCTGCGGCTGGTCGCCGGGTTGGAGACGCCGAGCGCCGGGCGGATCGTGCTGGGGGGCCGCGACGTGACCCATGCCGACCCGGCGGCGCGCGACATCGCCATGGTGTTCCAGAATTATGCGCTGTATCCGCATATGAGCGTGTTCGACAACATGGCCTATGGGCTGCGGATACGCGGGCTGGACAAGGCGGACATACGCGCCCGGGTGGGGCAGGCGGCGGGGCTGCTGGGGATTGGGGCGCTGCTGGACCGCAAGCCGCGGCAGTTGTCCGGCGGGCAGCGGCAGCGGGTGGCGATGGGCCGGGCCATCGTGCGCAACCCCAAGCTGTTCCTGTTCGACGAGCCGCTGTCGAACCTCGACGCCACCCTGCGGGTGCAGATGCGGGCCGAGATACGGCGGCTGCAGCGGCGGCTGGGGGTTACCAGCCTGTATGTCACCCATGACCAGGTGGAGGCGATGACCCTTGGCGACCGCCTGCTGGTGCTGCATGGCGGGCATCCGGTGCAGTTGTCGACGCCGATGGAGGTGTTCGCCCGGCCGGCCGACACCTACGTCGCCGGGTTCATTGGGGCGCCGGCGATGAACCTGCTGCCGGCGGAACTGCTGGGCGATGCGGTGCGGCTGCCTGGCGGCCACACGGTTCCGCTGCCGTCACCGCGGGCGGGAGGTCCCTTGATTACGCTGGGTATCAGGCCCGAGCATGTGGTTCTCGACCCGGTTGGGCTGCCGCTGCAGGTGGAACTGGTGGAGCCGCTGGGGTCCGAGACGCTGGTGCATGGCCGCATGGCGGATGGAACGCCGCTGCTGGCCAAGCTGCCGGGCGCCATGCCGGTTGCCGACACGGTTTGCGTGGCACTCACGCCTGGGGAGCTGCACCTGTTCGACCGCGGCACCGGGAGGCGGCTGGATGGGTGATGGATTGGTCGGGGCGAGAGGATTCGAACCTCCGGCCTCTTGCTCCCGAAGCAAGCGTACTACCAGGCTGTACTACGCCCCGACTGTTGCGGCGGTATAGCGCTGGCTTCGCCGCGGGGCAAGCGGCCTATGTGGCTCGGTGCGCCGCGGTCCCGCGGATTGGGGCGGCAGGCAGGCCAGCGCGCGATGAACCGCACCGGAACGGCGCGACCGGGCGCCGTGCCGCGCGGTTTCATTCACCTCTCCGCGGCGATGGCCGGGATTGGCCCGACATCGGAGCGGGAGCCGCCCCGTTTCGGCGGGCAGCCCCCACCGGTTGATCTTATGTCCTGCACCACGCACAATGCTGGTCATTGCGGGGTGCATCCCGCTGCTATGGGGAACAAGCGATGAAGCGTCTTACGTTACAGGCTGCCGGCATCGCGCTGGCGGGCCTTTTTGCCACGGCGGCACCGTCGCTGGCGCAGGGCACCGGCTCGGCCACGATGGACAGCATCAAGTCCAAGGGCCAGTTGGCTTGCGGCGTGTCCACCGGCGTCGCCGGGTTCTCGCTGGCCGACAGCAAGGGCGTGACCCAGGGCATTGACGCCGATACCTGCCGCGCCGTTGCCGCCGCCGTGCTGGGCGACGCGGGCAAGGTGCGTTTCGTGCCGACCACCACCACCAACCGGTTCACCGCGCTACAATCGGGTGAGATCGACCTGCTGGTGCGCTCCACGACGTGGACGCTGGGGCGCGAGGGCAACCTGGGCCTGCTGTTCGCCGGCATAAACTTCTATGACGGCACCGGATTCATGGTGAAGGCTTCTGCCGGCGTGAAGTCGGTCAAGGAGCTGAACGGCGCCACCATCTGCGTCCAGCCCGGCACCAGCACGGAGCTGGCCATCGCCGACTACTTCCGGCTGAACAACCTGAAGTTCACCCCGGTGCTGATCCAGGACCTGGCCGAGATCCAGAACGCCTACTTGTCGGGGCGCTGCGACAGCTACTCGACCGACGCGTCGGGCCTGGCGGCGTTCCGCTACCAGCAGGGCGCCAAGGCCAGCGAGCATATCCTGCTGCCGGAGATCATCAGCAAGGAGCCGCTGGGCATGATGGTCAGGAAGGGCGACGACAAGTTTTTCGACGTGGTGCGCTGGACCCTGTTCGCCATGCTGCAGGCCGAGGAAAGCGGCGTGAACAGCAAGAACGTGGATGAGATGGCTGCGAAGTCCACAAACCCCGACATCCGCCGCCTGTTGGGCGCCGAGGGCGACTTGGGCAAGGCGCTGGGCGTGGACAACAAGTGGGTCGTGACCGTGGTGAAGCAGGTCGGCAACTACGGTGAGATGTTCGACCGGACCATTGGGCCGTTGGGGATACCGCGCGGCATCAACAACTTGTGGAACAAGGGCGGCCTGCACTATCCGCCGCCGATCCGCTAGCGCCATCAGCCAGGGCAAATCCGGGGCAGTTCGTGCCCTGGCCTGCCTACGAAATAGGCCGCTCCGTCCTGGGGCGGCCGTTTTCAGTCATTTTTGAGTCACACGCTGATTGATCTCCGCCCAGGTTTTGCCGCAGATAGTTCCATGCAGGGGCGGCATGGGTTGGCCGCTTGAGCCGCATGACGCCAGACCGGCAGCAACGCCGGCGCCAACAGGGATCACCGATGTCCGGAGCCGCCGCAGACCCCCGTCTGGTCCCCACCCGCGTGGCGCCCCGCAAGGCGCTGCAGCTTAATTGGTCCGACCCACGGTTCCGCAACATCGTGTGGCAGGTGGTGATCCTGGGGACACTTGCGGCCATCGTCTGGTATCTCGTGCACAACACGCAGCAGAACCTGGCGGCGCGGCGCATCGCAACCGGGTTCGCCTTCCTCGGCCGCAACGCCGGCATCCCGATCGGCGAACACCTGATAAGTTACGACTCCGCCACGGACACCTTCGGGCGCGCTCTGGTGATCGGGGTGCTGAATACGCTCAAGGTCGCGGTGGTGGGTGTCGTGCTGGCGACGATCTGGGGCACGCTGGTCGGCATTGCGCGCCTGTCCAAGAACTGGCTGTTGGCCAGGCTGGCGGCGATCTATGTCGAGGTGCTGCGGGACATCCCGGTGCTGCTGCAGCTATTCTTTTGGTACGGCCTGCTGCAGACGCTTCCCAGCCCGCGGCAGAGCTTCCATCCCCTGCCGGGGGTGTTCCTGTCCAACCGCGGCATCAAGGTGCCGGTCGTGGAATGGGTGGACGCCTACTGGTGGGTGCTGGCGGCGTTTGCCCTGGGCATCGCCGGGACTGTAGCATGGTCACGCGCCGCGGCGCGCAAGCAGGCGGTGACCGGCGTGCGCCCGGCGGTGTGGCCGGTGGCAATCGCCCTGCTGATCGGGCTGCCGGGCGTGGTGTGGGCGCTGCTGGGTGCGCCGTTCACGCCGGAGGTGCCGGAGTTGCGCGGCTTCAACTTCGCGGGCGGTGCGACGCTCAGCCCCGAGTATGGTGCGCTGACCCTTGGGCTGACGCTTTATACCGCCGCTTACGTGGCGGAGATCGTGCGGTCCGGCATCCTGGCGGTGCCCACGGGGCAGTGGGAGGCGGCGGGCGCGCTCGGCCTGCGGCCCGGCAAGGTGCTGCGCCAGGTCGTGCTGCCCCAGGCGCTGCGCGTCATCATCCCGCCGATGACCAGCCAGTATTTGAACCTGACCAAGAACAGCTCGCTCGCGGTGGCGATCGGCTACCAGGACGTGACCAGCATCGCCAACACGACGCTGAACCAGACGGGGCAGGCGGTCGAGGGGATCGCCGTCATCATGGCGGTGTATCTCACCATCAGCCTGGCGATCAGCTTCCTGATGAACCGCTACAACGCCCGCAAGGCCCTGGTGGAGCGCTAGTCCCATGTCCGAAGTCACAGCCCGGGTGTCCCAAGCGGCCGGAGAGCCAGTGCCCTCCATCGCCGGGGTGGCTGCGGCCCCGATCGTCCGGAGCGCGCCAGCAGGCGGCGGCTTCGCGCCGGTTGCCTGGGCGCGGGCCAACCTGTTCAACTCGTGGCTGTCGTCGGCGGTCACGATCCTGCTGGCCTACCTGATCGTGCGCTGGGCCGTCGGCTTCGTGAACTGGGGCCTGATCCATGCGGTCTGGAGCGTGCCGGCCACCGCCACCGGGTTGGACTCGACGCCGTGCCGGGAGGCGCAGGGCGTTGGCGCTTGCTGGGCGATGGTCGGGGACAAGTACCGGTTCACGCTGTTCGGCTACTATCCGTATGACGAGCAGTGGCGCCCGGCTGTTGTCGTGCTGCTGTTCCTGGGGCTGTTCGGGGTGTCCGCCATGCGCCGGTTCTGGCGCAAGGAGCTGGTGCTGATCTGGGCCGCTACGCTCACCGTCATCGGCCTATTGATGTGGGGCGGCGTGTTCGGCCTGGAATATGTGCCGCAGGAGCGGTGGGGCGGGCTGCCGATCACCTTGATCCTCAGCACCTTTGGCTTGGCGCTTGGATTTCCGTTGGCGGTCGCGGTGGCGCTGGGACGGCGCAGCACGCAGATGCCGGCGGTGCGTATGCTGTGCGTGGTGTATGTCGAGCTGATCCGCGGCGTGCCGCTGATCACCGTGCTGTTCATGGCCAGCGTGATGTTTCCGCTGTTCATGCCGGCGGGCATCAACCCGGATAAGCTGCTGCGGGCGCAGGTGGCGTTCATCCTGTTCGCCGCGGCCTACCTGGCCGAGGTGATACGCGGCGGACTGCAGGCGCTGCCGAAGGGGCAGTATGAGGCGGCCGATGCGCTGGGGCTGTCGTATTGGAAGAAAACCGGGCTGATCGTGCTGCCGCAGGCGCTGCGGCTGGTGATCCCGCCGCTGGTGAACACCTTCATCGGCTTTTTCAAGGACACGTCGCTGGTGCTGATCATCGGCATCTTCGACCTGCTGCTGTCGGGCAAGACAGCGATCACCGACCCGATCTGGCAGGCCTACAGCACCGAGATGTATCTCGTGCTCGCCGCTGTCTATTTCTGCTTCTGCTTCGTCATGGCGCGGTATAGCCGCGGCTTGGAGCAGGAGTTCAGCCGGACCGTCCGCCGCTGACGCGGCCCGTTCAACAGGGGACACCAACCATGAGCCAAGCCGCGACGATGGGCCGCCCGGTGGCGGAGGGCAGCAACCAGCCGGCGATCGTGCTGGACAAGGTGAACAAGTGGTACGGCGCGATGCACGTGCTGCGGGACATCAGCCTGACCGTCGGCCACCGGGAGAAGGTGGTGGTGTGCGGGCCGTCCGGGTCCGGCAAGAGCACGATGATCCGCTGCATCAACCGCCTGGAGTCGCACCAGGAGGGGCACATCATCGTGGACGGGACGGAGTTGACCGACGACTTGCGGGCGCTGGACACCATCCGGCGCGAGGTCGGCATGGTGTTCCAGTCGTTCAACCTGTTCCCGCATTTGACGATCCTGGAGAACTGCACCCTGGCGCCGATCTGGGTCCGCAAGATGCCGAAGGCGGAGGCGGAGGAGCTGGCGATGAGCTATTTGCGCCGGGTCAAGATACCGGAGCAGGCGAACAAGTATCCCGGCCAGCTTTCGGGCGGGCAGCAGCAGCGGGTGGCCATCGCCCGGGCGCTGTGCATGAAGCCGAAGATCATGCTGTTCGATGAGCCGACCAGTGCGCTGGACCCGGAGATGATCAAGGAGGTGTTGGACACCATGATCGGGCTGGCGCATGACGGCATGACGATGGTCTGCGTGACGCACGAGATGGGGTTTGCCCGGCAGGTCGCCGACCGCGTGGTGTTTATGGACCGGGGGGAGATCGTCGAGCAGGGGGAGCCGAATACGTTGTTCGAGAACCCGCAGACTGATCGGTTGAAGCTGTTCCTGAGCCAGATTCTACGGGGGCATTAACGCTAGCGGATGCTCCCTTTGACTGTTCTGCGTCATGGCAAGGGATGCAGCAAGGCCGTAGGCTAAGGGCTGCAAGCACGGCCCCGCCAGCTAGCGCGTCGCTGGGCAGCAAGCGTCTTGTGATGGCGGCACGGTTGGGAACGGGTCAGAGAGGATGGCGGCGGCTGGTGTAAGCCGGCCGCAACCGGTTTGGGGTAGGCGTTGTCTGCTTACAGGCAGGCTGACGCCCGGACCCAGGATGAGCAAGCGGCGGTTTAGTGGGAGATGACGCGCCGGATCGCGTCGGACGCGCGAGGGAAATCTGTCCGGACGGAGGCTGTGCCGAGGCGCAAGCGCTCGGTGACAAGACGGGCCACGTCCTGCACGTCTCTGCTCCACGAAATGTCGGACATCGAGGCGACTTGTTCCAGGAAGCTCCCCTGGTGGTCGCCTGCGCCACGCGGGTTCGGGAAGGCTACGAACGTTTTTCGGGCGATGAGCAGTTGAATCACGGTGGCGCCGCCATGACTGATGACCAGCGAGCTATCAGCAATCAGGTCGTCAATGCTCGGCCGACCGACGAACTGCTCGCAATGTGACATCCTGTAGGATGATTGCCCGCTCTGGCAGATCACGTCCTCATGGAAGAACCCGGTCCCTGCCAGGCGGTCCACTTCAACGAACAACTCGTCAAATGGCATCGTCGTGCCGACGGTGACCAGGATCAAAGAACGGTCCCCAGCGTGCTTCTTGGATAGAGCGCCTTCAAGCCAGGCCACTGGACGACAAAGAGATGGGACAGCCGCATCCGGTAAACCAGCTTGCCGGTGTTGGACAGGTCGTTGACCCGGGTAATACTTTCGACGAATACATTTGTCCGCCGCAAGACCATGCCGGCCAGGAACATGGGCACCGCATGGCTGCAGCCGACCCCTATCACCGAGTTGACCTTGTTGCGTCTGATGACCGCAAGGGTCATGAGGAATACTTTTAGAAACGCATATATGCTCTGCGAGGTGGATTTATTCGATACGGTCTGGAACGTAGGCACCCGATGGCTCGTGCCTGCAGGGATGCCATGCTCCCCTGGAACCCCGCCAAATTCGGTTGCCAAATAAACGAGGTCCACATCGCCCTCCATCGCCCGAAGGATGCACTTCGTTTCGAACGTAAATCCGCCGCCGGACAGAACGACCAGGACTATCGGCTTTGCAGAGGGCACAGGACGGCGGATCACATCGTCGCGTTCCAGTGCAGCGCCAGAATGACCGGGGACGGACGCGCTCACTAGATTGCAGAATCCCGATCCGGATATGGTTGCGACATGAGATCTAGCGTTTCACTAATCTAGTGGCAAGTAACCAGCCGATCGCTGCCAGTCCTGCGGCACGGGTGAGACAATGTGCGGCCCGGCATCCTGAAGCCAGGGTTGTCGGCCATCCGGGAAGTGCGGACGGCGGCTAACCCAGCCCGGCTCGCGCCACCACCAGCAGCACGGCCAGCATCTGCACCATGTTCACCCCGACCGACACACGGTGCATCCGGTCGAATCGCGCGTTGGATGCGGCATCCCCTGCCAGCCCGGCGTCGCGTAGCCGGTTGAGCGTCGGCATCAAGCCCTGGCGCAGCCATACCGTCAAAAGGGCCACCACAAGCAGCACGATGCCGGACACTCGGTCTGCCCAGATCAGCCCAACCGCACCCAGCAAGGACGCCACGGCGACATACAGGTAGTAACGCGGAAACGTCGCCCGGATGAACCGCGCCGCCGTCGCCCCGTCCAGCTTGGTGAACACCAGCGGGGCAAGGATGGCGGCAAAGAACACCATCCCGCCCAGCAGGCACGCGGCCGCCACCACTCCAAACGCATGCACGGCCGCGATGCCCATCCTAGTAGCGATACAGATCGTGCTTGAACGGGCCGGACACGGGCGCCCCGATATACTCGGCCTGCTTGGGCGTCAGCTTCGTCAGCGCCGCGCCGACCTTGGCGAGGTGCAGCGCCGCCACCTTCTCGTCCAGCGCCTTGGGCAGGGTATAGACCTGGTTCTCATACTTGCCGGCCGGGGCCGTCCACAGCTCCAGCTGCGCCAGCACCTGGTTGGTGAAGGAGGCGGACATCACGAAGGACGGGTGGCCCGTGGCGTTGCCGAGGTTCACCAGCCGGCCCTCGCTGAGCACGATCAGGCGCTTGCCGTCGGGGAACACGACCTCGTCCACCTGCGGCTTCACGTTTTCCCACCGGAAGTTGCGCAGGCCCTCGATCTGTATCTCGCTGTCGAAGTGGCCGATGTTGCAGACGATGGCGCGGTTCTTCATCGCGCGCATGTGGTCCACCGTCAGCACGTCAATGTTGCCGGTCGCGGTCACGAAGATGTCGCCGCGGGGCGCCGCGTCCTCCATCGTGACGACCTCGTAGCCCTCCATCGCCGCCTGCAATGCGCAGATCGGATCGATCTCGGTTACCATCACGCGAGCGCCGGCGCTGCGCAGCGACGCGGCAGAGCCCTTGCCGACATCGCCGAAACCGGCGACGACCGCGACCTTGCCCGACATCATCACGTCGGTGCCACGGCGAATACCGTCAACCAGGCTTTCACGGCAGCC
>DASWOJ010000221.1:0-5257 GCA_036398775.1 Acetobacteraceae bacterium
GTGGCGGAGCGTGCCGGGGCGCGGCGGGCGATCCTGCTGCCGAAGGCGGAGCAGCTCGACTGGTCCGCGCTGGACGGGGTGCGGACCCTGGGCGTCACCGCCGGGGCATCGGCGCCGGAAACCCTGGTGCAGGAGCTGCTGGTGAGCCTCGGCCGCCGTTATGTGCTGGAGATCGAGGAGCGGCAGGTGACGCAGGAGGACGTGGTGTTCAAGCTGCCGGCGCCGCTCTGCTGATGCGGCTGGCCGCAGTTCTGACCGTCCCTTGATGTCCCCGGCTGGCATTGCCGGAAGCGCTGTGAGGCGGAAGTGCAGGGGCTGAGGCACAATGCTGCCGGTCCTAGGACTGCCGCGCCGCACGCGGGCCGCTATGACGGGTCCAAGATGGCGCTCATCCAACCGATGCGGCCACCGGCCTAGTGGCTGTCTATACCGAAGTCACCGACGAGGCCCTGGCCGCGTTCCTGGACGGCTACCCCCTCGGCACCGCCGTCGCCTTCCGCGGCATCGCCGAGGGGGTCGAGAACAGCAACTACCAGCTCCGCACCACGGCCGGCGACTTCATCCTGACGCTCTACGAGAAGCGGGTGGACCCGGCGGAGCTGCCCTGGTTCCTCGGCCTGATGGAGCACCTGGCCACCCAAGGCATCACCTGCCCGCAGCCGGTGCGCGGGCATGACGGCGCCAGCCTGCGCCGGCTTGCCGGGCGGCCCGCCTGCATCACCACCTTCCTGCCCGGCGTCTGGCCCCGCCGCGTGCGGCCGGAGCATTGCGGGCCGCTGGGCGACGCCCTGGCCCGGCTGCACCTGGCCGGCGCGGGTTACGTCCCCACCCGCGCCAACACCCTGGGTCCCGCAAGCTGGGCGCCGCTGCTGGCCCGCAGCGGCGAGCGCGCGGACGAGGTGCAGCCGGGGCTGGCGGCGCAGTTGGCGGCGGCGCTGGACCGCATCGTCGGCGCCTGGCCCGGCAGCCTGCCGCGCGGACACATCCATGCCGACCTGTTCCCGGACAACGTGTTCTTCCTGGATGGCCGCCTGTCGGGGATCATTGACTTCTACTTCGCCGCGACGGACCTGCTGGCCTACGACCTTGCGGTGTGCCTGAATGCTTGGTGCTTCGAGCCGGACTTCATGTTCAACGCCACCCGCGCACGCGCCTTGCTGGCGGCCTATGACGCGGTTCGGCCGTTGTCGGACGCGGAGCGTGCGGCGCTGCCGGTGCTGTGCCAGGGGGCGGCGGTCCGTTTCCTGCTGACGCGGCTGTATGACTGGCTGCATACCCCGCCGGGCGCGCTGGTGACGCGCAAGGACCCGCTGGAGTATCTACGCCGCCTGCGCTTCCATCTTTCCATCCGGGACTACCATGCCTACGGACTCTGAGACTGTTGAGATCTGGACCGACGGGGGCTGCAAGCCCAATCCCGGGCCGGGTGGCTGGGCCGCCATCCTGCGCTTCGGCCAGCACGAGCGGGAATTGACCGGGGCGGAAGCCGTCACCACCAACAATCGCATGGAGTTGACCGCGGCTGCGGCGGCGTTGGAGGCGTTGAGCCGGCCCTGCCGCGTGGTGCTGCATACCGACAGCGAATACCTCCGCAACGGGGTCACGCGCTGGCAGACCGGGTGGGTACGGCGGAACTGGCGCAACGCGGCGGGCGACCCGGTGGCGAACATGGACCTGTGGCGCCGGGTGCTGGATGCGGCGAAGATGCACACCATTGATTGGCGCTGGGTGCGCGGGCACTCGGGCGACGCGATGAACGAGCGGGCGGACGTGCTGGCGACGGCGGCGCGGGTGGGGTTGGGGGCGCGGGTCTAAGCGGATTGCCGGTCCGGGTTTCCCGATCCAGCAACACCGCTGCTGTCCTGGCATGTCCCGCTACGCTGGGTGCCGTCCGGCGCGTTGCGGCAGCAGCAGCACCAGCCCGACCATCAGTGCCGCAAGCACGCCAGAGGCGGCAAACCGTCCAAGGGCCAGCCCGCCATCAGCCAGCGGCTTGTCGAGGAAGTCGCCTACGGTCGCGCCGAGCGGCCGGGTCAGGATGAATGCCGCCCAGAAAAGCACGGTGCGCGATACCCCCGTAAGGAAATACAGCCCCGCCACGACAACCAGCCCGGCCCCGAACACCAAGGCCCCGCCGCCATATCCCAGCCCGCCCGTGTCGGCCAGGAAGTCGCCAAGCGCCGTGCCCAGCGTTTGCGAGAACATGATCGTCGCCCAGTAGAACATCTCCGCCCGTGGCGTCGTCACGCTGTCCACCGACACCGACCCGAGCGTGCGGTGCCAAAGCCACAGCGTCGCCAGCAGCAGCGCGAACAGCACCGACGACCCGCCGACGTAGCCGATGCCGAGCGAACGGTCGAAGAAGTCGGCCAGCGTGGTACCCGCCGTGGTGGTCGCGACGATCACCGCCCAGTACAGGAACGGGTGGAACCGCCGCGCCCTGATCTGCGCCCCCACGGCGACCACGAACAGCGCGGCGAAGATCGCCGTGCCGACCAGGTAGCCGAGGCCCAGCGTCATCGTAACGGCGTCGCCTCCGGTCTCGCCCAAGGTGGTGGCGATCACCTTGATGACCCAGAAGCCCAGCGTGACCTCCGGCACTTTGCTGATGGCCTGCTTCATGGTCTGACTCATATCGTGCTCCTATCGCGGCTGGGGCCGGCCGCAGCACGAGGCGGCGCCACCGCAGCCATGTGAGGGGTAGGTTCGGCAACGGCGCAGCCGGCCAGGATAGGGCTGTGGCCCGGGGATCGCCGGGCAACGCTCCGCATGAACTCCGCCACGCCGCCGCCGCCAACCGGCCCGCTCAATCCCCGGCGAGCCGCGCCGTTAAGCTGCGGCCCCTGGCAGGGGACGCCATCGGCTGCCCCCCAACTCGGCGCCGTTTCAACTGGCTGCCGGGCTGCAGCGAACCCCCTGCGGAACCTTGGCACGCCGGTGTGCCGGGCCAATGCCGCCGCGCGGCCAAGGGCGCAGGGCGGCCGCGGTGCGCCTCGACCAAGGCGGTCACGCGCCCTGCTCCTGCCACGCCTGCTGGGCGGCGCCGATCAGACCATCCGGTGCACGACGGTATAGAGCAGGAACACGAAAAGCACTCCTCCCAAGCCCAGCAGCAGCAAGACGAGCGTTGTGTCCATGGCCATGCCGCTGACCACGCGCACCTCGGCATCCTCGATGTCCCTGGATGTCCGGCGGTAGCGGACGGTGGAGATGACGATCATGGCGCCGCCGAGCAGGATCAGCAGCAGCCCGGCGATATCCCCCGCAGTCTGGGTCAAGGACGATGGCGGCCTGCCGCCCAGCGACCGTGCCGTGATCTCCAGGAACAGATCGAACTTCTCGACCAGGAAGCCGAACGCCATGACGGCGATGGCGGTCCGCACCCAGGCCAGGAACGTCCTCTCGTTCGCTGCATGGTCGCTGTAGCGGGTGATCAATCCTGGCCTCCGGTGCTGGGCGACAATCCAGGATCAGCCCACGGCGCCCTTGTGCAGCGGCTCCGAGATACGGCTTCTTTGGCCCGGTTCCACTCGTCAGGGTCCACCGACACCGTCCTAGAGTCAGTTCGACGCCGGATACCCCCGCGCCAGCCGCTGCTGCCGCAGCCACGCCGCCGACAGGCGCCATGGCCCAACAGGACGGTGCCCCCGGGCGCGCATCGCACCTCCCAGCGCGAACAGCTCCCGGTGACTGGCGAACACCGCCGCGAACGCCGCGCGCAGGCCCAGCCGCGGGTCCCAGGCATGGATCGCCTCCGCCCCGGCGCCGTTCACCTCGATGATGGTGAACCGCCCGGCCTGCAGCGCCGCCAGCGACACGGCGCGCACGTCCAGCCGCCCAGCCCGCAGGCCCATTCCGGCAGCGACCGCGGCCACGCAGTCCCGCAACGCAGGCGTCGCCAGGTGCATCGCGTCCTCGTAGCGCGCGCCGACGCGCAGGCTGGCGACGGTTGTCAGCGGCACGGTCTCGCCAGGCCAGGGAATGCGGGCAGGATCGTGGCCGCCCAGGACGGACAAGCGCAGGCGCGGGTCGGCAGCGACCAGCTCCGCCACCGTCTGCCGCCCGTCGCCGTGCACGGCGGGCGCATGGCGCAACGTGATCCCGCTCAGCGTGCGTCGGTCGTCCGCGGCGCCGGGCCAGCGGCGGACGGTCAGCCCGGCTTCCACCGGGCCGGAGTGCCAGGGTTGCAGCAGGAAGGTGCCGTCTTCCGGGAACGCCGCCTGATAGGCGCGCAACCCCGCGGCGTCCTCGATCCGCCGCACGCCATAGCCGCACCAGCCGCGGTCGGGCTTGGCCACCAGCGGGTAGCGCAGCCCGGACGCCTGCTGCACGGCCTCCGCATCCTGGCCGGGTGGCACCGCCGCGGTTGGGGCGACGAAGGAGCGCAGCTCTGCCGGGATCAGCGCCAGGCATTCCAGCTTGCCCTCGCCGGCTAGGCCGCCAGTCGGGATGCCGGGGTTTGCGGCGCTCGGCAGCGTCAGGCTACGGTGGCGCAGGGCCAGCAGCATCCAATGCAGGACCAGCGGCACGCACAGCAGCGACTTCGGCAGCCGCTCGATGGGCGACAGCGGCGGCGCGTCGGGAAGCGGGTCCAGCCCGGACGGGCGGGGCAGGCGGAACTGGAACATGGCCCGGCCAACGTGCCGCGCCCGGCCGCAGTTGCCTGATGCAGTAAATGGCCGGCGCCGCCCTACCCCGCCACGCTGCCGAACACCGCCCGCAACACCCCGAACAGGGCGCCGCCGACCAGGAAGCCGACCAGCGTGCCGTTGACCCGGACGTATTGCAGGTCCCGGCCGACCCGCAGCTCCAGCTTGTCGGTGATGTAATCGGCATCCCACCCGGCGACGACGTCGCCGATGAAGGCCGCCACCTGCGCCTGCGCCGTGGGCAGCAGCGTCGCCGCCACGCTTTCCGCGGCGCCTTGCAGGCGTGCCCGCGCCGCCTCGTCCCCGGCCAGGAAGGCGCCGAGGTTGGCGAGCGATCCCTCGATCACCGACAGCGTGTGGCCGCCGGGTCGCCGGGCATCGGCCTCCAGCGCCAGGCGCATCCGCGACCATACGTCCCACAGCCAGGCCTGCACCGTCTCATGCGCCATGACCCGGCGGACGGCGCGACCGATCTCGGCGGCGCGCTCCGGGTCGGTTTCCATGCGCTCGATCTCGCGGCGCGCCCACGCGTCGAAGGCGTCGCGGATCGTGCTGCCGTCGGGACCCATGCGGTCCAGCTCCTCCCGCAGCACGGTCATCACCCGGTT
>DASWOJ010000222.1:0-4260 GCA_036398775.1 Acetobacteraceae bacterium
CTCCGGCATCCGGCGCATCGGCGTCGCCACCCAGTACAAGGCGCACAGCCTGATCCGCCACCTGCAGCGCGGCTGGAACTTCTTCCGCCCCGAGCGCAACGAAAGCTTCGACATCCTGCCCGCCAGCCAGCGCGTCAGCGAAACAAGCTGGTATGCCGGCACCGCCGATGCCGTCTTCCAGAACATAGACATCATCGAGAGCTACGCCCCCCACTACATCGTGCTGCTGGCCGGCGACCACGTCTACAAGATGGACTACGAGTTGATGCTGCAGCAGCACGTAGACACCGAAGCCGACGTGACCGTGGGCTGCATCGAGGTGCCGCGCATGGAGGCGACCGCCTTCGGCGTCATGGGGGTGGACCCAGACGACCGCATCCTGTCCTTCCTGGAAAAGCCCAAGGACCCGCCGGGCATCCCCGGCAGCCCCGACCAGGCGCTCGCCAGCATGGGCATCTACGTGTTCGAAACCCGGTTCCTGTTCGAGCAGCTCAGGGCCGACGCGGCGCGGGCCGACAGCAGCCACGACTTCGGCAAGGACATCATCCCCAACATCGTCAGGCACGGCAAGGCGATGGCCCACCGCTTCAACCGCTCCTGCGTGCGCTCATCGCACGAGAACCAGGCGTATTGGCGCGACGTGGGCACGGTGGACGCCTACTGGGAAGCGAACATCGACCTTACCGACTTCCTGCCCGGCCTCGACCTGTATGACGTGGAGTGGCCGATCTGGACCTATGGCGAGATCACCCCGCCCGCCAAGTTCGTGCACGACGAGAACGAACGCCGCGGCTCCGCCATCAGCAGCCTGGTGTCCGGCGGCTGCATCGTCTCGGGCGCAGCCGTCCGCCACTCGCTGCTGTTCACCGGCGTCCACACCCACTCCTGGAGCACGGTCGAGGGCGGCGTGCTGCTGCCCTACACCCAGGTCGGCCGCCATGCCCGGCTGAAGAACGTCGTGGTGGACCGCGGCGTGCATATCCCGGAAGGGCTGGTGGTGGGCGAGGACCCGGTCGCCGACGCCGCCCGGTTCCGCCGCACCGAACGCGGCGTATGCCTGATTACCCAACCGATGATTGACAAGCTGCAGGGCTGATGCCGATGACCGGGCGTGCCGACCCCCACCCTCCCATAGCGCCATCGCGAGCCGCCTGCCGCGCGGCAACCCGAGCGATTACGCTTTGCCAGACCGGATGCCGCCCGGCATGACGGCGATGCGCGTTCTTTCCATCACGTCCGAGATTTACCCCATCATCAAGACCGGCGGCCTGGCCGATGTAGCCGGCGCATTACCGGTCGCGCTGTCGCATGCACGGGTGGAGATGCGCAGCCTCGTGCCCGGCTACCCCGCGGTGATGCAGGCGTTGCAGCAGGCGTCGCCGGTGCTGGACCTGCCGGACCTGTTTGGCGGCCCGGCCCGGGTGCTGGCCGGCACGGCGTCCGGCCTCTCGCTGTATGCGCTGGACGCGCCGCACCTGTATGACCGCGCGGGGTCGCCCTATGCCGGGCCGGACGGGGCGGACTGGCCCGACAACCTGGCGCGCTTCGCGGCGCTGTCGCAGGTGGGGGCGATGCTGGGCCGCGGTGGTGCCGGCTGGGCGCCGGACGTGGTCCACGCGCATGATTGGCAGGCGGCGTTGGCGCCGGCTTACCTGCACTTCGGCGGCGGCACCCGGCCCGCGACGGTAACGACCATCCACAACCTGGCGTTCCAGGGCCGTTTCCCCGCCGAGTTATTCGGCATGCTGGGCCTGCCGGATGCGGCCTGGGGCATCAACGGGCTGGAATACTACGGCGGCATCGGCACCCTCAAGGCCGGGCTGCTGCTGTCGGACGTGATCACCACGGTCTCCCCCACCTATGCCGCGGAGATCATGACCCCGGAGGACGGCATGGGCCTCGACGGCCTGTTGCGGAGCCGGGTCCCCGACCTGCACGGCATCCTGAACGGGCTGGACACCGGGGTCTGGGACCCCGCGGCCGACCCGCACATCGCCGCGCAGTTCAGCGTCGCCCGCCTGCGCCGGCGCCCGCGCAACAAGTCTGCCCTGCAGAAGCTCACCGGCCTGACGCCGGACCCCGCCGCCCTGCTGTTCGGCGCCATCAGCCGGCTGACGCACCAGAAAGGCATGGACCTGCTGCTGGACGCGATCCCCGCCCTGCTGTCCCACGGCGCGCAGCTCGTCGTGCTCGGCTCCGGCGACCCGGCAATGGAGCGCGGCCTTGCCGACGCAGCCGCCGCGCACCCCGGCCAGGTCGCGGCGGTGATCGGCTTCGACGAGCCGCTGGCCCACACGATCCAGGCCGGCGCCGACGCCGTGCTGGTGCCCTCGCGGTTCGAGCCATGCGGCCTCGTGCAGATGTGCGCCCTGCGTTACGGCGCAATTCCGGTGGTGGCGCGGGTGGGCGGGCTGTCCGACACCCTCATAGACGCGAACTCCGCCAGCCTCGCCGCAGGCGTCGCGACGGGCCTCACCTTCGCGCCCGTAACCCTGCCGGCCCTCGAAGGCGCGCTGGCCCGGACCGCAGCCCTGTGGGCGCGTCCGTCCGACTGGGCGCAGACACAGCGCAACGCCATGCGCGCCGAGGTCGGCTGGGCCGGCCCGGCGCGGGAATACGCCACGCTGTACAAGCAAGTCGTCAAAGTGTGAACCGCTTCTCCCTCTTCCTCCGGGAGAGGGCCGGGGTGAGGGGGCGGGCAAGCACTGTCCCTGCCGACATGGGAACGCGCAACAGCGGCACGGGCCGCTCCCCGCTCCGCAGGCAAGACCCCCTCACCCCAACCCTTTCCCGGAGGGAGAGGGAGCCAGCACAGTCCCACCAAGGACTAGCCACCCCCACCATTCATCGCTAACCCATTGGCCCGTGCATCCGGAGAAGCCATGCGTTACGCCCTGGACAGCCTGATCCGGCGCTTCCTCGTCGTCGGCAGCCTGCAGGTCCGCTATCCCGACGGCCACATATCCCGCCACGAGGGCGCCCCTGGCCCAGCCGTCGCCTTCACCGTCTCGGACTGGGCCGCCGTGCGCCGCATGGTGCTGAACCCCGGGCTGGCGCTCGGCGAAGGCTACATGGACGGCGCCATCGCCCCGGACGGCTGCACGATCTACGATGCGCTGGACCTGCTGATGACCAACCTCATGCAGGGCGGCCGGCAGCCGGTGATGGTCCTGCACGGACTGCTCGCCGCCGCGCTGAAGCGCTGGGCGCAATTCAACCCCGCCGCCCGCGCCCGCCGCAACGCCGCGCACCACTACGACCTGAACGGGCGGCTGTATGCCCTGCTGCTGGATGCCGACCGCCAGTACTCCTGCGCCTACTTCCCAACCGGCGACGAAACCCTGGACGAGGCGCAGGCCGCCAAGAAGCGCCTGATCGCCGCCAAGCTGCTGCTCCGCCCCGGCCTGCGCGTGCTGGACATCGGCTGCGGCTGGGGCGGCATGGCACTGACCCTGGCGCGCGAGCACGGGGTCCACGTCACCGGCATCACCCTATCCGAAGAACAGCTCGCCGCCGCCCGCGCCCGCGCCGTGGACGCCGGGCTGCAGGACCGGGTGCGGTTCGAGCTGCTGGACTACCGCTCGCTCGCCGGCGAGTGGGACCGCATCGTATCCGTCGGCATGTTCGAGCATGTCGGCGTCAACCACTACCGCGGCTTCTTCGGCGTGCTGCGCCGGGTGCTGGCGCCGGACGGGGTGGCGCTGCTGCACAGCATCGGCCGCAGCCACGGCCCCGCCACCACGAACGCCTGGCTCGCCAAGTATATCTTTCCCGGCGGCTACTCCCCCGCGCTTAGCGAGGTCCTGCCTGCCGCCGAAGCCAGCCGCCTCCACGTCACGGACGTAGAGGTGCTGCGCCTGCACTACGCCGAAACCCTGCGGCACTGGCGCGGCAACCTGCTGGCCCGGCACGACGCGGTGGCCGCGCTGTATGATGAGCGCTTCTGCCGCATGTTCGAGTTCTACCTCGCCGGCGCCGAGCTGGCGTTCCGCCACACCGGCCACATGGTCTGGCAGATGCAGCTTGCGGCGTCGGTGGACGCGGTTCCGCTGACCCGCGACTACCTGTGGCAGCCCGGCGCCACCGTGGCTCGGCAGCCACATCCGGCGTTGTCCCCCTAATCCACAGCCATCCACAGGCGGGGACTCTGCCCGGACCCGGCGGGATGGGTTATGCTGCGCGACCCATGAACGAGATCAACTCCCCGCTGCTCGGCCTGTCCCAGCGCCTGCCGCCCTCCAACCAGCAGGCGGAGCAGGC
>DASWOJ010000223.1:0-2233 GCA_036398775.1 Acetobacteraceae bacterium
GAGTGTCAAAAACCTGGGGCGCTACGCTGCGCGCTGGATTGCTGGGTGGCCAAATCGCCCGTCCAGCACCGCGGCCCTGACGTGAAGCACGCGATGGGCGCCGCGGGGTGACCAGCGCATCTGCCGTCGCTTGTTCATGCGGGCACTCACCAGCTGGTTGACGGTGCCCTCGGCCCGCGAGGTCGAGATCGGCTTGCCGTCCCGATGGCGCTGGCCGTAGTCGATCAGCGCGCCCTCGTTGTTTTCAATGTAGGCCCGCAGCTCCGTGCAACGCGCGACCAGGCGCCTCGCCCGCGCTCCCATTGCGGGGTCGTCCAGCACGCTGGCGTCCTTGGCCCAGCCCGCAATCCGGCCCAGTGCCTCGCACGCCTTCTGGTGGTGGCCCTCTCGCTCCAGCTTGCCGCAGGTCGCCTCGAAGTTCCGGGTCTGATGACCAGGCACCGCTCGGATGCATGCGCCGTCGAGCATGACGATGGGCCGGTGTTCATCCTCTACTCCGGCCTTGTCCGGCTCGTTCCGGACAGCCGTGACCTCCGCGGCTGCTTGCCGGTCGTCTGCCTCGATCCGCAAAGCAACGGCATGGGTCCGGATGCGCACGCTCTCCTGGTTCGCAGGCAAGGCCGGCAGCAGGGTGCCGGGAACACGCGCCGCGTCCCGGAACGAGGTGCGTGCGCCCAGCTCTGCCTGCACCCGCTCCAGCTTTGGCGTGCAGCGCGCCGTCAGCAGCGCGCAGACCGGCGACACTGTTGTCCCCGCCATGGGCGCAGACGGGCGGCAGCGGCACAGCTTGAACCGCGGCGCCTCGACCGCGACCGTGCCGAACAGCGTCTGCAGCCGGCACGTGCGCCGGTCCTTGAACGGCTGCATCACCCCACAGGCCGCACAGGCCCGGTGGTAGGCCGCATACGCTGCCACCTGGCCGCACAGCACTGGCCAAGACCGGACATTCCGGTTTGGAGCGGAGCACGCAGAGAAGCGGACATCATTCCATAGCCTGGCCAATTGATCGGGTATGAGTGCTCGATCGATAGCAGGCTGAAACACACCGCGCCTGCACGAACTCGAAGCGCCTCACGAGGCATTGCGATGACGCGCCGTCATCAGGGTAACTCCCCGAACAGGTCATGAGCCGCCTCAATTGCGGCCAGCCGGCGACGGCCCGCGCGTCCGCTCAGTTCGAGCACGCGCGTGGCCAGGAAATGGGCAAGGCCGATCACTGCGACGTGGTTATCGAGCGCGCTGGCTGCCCGGGCCTGGCAACGCACCAGCCAGGTTGCCGGGCCCGGGTCGTCCACGGTCTCGTCCGTGATGCACAGCACGTCCGCTCCAGACTTGACGGCGCTGGCGACGAGGAGCGACGACGCTGGCAGGGAGCGGCGAAGTGCGAACACGACCAGCATGTCGCCCTTGCGAATGCTGACAGCGTACTCGGCAATCGTCTCTCCCGACGTGGGAAGGAGGATGCTGGTCTCGAGCACGCGGAACACCTGCCAGCGCAGATAGGCGGCGAAGGAATAGTTGTTCCGGAAGCCGGCGATCCATACCCGGTTGGCCGCGATCATGGCATGGGCGACGCGGTCCAGCGTGTCCTCAGACAGATGTCCGTAGGTTTCGGACATGTTCTGCATGCTGAGTTCGAGATGCGCCTGAAGCGTACCCGCTGCATTGCCCTCTGCTCCGAGAAGAAGCAGCGGTGATCCTGCCTTTTGTTCAAGGCGGACTTGCCGGCGTGCCTCTCCATAGCTCTCGTAACCCAGTTTCTGGATGAAACGGCTTACCGCCGCATTCGAGACACGGGCAGCGGCGGCGAGTTCGGTTGCCGTGTATGACGGCAATTCACCCGGATAATCGAGGAGGAACTCGGCAAGGCGCCGCTCCGTCGGCGGCAGGTCGTTCAGCAGGCGGGTGACCCGAGCAACCAGGGCACCTTTACTCGGGACTACGGCCATGTCCGCTTCCTGTCACCGAGGTTCACGGGTCAGCTTATAAAGGCGTTTCTCATCGGGTCCTAGCCGCGGCCAGACAACCCGCATGGCCCGCCTCCCGGCGGGCCGACGCACGCTGGCACGGCACTTGCTTGCAAATAAATTTGCAGAAATTGTCCTATAGAATTGCAGTTCCACACCGTGTCGTATGCTCCCACCTCGAAGGACTCAATAGATGGCAGAAGGCGTTCAGCTCGCCGCTCCGACGTCGGCAGCAGCGGCGCAGGTCGAGGCAGCCCTCGATCGGA